>CAZIWA010000061.1:0-31862 GCA_964542875.1 uncultured Phycisphaeraceae bacterium
CGGGCGTCCTGCTTTCTTAAATTCCGCTCTTTCTCTGCCCTTACCCGATACCCGATCCCCGAAACCCGACTTACATGCCTGCGTACCAGCCGCCGTTGACGTGGAGGGTTTGGCCGGTGATGTAGCTGGCCTGGGGGCTGGCGAGGAGGAGGACGGCGTTGGCGATTTCGTCGGGGTCGCCGAAGCGGTTGAGGGGGATCTGGGTGAGCATCTGGAGGCGGACTTCTTCGGGGATGGATTTGCCCATGTCGGTGAGGACGACGCCGGGGGCGATGGCGTTGACGGTGATGCCTTTGCGGCCCAGTTCACGGGAGAGAACGCGGGACATGGCGCTGACGCCGGCTTTGGCGGCCGCGTAGTTGGCCTGGCCAAAGAAGCCCAGGGCGGCGGCGATGCTGGCCAGGGAGATGATGCGGCCGTTGTCACGCATGCGTTCGGCTGCGGATTTGCAGCAATTGAAGACGCCGGTGAGGTTGGTGTCGATGACAGACTGCCATTCGTCGACGGTCATTTTCTTGATGGTTTTGTCGCGGAGGATGCCGGCGTTGTTGACGAGGATGTCGAGTCCGCCAAAGTGAGAGATGGCCTGATCCATCATGGCGGTGACCTGGTCGAGCTTGCGGACATCGGCGGCGAGCGCGAGGGCGCGACTGCCGAGTTCTGCGGCGATGGCGTCGGCGTTTTTGCGGTTGTTGCCGGCGGGGTCGTCGAAGAAGTTCAGGACGACGTTAGCGCCTGCTTTGTGGAGGAGGCGCGCGGTGTGCGCGCCGAGGCCCTGGCTTGCGCCGGTGATGATCACGGTTTTGCCGGTGAGGTCGATGGGGATCATGGGGGCATTTTACAGTCGTCGCGCGTCCCGTGTCCCGAGCCCCGTGTCGAAGAAATCAAGAATACAACAGAGGTTCAGATCCCAAGTCTGATCCTCCGCTGCATCGACACGGGATACGCGGCATAGCTTTTACCTGATCCACTTTTTCTTGAAGCCTTTTTCGAAGCCGTCGAAGGGGGATTTTTCGTCGGGGAGCCAGGTGACGGCCTGCTCGATTTTTTTGGCGAGTTCGAAGTCTTTGTCGGTGATGCCTTCGGCGGAGTGGGTTTGGAGTTTCACGATGACGTGGCCCCAGGATACGTTGAGGTCGGGGTGGTGGAAGGCGGCTTCGGCGATGTAGCCGATGGCGTTGACCGCCATGAGTGTGAACGGCCAGCCCGGGGTGACGTATTTACGACGGATCCAGCCTTCGCGCAGCTCCCAGCCGGGGAGGTCTTTT
The DNA here is from genome assembly GCA_964542875.1 of uncultured Phycisphaeraceae bacterium. Classification (GTDB taxonomy): domain Bacteria; phylum Planctomycetota; class Phycisphaerae; order Phycisphaerales; family Phycisphaeraceae; genus CAZGOM01. The sequence continues at coordinate 1,269 of CAZIWA010000061.1, forward strand.
TCGAGGCGCTTGAGGACTTCGTCGGGGGTGTAGGTTTTTTCTTTTGATTTTTCAGTCATGGCAATTCCTGGGGAATGGTCTGGGGTGTAGGGGCTGGGGCCTGGTGAGAGGGAGGGAGTGCGGTTGGGGTTTGTTGTTGCGGGCTATTATCGGGTAGGACGGGGGGCGGGTGAATCGGGGGAAGTACGGATATGCGAGAATGTGACCGTGGAAACGTAGAAGGTCCAACGGGAAAGGAGACAGGTCCCGGGAAGAAAGGGACCAGTCCCCGAAGACAGAGGTGAGGTTGATGGCGGCGCCGAAGATTGCATTTGTGACGGGGAAGCTGGCGGAGCCTGCGTTGAGGCAGGTGGTGGGGGAGCTTGCCGCGTCGGGGAAGGTCGACCCGGTGGTGGTGGTGCTGAACATCCAGGTGGCGGCGCTGATGACCGCGGACTGGCTGGGGCGGAAGCTGACGCTGCCCGAGGGCTGCGGGGTGGAGCGGGTGATTATTCCCGGGTACTGCCGAGGGGACCTTGCGCCGGTGGCACAGAAGCTGGGCCTGCCAGTGGAGGCCGGCCCACGAGATTTGCAGGACATTCCCGTGATGTTCGGCGGCAAGCGACGGGGCGTGAGCGCTGAAGACCTGGCCCGGTATGACGTGGAAATTCTGGCGGAGATCAATCATGCGCCGCGGCTGAACATGAACACCATCCTGGCGATGGCGGAGGCGTATCGGCGCGATGGCGCCGATGTGATCGACCTGGGGTGCGATCCGCAAACCGACCGTCCGGCGTGGGCGGGCGTAGGGCCGACGGTGAAGGAACTCGTTGGCCGCGGCTTCAAAGTAAGCATCGATTCGTTTCACCCCGATGAGGTGTTCGCGGGGCTGGAGGCCGGGGCGACGGTGGTGCTGAGCGTGAACTCCACCAATGCGCGGTTCGCCAAAGACTGGCGGGTGAAAGGCGACTCACAGGCGCGGCCTGAGGTGGTGGCGATCCCCGATACGCCTGCGGATGAGGAATCGCTGGCGCGCACCGTCGAAGTGCTGGAAGAGGCCGGTGTGCCCATGCGCCTGGACCCGATCATCGAGCCGCTTGGGCTGGGGTTTTCAGAGTCGCTGGTGCGGTATGCCCGGGTGAGGAAGCGCTACCCCAATACGCCGATCATGATGGGGATCGGGAATATCACGGAGATGACGGAAGCGGATTCGGCGGGGATCAATCTGCTGCTGATCGGATTTTGCCAGGAGCAGGCGATCACCAGCGTGCTGACGACGCAGGTGATCAACTTCGCGCGAAACAGCGTGAAGGAGATCGATATCGCGCGGCGGCTGATGAAGTATGCGTGCGAGAAGCAGACGCCGCCTAAGCATGTGGATTCACGGCTGGCGGTGTTCCGGGAGTCGCGGCTGAGGGGTTTTACCGGGCAGCAGCTTGCGGATTTAAAGGCCGGATTGACCGACAAAAACGTGCGTATCTTCGTGGAACGGCTGGAGGCGCAGGGGTTGTCGTCCGAGCAGATCACCGGTGTGCTGCACGTGATGAACAAGGACTTTCACGTGAAGGGCACGGACCCGTTTGAGCTGTTTGATGAGATGGGAATCACGGATGCGTCGCACGCGTTTTACCTGGGGTATGAGATGGCGAAGGCGACGATCGCGATGCAGTTAGGAAAGAATTACACGCAGGATGTGGCGCTGAAATGGGGATTTTTAACGCATGAGGAAGTGAGCCGGCATGAACGGCGCAAGAAGAAGTAGGGCGGGTTTTTTGACTGGGATTAAGAGGATTCAGGATGATTAAGAGGATTGGGGCGGAGGGAATCTGCTGAGAGAGACTTTGTGGGTAGAGATTTTTAACACGATTTACAAGATTTAGAGGATTTACATGCTTGGTTTTTGGCGGGCGGGGGTGATGGGCAGGCTTGGGGGTGGAAGAAGAGAGGTGGGGTTGTGCGTTTGGATTTGAAGAAAAGGGGGGCATGAAGAGGAAGACATGCTCACGCGGACGAGAGGATGCCACCCGGAAGGAAGAGGAGGTAAGAGCAGGTGGTTACTTGATGTTCCAGTAGCTTAGGACGTGGGGTTGGATGGAGTGGGGGAGGAGGGTGCGGCAGGCGTAGATCATGATGGGTTTGCCGGCGAGGCCGCCTTGGATGCTGAGAACGGCGTGGGTGACGATGGCGGCGATGACGGCGAAGGTGAGGTCGGTGCCTGCGTTTGGGCCTTTGGGGAGGGTAAGGAAGCCCACGGAAGCGATGATGGCGGCGTAAGCGGCGCTGCGGATGAGCATGACGCGCACGGGGGTGATGATGCTGGCGGTGGAGGTGGCTGCGGAGATGACAAAGCCGGTGATGAGCGGGCTCATGGCCAGCAGTGCGGTGGGGATCAAAATAACCCCCGTGGGGGCATCGGTCCTGAGGGCAAAACCGATGAAGAAGGCGGTGAGGATCTCGCAGCAGAATGTGCCGACGTAGAAGGCAAGAAGCAGGAAAATCCAGATGTAGCCGGCGCCCATGAGGAGCTTGGCGGTCCAGAGCTGACGGCTGGTGCTGGCGTGGTACCGGGAGCATTCAGGGCAGCGGATGACCTGGAGCCGGGTGTGGGGGTCGATGAAGACGTTCTGGCCGCGCATGTTGTAGCCGCAGCCTGCGCAGAACATGTCGCCGATGACGGTGGAGACGACTTTGGGTTCTTGGGTGGTGTCGGTCATTGGGGTGATAAGAATTTAACAGCAAAGAAGAGGGGAGTCAGGAAAGGTAAAAGGGATAAGGTACAAGGGATAAGTAAGAGGGAGTTGGTACGGATTGATTGGCGTGAATGTGGGCGCGTGCAAGAGTGTTTTAAAAAGTGCTAACCGTGGGTGTCGCATTGCTGGGGTTTGGAAAAACCAACGGATTCCGGGGCAGCCGCAGACGGCAGCCCCAGGCACCCCATCCAAATGCAAGTGCCTTGGAGGAGGGCCTGGTCACGGGGGAGGGGGATGTAGATGGAGGAAGGAAAGATGGAGGGGTGGGGGCGTGTGGGGTTATTTGCCGAGCTCTTTGCTGCGGGATTCGGCGGCCTTGATGGCGTTGACGAGGATGAATTTAAGGTTGTTGGCTTCCATGTGGGTGATGGCGGCATGGGTGGTGCCGTTGGGGCTGGTGACTTTGCGGCGCAGTTCTTCGGGGGCTTCGTTGGACTCCAGCAGGAGTTTTGCGGAGCCCAGGAGGGTTTGCGCGGTGAGAAGGCGCGCGTGCTCGGCGAGGCCGAGTTCGCGGGCGGCCTGTTCCATGGCTTCGGCGAGGAAGAAGAGGTAGGCGGGGCCGGAGCCGGAGACGGCGGTGATGGCGTCGATGAGGTCTTCCTTGACGGTGACGGCTTTGCCAGCGGAGGAGAAGAGGCTCATGGTGAGGGAGTCATCGCCGGGTTGGGTGTCGGGGCCGGTGGCGACGCCCGCCATGCCTTCGCCGGACATAAGGGGGGTGTTGGGCATGACGCGGACGATGCGGAAGGGGCCGGGTTTGCCGGCGGCGGTGATGAGGTTTGAGAGCTTGGTGATGGTGATGCCGGCCATGATGGAGATGAGGATGTGGTCGGGGTGGAGGTTGGCGGCGAGCTCGGCGGCGAGCTGGGGGATGGTCTGGGGTTTGACGGCGATCAGGACCTGGTTGGACTGGCTGATGACTTCTGCGTTGGAGGTGGTGGCTTTGATGCCCAGGGATTGGAAGAGATCGCGGCGGGCGTCGCTGGGGTCGGAGGCGATCATCTGGGAGGGGGTGAGGATGTTTGCGCGGATGGCGGCCTTGGCGATGGCTTCCGCCATGTTTCCGGCGCCGAGGAATCCGAGGGTGTAGGGGTGGGTGGGCATTTGGAGGTCCTGTTGTTTTGTGGGGAAAAGATACCAGACCGGGAGGGATTGGATTGGTTTGCCAGCACCACAACACTACAACCGTGACGCGATTCAAGTCTGAGTCATCGAGAAGATAGAGTGATAGGACCGCGCTTTCAGTGCTTGCAGAGAAGAAAGATGGAGAATCGATCGAAGGTTATTTATACCGGGGCCTACGTACTCAGAAGCGCTGCGATCCTGACTGTCATAGCGGCGGGCCTTTGGCCCGGAAGAAAAACGGAGCTGATTATTTCCCAGGTTCGGAGGGGGATTGGTTGGAGTGGGTGTTATCGAATTGGGTGAGCCATTGATCGCGGGAGAGCTTGGCGTCGTCGAGGGTTTTGTGCAGGGCAGGGCCGTCGCCGGCGAGGAGCTGGGCTTTGAATTCCTTGAGGGCGTGGATGTATTGGTCGAGGCCTTGGGCGACGGCGTCTTTGTTGGCGAGGAAGATTTCCCGCCAAAGGTCCGGGTCGCCGGAGCCGATGCGGGTGGTGTCGCGAAAGCCGGTGGAGGCGACGGAAGCGCATTCGGGGTGGGCCAGGCCGGTGTTGATGAGGCAGGTGGCGGCGGCGTGGGGGACATGGCTGACGAGGGCGACGGCGCGGTCGTGCTGGGCGGGGGACATTTCGATGAGGCGCATGCCGACGGCGGACCAGAGGGCGCGGACGGCGGCGAGGGCGTCGGGGGCGGAGGATTGGGTGGGGGTGAGGATGCAGGGGCGGGAGGCAAAGAGGGATGCGGAGGCGTGTGTGGGGCCTTTTTTCTCGGAGCCCGCCATGGGGTGTGCGCCGATGAAGCGGGGGGCCAGGGCCGCCAGCGAGGAGCCGGCCTGGGAGGCGACGGAGGCCTTGGTGGAACCGACATCGGTGATGACGGTTTTGAGGTGAGCGTGGGCGGCGATGGTTTTAAAGGTGACGTGGAAGGTGTTTATGGGCCCGGCGAGGACGATGAGGCCGGTGTTGGCCACCGCCTGGGCCACGTCGGTCTGGATTTGGGTAATGCAGCCTTTATCCAGGGCGCTTTGGAGGCTGGCGGGCCGGCTGCCGGTGCCGATGATGGCGCCTGTGAAGCCGGATTGGCGCAGGGCCAGGCCCAGGCTGCCGCCCAGGAGGCCGGTGCCGACGAGGGTGACGGAATTGATCGATAATAAGCTGCTCAAGCCGGTCATGGGCATTACAATAGCAGGACGACGCGGGTCTTGAACTCCGGGTTTCGGGGTTCGGGTTGAAGAAAAACCCGGTCCGGAGCGTTGAGGGAATGCGAAGGCGGCCCTCACCCCAATCCTCTCCCCAGGGAGAGGGGGGAAAAGATGATGACACTCTCACTCCAGCCCTCCCTATGAGGGGAGGGGGAAAGATTGAAGATGAGCGGATATACCGGAACGTATGAGTTGGAGTTTGAGCGGCCTTTGACGGCTTTGGAGCGGCAGATCGCCGAGCTGGAGGCACATGCCGGCGAGCAGGGCGTGGACCTGAATGACGAGCTGCGCAAGCTGAGGCAGAACCACACAGCGATGCTGCGCAAGATTTACGAAAAACTTTCGCCCTGGAACACGGTGCGCGTGGCCAGGCACCCGGGGCGGCCGCAGGCGATGGACTACATCAATGCGATCGCCAAGGACTTTTGCGAGCTGCACGGGGACCGGCGGTATTCGGACGACCGGGCCATCATCACGGGGTTTGCCCGGATCGGCACGCACAAGTGCATGGTGGTGGGCAACCACAAGGGCCGGGACGTGAAGGAACGCATTTCATGCAATTTCGGCATGGCGCACCCTGAAGGGTACCGCAAGGCGCTGTTGAAGATGAAGATCGCGGAGAAGTACGGCCTGCCGATCGTGACGCTGGTGGATACGCCGGGCGCGTACCCGGGCATCGGCGCTGAAGAGCGCGGGCAGGCGGAAGCGATCGCGGTGAACCTGCTGGAGATGAGCCGGATCAAAGTGCCGATCGTGAGCATCGTGATCGGGGAGGGTGGTTCTGGCGGCGCGCTGGGCATCGCCGTGGCGGACAAAGTGGCGATGATGCAGTACGCGTGGTACTCGGTGATCAGCCCTGAGGGTTGCGCGGGCATTTTGTGGAAGAGCGCCAACCCGGAGAACAACCAGCTTGCGGCGCAGGCGCTGAAGCTGACGGCGGAAGACAACCTCAAGAACGGGACGATCGACGAAGTGATCGAGGAACCCCTTGGGGGGGCGCATCGCAACCCGATGCTGACGGCAGAGCGGCTGGAGCGGTGGGTGAGCCAGTCGCTGAAGGAATTGAAGAAGCTGCCGGAGCAGAAGCTGCTGGACAAGCGGTTTGACCGGTTGCGGAACATGGGGAAATTTGAAGAGGCGGGGGTTGCGAGCAGGTAGGGAAGAGGTGTGTCCCGCGTCCGGGGTCCCGTGTTTTGTGTCAAGAGTTCAGAGTCGGGAGTTTGGGGCGTGTGCTGGGTGGTTGCATGTGAGGGGTTTGCTGGTTTGTAGGACTTCATGATCATTACGCAGGTTGCGGATTTGACGTTGGCGCCGACGTTGCGGCCTCTGATTCCTGCGGGGCAGGAGGGCGTGATCCGGGCGTTTGACTGGGTTTCGCAGGTGGGGTTCCGATCGGTGCAGCTTGATGCGGCGGTGCCGGGGTTGCGGCCTCGCGAGCTGTCTGAGCGGTCGCGCAAGGATTTGGTGGCGTCGATGTCGCGCAGGGGGTTGATGGTGAGCGGGGTGGATTTGTTTATCCCGCGGAAGCACTACCTTGACCCGGCGCATGTGGACAGGGCGATGGCGGTGACGGTGGAGGCGATCGGGTTGGCGCATGACCTGGGTCGGGTGCCGCTTCACCTGGGTTTGCCGATGAAGGATTTGACGGGTGACGTCAAGAGCGCGCTATTGGAGGCCGCGGATGGACGGGGCGTGCGGCTGGCGGTGCAATGCGAAGATCAATTGGTGAGCGGGGCCGCGTGGGTGTCCAAGGAGCAAGGGGGGACGGTGGGGCTTTCACTGGACCCGGCAACTCTGCTTGCGCTGGGGATGGACCCGGTGAAGACCGTCCACCAGCATGCGGCGATCCTGGCCGGCGCACGGCTGAGCGATGCGCTTTTGCAGGCCGAAGCGGGAGACTCCGGATCGGTGGGGTCGGGCATTCGATGCGCGGTGGGGGAAGGCGAGCTGGATGTGATGCTTTACCGGCTGGCTCTGGCGCTGGTGAAGGGCCGGTCCGGCCCGGTGGTGCTGGACCTGCGGGGGTTGGCGCGGGCCGACCTGGCGGCGCTGGCGGGACTTAAGGCCTGGGAGGCCGCGGGATTTGGCTGAGCGCGAGTCGCTCACCTGGAGGGCGTCTGATCGATGGAAACAGCACATGTGTTGATGGAGCGGGTCCGGGGAGCGATGGACGCATTGATTGCCGCAGGGGAGCCGTATCAGGGGTTGTTGCCCTCGATGCTGGACAGGCGGACGGGGAAGATGCTGATGGACCCGCCTGCGGCGATACCGGGGCAAAGGATTCATGACCGGGCGATTCGCGGATCGAACCTGATCCATGATGAATCAACGCTGATGACGATGTATGCGTTGGGTGGAGCGTATGCCGAGGCGGCGGAGAAGTATCTGGCGCGTTTTGCGGAGCATTGCACGCAGACGCCGACAGGGCTTTTCCCCTGGGGCGAGCATGCGTACTGGGACCTGGTGAAGGACCAGGTGGGCAATAGCTATGTGGAATCCGGCAGCAGGGTGGTGGGGACGACGCATGACCATTTGCGGGCGGCGCCGCTTTGGCTGTGGAAGAAGCTGGCGACGCTGAACCCCCGGTGCGTGGAGCGGTTTGGCGAGGGCCTGCACGGACACTGGATTCCCGCGGCCAATGGCATGCCGCTGGAGTACACACGGCACGCGTACCTGGACAGCCCCGAGCCGTACGCGGGGGGGCACTTGCCGGGAAATGCGCCGGACTTCCCGCGGCATGGCGGGTTTTACATTTTCGACTGGGCGTTTGCCTATGGCCTGAGCGGGCGACGGCAGTTTCTGGATGAGATCCGGACGATGATGGATTACTGGTGGGAGAAGCGTTCCCCAGAGGGGTTGCTGCTGATCCAAAGCCGGGATCTACCCACGGGGAGCATGGAGGGGGCTTACGCGCTGGCGCAGACGATTTCGCTGGCGGTGAGCCTGCTGGAGGCTGCGGACCTGCTGGAAGCCAGGGAGCCGGCGCTGGCCGGGGAGATGCGTAAGCGCGCGGGGGTGTACATCCAGGCGTTTCTGGGGGCGCCCCACGGGCTGGAGCAGGGGACTTTTCTGCTGCTGTGGCATCCCACGAAGCCGGAGCGGACGCGGCTTTCGCCGGTGTGGGGGAGCAAGTACGGGCATACGCCGGCGTCGTATACGGCGGGGACGTGTTTGTGCGCGTACCGGCAGACGGGGGATAAGCGGTTGCTTGAATGGGCCAGCGCGGTGGGGCTGGGGTATCTGAAAACCCCCATGCCCACGGGGGTGACGGTGCCGGCGATGGATGCGGGGATGGGGCTGGGATTGCTGGCGGATTTGTATGAATTGACCCGGGACCGCAAATGGCTGGAGGGTGGGCTGGAGCTTGGGCGCAGGGTTTGCGATGCGTATTTTGATGCGTCGGCGCTGCCTCGGGGTGCGACGGGGATCGATTGGTATGAGTCGCAGATGGGGCCGGGGTTTTTGCTGCATGGGATGGCGCGGGTGGGGATGCTGGCAGGTCATTCAGAGGGATGCCCGCTGGGACCGGACTATACGGGGCGGTAAAAACGCATGCGTCCGGTCATGACGTGAGTGTCGTCAGAATCGACGGCGTTGCAGCTTTTTTGTTGGAATTGTTCTTGCGTATCGGGGGTGAGTTAAACTAATATGTCAGTCGACTCATTTCTAGTGTTGTATTGAAAATTATCACGTCCCCGGGCTGGAGAGAATCCATGAAACGATTTTCGCGTAGGACCACGGCGTTTACGCTAATCGAATTGCTGGTGGTGATTTCGATCATTGCATTGCTGATTTCATTGACCCTGCCTTCGCTGGGCGCTGCGCGCGATACGGCGCGGGTGCAGGTGTGCGGTAACAACATGAAGCAGATCGCCACGGCGGGGGTGGGGGTGTATGCGGCGGACAACAAGGGGTACATCACGCCGGCGGCGGGCCAAAACGCGTCGCGGACGGGCGTGACGAACATGTATACGGTGGTGAACCTCGCCTCCAACGCGATGGACATGACGGTTTACAACGTGGAGATCTGGGAACTGCTGGACAACACGGCGTCCACATCAGGCATTCCCGCGGCGCGCAAGCAGGCGTATGCGTACTGTCCGGCGGAGTTTAAGAAGTGGCCGGGGATCGGGGGGTATTACCCGTACGAAGAGGCGAGCTATGCGCAGAACATCATGCTCTCGCGCTACATGCTGCCGGTGAGCCCGGTGATGTCGATGAAGAAGGTGGAGTCGATAAAGACGCCGGTGGCGAAGGTTTACTTCGCGGAGACGCATCACAACGCGGTGGGCGGGGTGCGGCCGACGTATGCGCAGACCTGGCCCAGCCAATACGTGATGACGCCGATGTTTCCGCAGAACTTCCATATCGCGGGGTATACGGACCCGTTTGGGACGTCTCCGGGCCGGCACATGTATGGGTTCAACAGCAACTATGTGGATGGGCATGTGCAGTTCATCAAGCATGAAAAGGTGTACCAGGCGTACTGGCTTCCCGATGGGATCGCGACGAGCACGCCGTGGTTCAACCCGTCGATCACTTCGCAGGAATTCATCGATATGTGGGGTGACTATTTCGGTGGTGAGTGAGTTGTGCTTGTGTGAGTGTGCAAATGTGGCTTATGCTGGCGCATGGCCCTTCTTAACTCGGGTTTAATTTTGTCCGGGATGGAGAGAGACAAGGTCCATGAAACGATTTTCGCGTACGACCAAGGCGTTTACGCTGATTGAACTGTTGGTGGTGATCTCGATCATTTCGATTCTGCTGGCGCTGACGCTGCCTTCGCTTTCCGGCGCGCGGGACGCCGCGCGGGTGCAGATGTGCGGGAACAACATGAAGCAGATCGCCAGCATGGGGGTGGGGGTTTATGCGGCGGACAACAAGGGGTATCTGACGCCCGCCGCCGGGCAGAATCCTTCGCGCACGGGCGTGGGGAACGTCTACTGGGCGACGGACCTTTCGTCGAACGTGGCCGACATGGCGGTGAACAACGTGGAGATATGGGAGCTGCTGGATAATACGGCGTCCACGTCCGGCGTGCCTGATGAGCGCAAGAAGGGGTATGCGTATTGCCCGGGTTCGCCCAAGCAGTGGCAGGGGCACAGCTACAACTATCCGTACAAAGAAGCCGCGTATGCGATGAACATCATGCTTTCGCGCTATGGCGGGCCTTCGAATCCGGTGATCCGGATGACGAAGGTGGACAAGGTGCGCAAACCGGTGGACAAGGTTTATTTCGCCGAGACGCACCAGAACGCGGTGCACGGCGTGCGCGGGTCTTACGCGGTGACGTGGCCGAGCCAGTATGTGATGACGCCGGCATTCCCGCAGAACTTCCACATCGCGGGGTATACCGACCCGTTTGGCACCTCTCCTCAGCGGCATCTGCTGGGGTTTTACAGCAATTATGTGGATGGGCATGCGCAGTTTGTGAAGCATGAGAAGGTGTACATGGCCTACTGGCTGCCGGATGGAACGGCGACGAGCACGCCGTGGTTCAACCCGGCGTCGTTCTACTCGCAGGAATTCATTGATATGTGGGGCGATATCTTTGAATGAGAAGGGTGTGATTTTGACGCCAAGATTTTTTTCTTGTTGGATAAATCGGCTTAAAAAATAGGGCTTTTTGAGAAAAATTAAGCGCGCAGGCATGGGCCTGCGCGCTTGCATTGACGGGCTTATTTACTATGATCGTAGTAATTACGACATTTGTAGTAGTATGGAGTTGGAAGTGGCAAAGAAACCGGAAGTGGGCAAGCCCAGCGAAGCGGAACTGCAGATCCTGGGGGTGCTGTGGGACCACGGGCCGCAGACCGTGAAGGATGTGATGCAGCACATGCCTGATGGTCGTGAGCGGGCGTATACGACGGTGCTTTCCCTTTTGCAGGGTATGGAAAAAAAGCGTCTGGTGAAACATAAGGCAGTAGGCCGGGTGCATCATTTCGCGGCGGCGGTGGAACGCGAAAGCGTGGTGAGCGGCGTGCTGGACCGGCTGGTGAGCCACGTGTTTGGCGGGCGGGCGTCGGCGGCGATGCAGCAGTTGCTGGAAGGGGGCCAAGTGAGTGCTGACGAGGTGAAGGCGATCCGCGATGTGCTGGGGGAGTATGAACGGCAGCAGAGAGAGGCAAAGGGGGGCAAAGAATGAACTGGGCGTTGGTGATGGCCGAATTCAGGCCGGTGTGGGACCGGCTGGTACCGGTGCTGTTGCACTCGTTATGGCAGGGGGGGGTGGCTGCGGCGGTGCTGTGGGTGGGGCTGAAGATGACGCCCGGCGGGAGACCGGTGCGGCGGTACGGGATGAGTCTGTGTGCGCTGCTGGCGGTGCCTGTGATGATGGCGGGGACATGGGTGATGTCAGAGAGGCCAGGCCTGTTTCCGGGAGGGCCGGCACCTCTGACGTCATCCGTGAAGACGGAGGAAGTCACGCCCGTCAAATGGGAGAGAAAACCCAATTCGCCGGTGGTGGAGATGGTGTCGGGTTTTCCCGATCCGCCTCTGGAGCCACAGGGGATGGGTTGGAAGGATTGGGTGGGCCTGTTGTGGGCGGCGGGGGCGGGGCTGGGGCTGGCGCGGTGCCTGTTTGATATGTCGGAGGCACGGCGCTTGCGGGGACGGGCGGTGCCGGTGACGAATCCGGCATGGCTCAAGGCGCTGGAAGAGGCGCAAAAGACCCTGCAGATGAACACGGGGGTGGTGCTGGCAATCAGCGACAGGGTGCTGGTGCCGACGGTGGTGGGGTTTCTGCGGCCGATGGTGCTGATCCCGGGGTTTGCGGCACCGGGGCTGAGTGCGGAGGAGCTAAGGCTGATTCTGGCGCATGAACTGGCGCACATCCGCAGGCAGGACCTGTGGGTGGGGCTGTTCCAGGCGCTGGTGGAAGCCGTTTTATTTTTTAACCCCGCATTGAGATGGATTTCGCGGCAGGTGAGCCTGGAACGCGAGTGCTGCTGCGATGCGGACGCGACCCGTGCATGCGTGCAGGGGCCGGTGCCGTATGTGGAACTGCTGGCCAAGTGGGTGACCGAAGACCGGCTGGAGGCCGGGCGGATGACCGTGGCTCAAGGGCTGGCGGGCACCGGGGAAGTGCGATTGCCCGTGCTGGAGCGCGTGACCCGTGTGCTTTTTCCGGAGAAGCGCGTGGGCAGGCGGATTCCGATCTGGGCACTTTCGGCGGGAATCGGGGCGTTTGTGGTGCTGGGCGTGGGCGCTGGCATGGCGGCGCAGGCGGTGGCCAAGGCATGGACGCCCCAGGAACGCGTGGAAGCGGTGGGCCGGGTGCAGAAGCGGGCGACACCGGAGGACGGGGACTACGCAAAACAACCCCGGGCGGATGTGGTGGTGACGATCGTGGATGCGCAAGGACAACCGGGGCTTGCGGGCACCTCGGTGATGCTGCATCACGGGGATCCGCGGTGGGATGGGATGCAGATCAAGCAGACCCATCCGTTGTCTGCCAACGTAATGAAGCACAAAAGCAGCGCCAGCGCGGTGTTCTGGGTTTGCGTGGGACAGGAGGACGCGGGGATCACGGTGAAAGGGCCTCTGTTTGGGTCCGATGCGACGGGTCCGGAAATGGACGTGAAGGTTGAGATCGGCAAGGGGAAGCTCCGGACGGTGAAGGTGATGGACAAGACGGGGGCGCCGGTGAAGGGGGCGATATTGATGGTGACGGCGCTGGTTCCGCCTAAGGGCCGGATGCGGCTTTGGGATGGGATCAAGCACTGGAAGACCGGGGATGACGGGCGAGCGAGCTTTAAAGTGGACTCAACGGTGCCGGTGGGGGTGCGGGTGATTGCCCACAAGCACAAGCCGGGAATGGTGCGTCTGGAACCCGATGGGCCCGATGAGGTGACGTTGGTCATGCAGGACCCGGAGCCGACGGTGGGCAGGCTGGTTTGGGCGTCGACAGGCGAACCGGCCGCGGGGCTGCAGGTGGGCGTGGTGGGGTATGAGAGGATCAGCAACGGGAAGAACCAGGATGAAACCGATGGCCTCAAAGGGGCGACGCACAGCCTTGACAGCGGCGGGCTGGTGTTCTGGCTGGAGACGGATCAGGATGGGACGTTTCGGGTGGACTGGCTGGAGCAAGGCTGGGATTACACGATGTGCGTCCGGCAGAGAGCAGAAAAAGCGCTGGCTGTGATCGAGCACGTGAAGCCCGGGCAGCAACTGGGGGATGTGCTGGTGGGCCGCGCTCAGGTTTCTGGGACCGTGCATGACCCCGACGGGCTGCTTGCCGAGCGGAAAGACGAATTGCTGGTCCAGGGCATCTACAAGCTGTCGACGGTGGCATGCATGGACATACCCAGAAGGGTGAAGCTGACGAAGACGGGGCCCGGCGAGTATTCGTTTTCCAACCTGGATGTCCCGGCCAATGAAGTGGAGTTTCTGATCAGAACCGGTGATAGGGATCTGCTGTTGCAAACACAACGGTTCAAAGCGGGGGAAAATGCGGTGATGGCGCCGCTGGATGTGGGGCGGATCAGCCGGGAGAAGAAGAAGGCGACGGTGACTCTGGCGTTGAAAGTACCCGAGGGTGAGCCGGTGCCGGTGGGCGTGCTGGGGCTCTTCAACACAAGGGACGGCGGGCGCGAGATTGAGTTCACGGCGAGCGACAAAGGCGAAAAAGTAGTGACCGTGACGGAAAATGAAGTTTATCGGTCAACATCGCGGACCGTGTTTCCGGGGTTCAGGCTCAAGCTGGCGAGCAAGAGATTTACGGTTTTGCCGGAAAGACAAACAGATCGGCTGGAGCTGGAGCTGGCGCCGGCGGGAGCCATTTCGGGAAAAATGTTCCAACCAGATGGGCGGCCGTGGCCGGCGTTTGACGTGAAGATTTTTGAGATCGACTCCACAGGCAAGCGTGTGGACCTGGGCGGGGTGTATCTGATGCCGAGCCGGCAGCGAAGAGGTCAATTCATCCTTTCCGGGCTGGAGTTTGGCAGGACGTATCTGGCGCTGTTGACGGTGCAGGGGCCTGACGGGAAGAATTATCCGTTTGAGTTGGGACCCTATCTGATTACTCCGGAGCAGCCGGTGCGGTCGGCAGAGTTGGTGGTGTGGGGAGAGAAATAGAGCTGTGAAAAAGCAAGAGCAAAAGGCTGAAAGATGACCGGGGAAGGCATATTTGAGGATCTGCGGGCGATCAGTGAGCGTGTGGTGCCGGTGCTGCTTCATTCGCTGTGGCAGGCCGGTCTGGCAGCGCTGGTGTTGTGGGGTGTGCTGAAGGTGACCCCGGCGAGCAAGCCGGGGCGGCGGTATGGGGCGAGCTTGTGCGCGCTACTGGCTGTGGTGATGTGCGCGGCGGGGACGTGGGCGTGGATGGGGCGGCAAGGCTTTATTCCGGGAAAGCCTGTCGTGATCGAAGTAACACGCTTTGCCCATGAGCGGGAGGTGGTGCTGGGGCCGGAGGTGAAGGATGTGATGATTGCCGCATCGCAGCCTGCGGGACCGGTGATTCGGCAGAGCCAGCCCGATGAGGTGATCTACCCCAGGATGGGGTGGATGCAGTGGGTGGCGCTGGCGTGGATGCTGGGGGCGGGATTTGGAATGCTGCGGAGCATGAGGGACCTGGCGGGGGCGGGGTTGCTGATCAAGCATTCGCGTGATGTGGATGACCCGGCGTGGCTGGAAGCGCTGAGCCAGACGTGCGCGGCGCTTGGCCTGACGCGGAGGGTGCGGCTGGCGCTGAGTGACGGGGTGCGGGTGCCGACGGTGGCGGGGCTTTTAACACCGGTGGTGCTGATTCCGGGTTTTGCGGCGCCGGGGCTGACGGGGGAGGCGCTGAAGATGATCCTGGCGCATGAGCTGACCCATGTGCGCAGGCATGATTTGTGGATCGGGCTGTTTGAGTCGGTGGTGGAAGCGCTGCTATTTTTCAACCCTGCGGTGCGGTGGATCGCGCGGCAGATGAAGGTGGAGCGTGAGTGCTGCTGCGATGAGGTTTCGGCCCGGGTGTGCGATTCGGGGCCGGCGGGGTATGCCCGGCTGCTGGCCGCATGGGCCACCCAGGAACCGATTCAAAAACTGGGGCATAACGACCTGGTGATGGGGTTTGACGGGGGCGTGAAGACGCGCAGCCTGACGGTGGAGCGGATGGTGCGGGTGCTGTTTCCGAGCAGATCGGTGACCCGGAAAGCGCCGGTGTGGGCGCTGG
Source organism: uncultured Phycisphaeraceae bacterium (assembly GCA_964542875.1). Classification (GTDB taxonomy): domain Bacteria; phylum Planctomycetota; class Phycisphaerae; order Phycisphaerales; family Phycisphaeraceae; genus CAZGOM01. The sequence continues at coordinate 16,477 of CAZIWA010000061.1, forward strand.
TGGCGGGGGTTGGGGCGTTTTTGATGGCGAGCGCGGCGACGGGCGTGATGGCGCAGACGGTGGTGAAAACGGTGGTGCGGGCGCTGACTCCGGCGGAGCGTGTGGAGGTGATGGCCAAGGCGCTGCCGATACCGGTGACGGATCAGGAGCGGTATTTCAGCAGTTCACCGCCGAAGCTGGAACTGACGGTGACGCCGGCGCCGGGGAAGCAGTTTACGTCAGGCGCGCTGGTGCAGTTTTTTTCCCAGGGGCGTTATGTGGGTGAGGAACACGGCGGGGAAGCACACAACAGCATTGGGCTGATGGATCGCGTTTATGACCTGGATCGGTTTCACGGCATAACGGGGTGGGTGTGCATCATCGAGAAAAGCACCGGGGTGACGGTGAAGGGGCCGATCGAAAGGAACAAACTGCCGGTGGTGATGGAAAATGGCGAGCCGTATGTGAAGGTTTCCATGGAAGTCGGCGGCGGGCGGCGGCGCACGGTGCGGGTGGTGGATGAAGCGGATGCGCCCGTCGCGCGTGCAAAGGTGGCCGTGATGGCTGCGTTGAGGCCTAGCCGGCAAGTACAGATGCTTGGGGTGCCGCATGTATGGGAAACCGATGAATCAGGCCGGGTGAGCTTTGATGTGAATTCGTCGGTGCCGGTGGTTGTGCGGGTGTATGCCAAGGGCCGGATGCCTGCGACGGCGTGGATTGCCCCCGGAGGGCCCGACGAGCAGAAATTGGTGACCAAACCTGCGCAGGTGACACGCGGGCGACTGGTGTGGGGCACGACGGGAAAACCGATGCCTAATGAGGATGTGAGAATTAGTTCGTACTCGTTGGAGACGCCGACTTCCGAATACCAAGGGCTGTCAATTCGAGGGTGGATCGTGCGCCAGTGGATGCATACGAAAACGGATAATGAAGGGCGTTTCAGCTTCGACATTCTTGAAGAAGGATGGCGGTATTCGCTGAGTTTTGGCTCTTCCATCGGGGAGATCCCGGACGTGGCGGCGGGAGTGGACCTTGGTGATGTGGCGGTGGGGAGGGTTCGGATCAAAGGACGTGTGATCGACTCAGACAATTTGTTGGCGGATGGAAAAGGGAAGGTGTGGGTGAGATCGCTGGCTGGAGGAATAGGGGGCGGGCCGGAGAGAGTGAAGAAGTCGGAGACTGGGGAGTTGATGCTTGATTCGGGTGAAATGCAGCCTGGCCGGGTGGATGTGATGTACATCGGACAGGGGCGGCACGTGAAAATGTTTGACCGGGAACTTAAAGGTGGCGAGGTGCTGGAAGGGCTGGAGTTTGATATCAGGAAGGCGCTTGGGCCGCAGCCCAAGACGTCGCCGGTGACGATCAAGGTTCAGGTGCCGGAGGGAAACCCCGCGCCGGTGGGGGTGGTGCGGCTTTCGCCTGATCTGGATGGGAAGGGTGAGGTGTGGTTCACCGCGCAAGACAAGGGCCGCAAGACGGTGATGCTGGATCAGGGGCAGAGGTATGACACGTACACGGGGACGCAGTTTCTGGGATTCAGGGTGTTGCGCGGAGCATCGTTTAAGGTGCCCGAGGACGGGAGCGCCAAAGAAGTGACCGTGGAACTGATGCAGGCGGTGGCGGTGGTGGGGAAGGTGATGACTCCCGAGGGCAAGCCGTGGCCGGTGTTCAGGCTACGGCTGGGTATCGTGGATGACAAAGGGAAGATGAGCGAGCTTGTCGGGAGCGACCTGGAAAGCCGGCCGCAGAAGGGTGAGGGGCGATTTGCGGTGGATATCCTGGAATTGGGGAAGACGTACATCGTGAAGGTGGTGGTGCAGCGGTCCGATGGCGTCGAAGAGGTGCATGACCTGGGGCCGTATCTGATGACCAAGGAGCGGTCGGTGCGCGAGGGGGATGTGGTGGTGGGGCGCGGGCGGGTGGGGACGTGGTGAAGAAAGGCAAAAGGGATAAGGGATAAGTAAGAGGCAGAGGGGAGTGGGTTTAACGGGTTGGTCAGCGTTGAAGTGTGCAGGAGCATCTTTAGAAGGCTGAAACCCGGGGTGTAATAGGGCCGTGCCTTCAGCACTTTGGATGAGGATGCGAGGGCTTAATTGAACCGTATTGGTCCTCACTCCAACCCTCTTCCAAAGGGGGAGGAGGCAAGAACCGTGCTGTGACCCGTGCGGGAGTAGAGAAACAGAAGTCGTTGCGTTGAGAGTGTGGCTTAGAACTGGATGGGGACGCCTTCGTCCTTCCACTTGCGGACGAGGAGTTGGATGTCCGCCATGGCGGCTTCGATGCGTTTGACGGAGTCGTTGAGGTTGTTGTAGAGCGCGGGGTCGTTGATGAGCTTGCCGGTGGTGCCTTCACCTGCGCGGGCCTGGTCGAGGAGTTTCTTGGCGGAGTTCATGGCGCTGGAAAGTTCATCAGCGGTGGCGATGTACTTGCGTGCCAGGGCGTTGACCTGTTCGCGGGTGTCCTTGGCCAAGCCGTTGAATTCATCTGCGCCCTTGTCGAGCTTGGCCATGACGGAGCGGGCCTTGGCTGCGGTTTCGGTGATGTCTTCGCGGAGCTTCTTGTCGTTGACCCATTTGTCGAGGCCTTCGACGACTTTTTCGATTTCCTTGACGCGCTGGTCGACGCGGAGGGTGATGGAGTAGAGGTTGGCCTTGGAGGGGTCGAGGTTGACCTGGTCGAGGGTGCGCTGGGAGGTGAGCTCCTTGATGTTGGAGCCGACGGAGGTCCATTCGCCCGAGAGCTGGGTGAAGGATTCGGTGGCGGTGCGCAGGTCCTTCATGGGTTCTTTGAGGGCGGCGCGGATTTCAGCGGTGAACTGGGAGACGAGGTCGGACTGGGTGCCCTGGATGGGGTTTTCGACGCCGCGGTCGCTGAGCCACTGGGGGTGGGCCTGCTGAGTGGCGGGGAGGGTGTCGGGACTGGTTTCGGCGAGGGGGTCGGGTTTGAGGACGCGCAGGCCGACGGCGGGGCTGCCGCCGATGAGGGGGGATTCGATGCTGGCGCTGACGTCGTAGGGGATCTGCTGGGAGTATTTCTGTTCGATGAGGGCGGTGACGAGGACGCCGGTTTTGCCTTCGGAGGGGTTGTGGAGGGAGATGTCCATGACGCGGCCGACATCGATGCCGGCGAAGCGGACGCGGCTGCCGTTGTTGAGGCCGGAGGCGTGGTTGAGGGCGATGGCGATGCGGAAGCCTTTTTCGCTCCAGACGGAGGCGTAGCCGAACATCATGAGGAGGAACGCGAGCCCGGCCAGCCCTGCGAGGGTGGTGACGCCGACAAGGAAATTGCTGGACTTGGGGTTCATCGGGAGTGCCTTGGCTGAGCCGGAGTCAGGAAAGTATAGCGGGGTGTGGAGCGGGAGGCCGTTTTGGGGGTCAGGGGGCGTTGGCTGTGGGAAGCCAACGGGAAGGGGGGCAGGTCCCCGAAGACCGGGAGGCTGGGGGGTGTTGGTTCATTGCTTTTCCTCCACTTGGCTGGACTGGGAGAAGCCGGCTTTGATCTGGGCGAGGTCTTCCTCGTCGGCACGGCCTTCGACGAAGCCGCGGACCATGGGGTTGTCGGAATTCTTGAAGTCTTCGAGCTTGCCGTCGGCGACGATTTTGCCTGCGTTGAGCATGACCATGCGGTCGGCGATCTTCTGGGCGCTGTTCATGTCGTGGGTGACGACGATGCTGGTGACGCCGAGGTTTTTGGAGAGCGAGAGGATGAGTTCGTTGATGGAGTCGGAGCGGACGGGGTCGAGGCCGGTGGTGGGTTCATCGTAGAGGATGAGCTGCGGGGCCAGGACGACTGCGCGGGCGAGGGCGACGCGTTTTTTTTGTCCGCCTGAGAGGTCGCCGGGCATTTTTTCCTGGATGTCGGTGAGGCCGACCATGCGGAGGACTTCCTGGCAGCGTGCATCCTGGTCTTGCCGGGACATCTTGGTGTGGTGTTCGAGAGGGAAGCAGATGTTGTCGCGGACGTTCATGGAGTCAAAGAGCGCGGCCATTTGAAAGAGGAAGCCGATTTTCTTCCGGCTTTCGACCATTTCCTGCTCGTTTAGCTGGTCCATGCGCTTGTCGTCGAACCAGACTTCGCCCGCGTCGGGCTTGAGGAGGCCGACGATGTGCTTGAGGAGGACGCTTTTGCCGGTGCCGGAGGGGCCGATGATGACGGTGGTTTTGCCGGCCTGAAAGTCCAGGTCGATGCCGTCGAGGACAACGAGCTTGCCGAAGGCTTTTTTAATCCCTTTGAGCCGGACGCAGGGGTCTGAGCCCTGTGGTTTGGCGGGCTGAGCGGTTTTGGGAGGTTGTGTGGTGGGTTGTTGTGGCACTTAAAAGAAGCTCTTGATGGCTTGGACGACTTCCTGTTTCTGGGCGTCGGTGAGCTCGGGGTAGATCGGGATGCTGACGACTTCGTTGGCGGCTTTTTCGCTTTCGGGGAAGTCGCCTTGCTTGTAGCCCAGGTAGCTGAAGCACTTTTGCAGGTGGAGGGGGAGTGGATAGTAAACGCCGTGGCCGATGCCTTTGGCGGTCAAGTGTGCCCGGAAGGCTTCGCGTTTGCCATCGGGGATTCTCAGGGTGTATTGATTGAAAATGTGGTGCATGCCGGCGGGGGCTGTGGGGGTGACCAGGGGGAGGCCGGCGAAGGATTGGGTGTAAAAGGCGGCGTTGGCGATGCGAGCCTGCTCCCAGGCGGCGAGGTGGGGGAGCTTGAGGTCCAGGAAGCCGGCCTGGAGGGCGTCGATGCGGAAGTTTGCGCCGACGACATCATGGAAATAGACGCGTTCGCCGCCATGGACGCGAAGCTTTTTCATGGTGCGGGCGAGTTCGGGGTCGTTGGTGGAGCAGGCGCCGGCGTCGCCGAGCGCGCCGAGGTTTTTGGTGGGGTAGAAGCTGAGTGCGCCGATGTGGCCCATGGAGCCCGCGGGGCGGTTTTTATCCTTTGCGCCGATGGCCTGGGCGGCGTCTTCGATGACGAAAAGATTGTGTTTTTTGGCGAAGGCGAGGATCGGGTCCATGTCGGCGCAGAGGCCAAAGAGATGGACGGGCATGATGGCTTTGGTTTTGGAGGTGAGGGCGGCGGCCAGCAGAGCGGGGTTCAAATTGAAGGTGACGGGGTCGATGTCGACGAATTTGGGGACAGCGCCCAGGCGGGAGATACAGCCTGCAGTGGCAAAAAAGGTGAAGGGGGCGGTGATGACTTCATCGCCGGGGCCGATGCCCAGGGCCATCATGGCCAGGAGGAGGGCGTCGGTGCCGGAAGAGACGCCGACGGTGAACTGGGTGCCGGTGGTTTTGGCGAGGTTGGCCTCGAAGGATTCGGTTTTGGGTCCGAGAATGAAGCTGCTGGTGGCCACGGTTTTGGCGAAGAGTTCCTGGAACTGGGCCGCAAGGGGGGCGTTCTGGAGGGTGAGATCAAGCAGGGGTACGGCCATGGTGGTCCTTGAATTTGCGGGAGCGGGGGGCCTTTGAGGCGGGTTGGGGCCCGGCGTGGTGCGGGCATGTCGGTGTAGAACGTGTTAAATTCTAAGGTCTCTTTCCCGCGGGCGCTTGTCCGGACGGGGATTGAAACATCAAACGGCACGCGATGACGAGGATTTTATGACAGACGGCACAGTGACAGTCGGGATTAATGGCGCAGGTGGACGCATGGGCCGGAGGCTGGTGGCGCTGGCGATGGAAGACGCCGGGCTGAAGCTGACGGGCGCGATCGAGCATGGTTCGAGCCCGTTCCTTGGCCAGGATGCGGGCCTGCTGGCGGGCGCGACCAAAGCGGAAGTGCCGCTGACGGCGGGTTTTCCGGCGAAGCTGCCGCAGGTGCTGATCGACTTTACGATCCCCGCAGGGACGCGCACGGCGCTGGAATTGTGCGTAAAGAACAAGATCGCGCTGGTGATCGGAACGACAGGGCTGACCGCGGACGACCACAAGCTGATCGACGAAGCGGCGAAGTCCATCGCTGTGCTGCAGGCGCCGAACATGAGCCTTGGCGTGAACCTGCTGTTTGCGCTGGCGGCACAGGTGGCCAAGCGGCTGGGGGACGATTACGACATCGAAATCGTGGAAGCGCACCACCGGTTTAAGAAGGATTCGCCCTCGGGCACCGCGCTGGGCATCGCCCAGGCGATCTGCGATGCGACGGGCAAGAGCATCGAAAAAGACGTTGTCCACGGCCGGCACGGCGACGACACCACGCGGGTGCGCGGCGAAATCGGCATGCACGCTGTGCGCATCGGTGACGTGGTGGGCGACCACACGGTGAGCTTCGGCGCGCTGGGCGAACGGCTGGAACTGACGCATCTGGCGTCGACGCGCGATGTGTTTGCACGCGGCGCGCTGCGGGCGGGCAAGTGGCTGGCGGGGCAGAAGAACCCGGGCCGGTACAAGATGGCGGATGTGCTGGGGCTGTGAGGGGGAAGAGTCTCCGCATCCTGAGGTAATGGTGTGAATTAATAGCGCAGCACGGCTTTTTAGGGCCGTGCTGCGTTGGTTTTTGGGGTTGGGTAAGGGTTATCGGCCAAGCATTTTGGCGACGATGAAGATGACGATGGCGCCGAAGAAGCCGCCGCCGAGGAGGAGATAGAGGATGGACCAACCGGCTGCAGCGAGGGTGATGAGAGGGATCATGGGAATCCTTTCGGATGGGGTTTGAAAGTGAAAAGACGACGTTTGAGAGATCGGTATCGATTCGGGTGGGTTTAGCTGGGGATGGCGGTTTGCTTTGTTTCTGTTTCTTCCAGTTCATCGGGGGAGACACGCAGCCATGCGTCGCGGGTGGCTGGAAGGGCTTGTTCCCAGGTGAGGGTGGAGCCGTGGCTGGCGGCGGGCCATCCGTCGCGCAGGAGGGGGAGGCATTCCTCGAACGTGAGGTCGGGGTGGATGCTGGTGGATTCCCAGCCGTAGCGGTAGGCGGGCTCCCAATCGGCGAAGGATGCGTCGGGGGGGCAGTAGGGACGGGAACGGAAGGTTTCTTCCCAATGGGCGGTTTCGACGACGGGGTCGTAGGTTTCTTCCGCATTTTTGCCGATGTAGGCTCCGGCGATGGCGCCGATGGCAGCGCCGGTGATGGCACCGATGGGGCCGGCGACGACTGCGCCCGCGGTTGCGCCGGCGAGAGCGCCGCTGGTGGCGCCGATGCCGACGCCCAGGGGGTGCGCGCCGGGCTCGCCGGTGAGGGGGTCGAGGGAGGGGTTACGTTTGTGGTGATGGGTGTGAGCGGTCATGGAGGGCCCCTTGAAGTTCGTGTGTGAAGGAGAGGGGGTTATTTCTTTACGGGGTTGCCGAGGGTGGCTTCACAGCGTTGGGTTTTGGGGTCGCACTTTTGGTTGGAGGTTTGTTCGGGGGGGATGACGGGGGCCTTGGCCTGGCCGGGGTTTTCTTCGGGGTATCCGCCGCCCGGGCTGGAGCGAACCTGGGAGGTTTGCTTGGGGGCTTCGTGCTGGTCGGTTTTGCGTGTTCGGGCTTTGGTGGCCATGGCGTTGTCCTTTACAAGGAAGGGATACGGGGGAGTCGCTTATCGGACTTTGTTTGTCTGCATTGAAGATTAATTCGGTCGGGTTGGCGGATGTAGCGGGAGAATCAGGGTGAGGGGCGTCGGCGTTGGCTGAAAGGGATATCGGGGGATTCCCCGGGGGGAGGGGGGTGCCAAAGAAGAGCGAGGGTCTGGATGGAAGCAGTTGTCGATTTTCCATGCGCCGGGTTGCCGGGTGACGGGGTACCGGGCGAACATGAGGCGCAGGAATGCGGCATCAAGCCTGATCGGCACGGCGTTTTTCAAAGCCTTGGCAAATCTGACTTTGCAAGGATCCAGGTGCGGAAGCTCTTGAATCTTCAAATGCTTCACGCGGCACGGGGGTGGAGTTTCCTGATGGCCGTATCAAGGAATTCCTTAGGGCGGAGCCGGGCTGGAGCGGATATGGTTCAACTGGAGCCAAATGGGTTGTATCTGGCTCATGAGTTGAGTGATGAGCAAGCCTTGTTTTGCTTGTAACAGGGGAGATGTGAGTCCATGGGAGCTGAAAACGCGTTTATCCACTTTCATTCAAATGCATTTGAATTACAGGTTTCGTTTCAGCCGCGTCGCTTGAGCACGAAGAATTTGTCAACAATTGGTGTGGTTGAGACTACGGCGATCGGCGAGGGAGAAGAGTTTGCCCGATGGGTGCTGGAGTTTGCGGGGCTTAATGCGGGGGCTTACCGGTCGCAGCCGCTGATCCGGAGGGTGCCGGCGTGCCTGCGGGCGCTGGGTGTGCCCAATGAGAGCGCGGCGAGGGCCAAACTGCGCCAGGACCCGGGGCTGTTGAGCGTGGCGATCAATGCGTTTCTGGTGGGGGTGACGGAGTTTTACCGTGATCCGGCGGCCATGCGAGACCTGGAAGCGCTGGTGGATGCGAAGCCCGGTTTTTTCAAGAACTGCAAAGTATGGAGCGTGGGGTGCTCAACAGGGGCGGAGGCCTATACGCTGGGCATGGTGATGGACAGCCGGGGTTTGCTGGAGGGGGGGAAACTGGTGGGATCAGACTGCCGGGGAGCGGCGATCAAGCATGCGCGCGACGGGGTGTACCCCAAAGAGCTGATCAAGGGAATACCGGCGGAGTATGAGCGTTATCTTGATGCGTGCGGAACGGAACACGTGGCCGTGAAGCCAAGATTGATGGAGATGGCGGCGTGGCATATCCGCGATGCGCTGGAAGACGCGGGGTGGGATGAACTTTTCCATGTGGTGGCGTGCAGGAACATGGCGATCTATCTCAATCGTGACACCACGGATAGACTGTGGGGTCGGCTGTATGATTCACTGTTGCCGGGGGGGCTGCTCTTGACGGGTCGGGCGGAAACGGTGCCTGATGGTCTTGGGATGGCGCGAGTGGGCTGCAGCATCTACAGGAAAGAATGTCGGACATGGCGATGAGATGGGACTGGACAATCTTAACGCGTCCGCCGGCATGGCTGTCATTGCCGGTGACGTGCATGTTGATCGTGCAGATGGCGTTGCTGCGGCTGGGGTTTTACAACGACCAGGTTTACCCGGTGGCGTACACGCTGCCGCTGCTTCTGGCGCTGTGGCACAAGGATGTGGGGCAGTTGTGGCTGATGGCGGTGGCGATGCTTTTTTTGTCGGTGGCGAAGCAGTTCTGGTTTGACGAGGTGCGGATTGACGTGAGGGCGGACCGGCCGTTTTTGCTTCTGGCGATGCAGTGGCTGAGCGTGCTGGTGGTGGCGTGCGCGGTGCATGCGGCGCTTTACTTCCGGCTTAAGATGATGGGCGCCCATGATGGATTGGCGCGGGTGAACGCCGAGCTGCATACGGCCAATGAAGAACTGATGAGCCGGGAAGAAGAGATCACCCGGCAGAATGAAGAACTGCAGTCGCAGACTTCCGAACTGCAAGAGCAGACGCAGCATGTGCAGAGCCAGTCCCATGAGCTGTTGACGCTGAACCAGGAGCTTTCGGCGCGCGAAGCGACGCTGCAGACGCTTTTGAAGCTGGTGGGATCGACAAGCGATGAAGGCAAGATCCTTGATGAAATGTGCGCGTTTGCGCCCAGGCTGCTGCCGGAGGCCGAGGCGGCGGTAATCCTGGAAGAGATCAACGGGGAGCTGAAGGTGCACTCGCATTGCGGGGTGAAGAAAACGGACCTGAAGCCGGTGACGCTGGCGCGGGCCAAGGGATTGGCGAGCCTGGTGATCGACAGGGGGGTGCCGGCGCACATCCCGGACCTGGGGCTGCGGCCTGACCTGAGCGCGCCATTTGGCGAAGGGCATGGGTTTAGAAGCATTCTGGCCGTGCCGGTGTACCGGAACCAGAGGGTTATCGGCGTGCTTGAGGTGTATCGGAGCGACGCGGGTGAGTGGACCGACCGGCAGGCGGCGCTTTTGAACTGGCTGGCGGGGCAGTGCGGGCGTGCGTGGGAATTGATAAGGCTGAGAAACCAATTGCGCGAGCGCGAGACGCAGATGAGCCTGCTGAATGAAAGCCTGGACCAGCAAGTGCGCCTGAGGACCAAGGAACTGGAAGCGCAGACGATGGAACTGCGGCGGCTGGCATCGCAGCTTTCGACGGCGGAGCATCGGGAACGCCGCCGACTGGCGCAGGTGCTGCATGATGACCTGCAGCAATTGCTGGTGGCGGCGCGGATGCGGCTGAGCCTGCCGGGATCGCCGGCGGGGCCGTGGCGGCAGGAGACGGAAGAGCTGCTGCGCCGGTCGATTGAACTTTCACGATCGCTGGTGACGGATTTGAGTCCCCCTGTGCTGTTTCAGGCGAGCTTTGAAGTGTCGATGGAGTGGCTGGCCAAGCGCTTTAAACAGCAGCACGGGCTGACGGTGATGTTGAACTGCGAGCCGGATGTGGAGCCGCCTTCGGACGACTGGCGGATCTTCCTGTTTACCGCGCTTAACGAGTGTCTGTTCAACATCGTGAAGTATGCGGGGGTGAGCTCGGCGCGGGTGGATGTGGGCCGGAAGCCGGACCATATCTTCATCTGCGTGTCCGACCATGGGACGGGTTTTGATGTGGCGGCAGCGGGGATGAAAGCCGAATCCGGCGAGAGCTTCGGGCTCTTTAGCATCCGGCAGCGGATGAGCCTGCTGGGGGGGCGCATCTCGGTGCTGAGCCATTACGGGCAGGGGACGCGGATCGAATTCGTGGTGCCGCTGACACAAGGGGGAACGGTGCCCAAAGGCGAGACCGACAAGCCTTCGGAGTGGGAGGCATTGGGCAAAGGCCTGAGCCCTATGCAGCCGCAGGCATCCGGCGGTGACCAGGCTGTGCGCGTGCTGCTGGCCGATGACCATCAGATGCTGCGCGAAGGCGTGGCGGCCATGCTGGTGGCGCATCGGGACATCGAGGTGGTGGCACAGGCGCGTGATGGGCTGGAGGCGATTGAACTGGCCATGCTGCACCGGCCGGATGTGGTTGTGATGGACTTGAATATGCCCAGGCTGGGGGGGCTGGAGGCGACACGCATCCTGCATCAACGGCTGCCGGACACGATCGTGATCGGGATGTCGATGGATGACCGGGAAGAGCTGGCGGCGAGCATGATTCGCGCAGGCGCGGTGGCTTATGTGACCAAGGGCGGGCCGACGGACCAACTGGTGGAAGAGATCCGGCAGGCGGTGCGGGGGCGGAAGAAGAGTGGATGAAGAGAGGCCCGCGTCGGGTGTCCTGCGTCGCGCGCTCAAAAGGCGGAGTCAAGAAGTAGAGGGTAATGGTGCAGTACGATGTAGGCAAAGGCCTGATAGCAGGGATGATTTTCGCGTTTAATAATAACTGTTGACATTGGGTCCCTTGTCGGGCCGGGTGCTCATTTTTCAGCAAAAGGGCGTGATGATGGCTATTTCTCTGCAACCGTCGCATCTCAAGCGCTATAAAGACATCGCCTGGATCATCTACCGGTATGGGTCGAGCCAGATCGGCAAGTCCAAGGAATTGGAAAAGATCGTCGGGGAAGACCAGAAAGCGCATACGGCGGAGGACCTGGCCAGTGCGGCTGCTGCGGAAGAATTGGCCAACGATCTGGAGAAGATGGGGCCGACTTTCATCAAGATCGGGCAGTTGCTTTCCACACGCGCGGATTTGCTGCCGGCGCCGTACATTCTGGCGCTGGCCCGTTTGCAGGACAAGGTGAAGCCATTTGATTTCGCCGAGGTGGACAAGGCGATCACCCAGGAGCTTGGGGTGAGGACATCGCGGGCTTTCAGTTGGATCGATCCCAAGCCGATTGCGGCGGCGTCACTGGGGCAGGTGCACCAGGCGACGATGCGCGACGGCCGGAGCGTGGCGGTGAAGGTGCAGCGGCCGGGCATCCGGGAAGAACTGGTCAACGACCTGGATTCGCTGCATGAAATCGCCGTGCTGCTGGACGACCACACCGAGTTCGGCAAGAAATACGAACTGGCGCGAATGCTGGAAGACCTGCGCAAGAACCTGATGCAGGAACTGGACTACCGGCAGGAGGCGCAGAACCTGGTGACGCTGGGAAGGAACCTGAAGGAATTCGACAGGATCGTGGTGCCGCAACCCATCGACGATTACACGACTTCGCGCATCCTGACGATGGAGTACATCAAGGGACACAAGATCACCAAGCTGAGCCCGGTGGTGAGGATCGAAATCGATGGCGGCGTGCTGGCCGAGCAATTGTTTGAGGCGTACCTGAAGCAGATTCTGATCGATGGATTTTTCCATGCCGATCCGCATCCGGGTAATGCGCTGTTGACCGAGGATTCGCGGGTGGCGCTGCTGGACCTGGGAATGGTGGCGCGGGTTTCGCCGGGCGTGCAGGATGGGCTGATCCAGATTCTGCTGGCGATCAGCGAGGGACGCGGCGAAGCGGCGGCAAGGTATCTGATCAACATCAGCGAGAAGCGGGAAAGCTTCGATGAACGGGAGTTCATCCGAGTGGTTTCCGACATGGTGGCCGTGCATAAGGATGCGAGCCTCAAGCAGCTTGCGGTGGGGCGCATCCTGATGGATATCTCCAAGACCGCAGCGGACCACGGGGTGCGCACGCCAAGCGAGTTCACCACGCTGGGCAAGACGCTGATGAACCTGGACCAACTTGGCACCACGCTGGACCCGGACTTTAACCCCAATGAATCGATCCGGAAGAACTCAACCTCCATCATTCAGCGGAGGATCACCAGCAGCTTCACCATCGGAAGCCTGTACAGCGGTGCGCTGGAGGCCAAAGAGTTTGCCCAGCAACTGCCGGGCCGAGTGAACAAGATCCTGGATAAAGTGGCCAACAACGAACTGGAAGTGTCGATCGATGCGATCGATGAAGACAAGCTGATGTCGGGCTTTCAGAAAGTGGCCAACCGGATCGCGGTGGGGCTGATCCTTTCAGCATTGATCATCGGCGCGGCGCTGCTGGCGACGGTGGAAACGGATATCAAGATCATGGGGTATCCGGCGCTGGCGACGATCCTGTTCATCGGGGCGGCGGCGGGGGGGATCGCACTGACGGTGCATATCCTGATCAATGACAGGAAGGGTTGATAAGGCGAAATGCATTTGATTCATGCGAATGCGCAGCAAGACATGCTTACGCAGACGAAAGCATGGCACCCGAAGTTTTGAGTCGCTACGTTCAGGGCATCCGATGGCGGCCCTCAGCCTAACCCTTTCCCAGTGGACTGATCATTCCCCAAGTTTTGAAATGAGCGTTGGATGTGCAGAAGCGAAGAGGAAGAGTTTTACCGCGAAGGCGCGAAGACGCGAAGTTAAGAGGCGGAAAAGTCAGAGTCGGGAAAGGGTGAAGACAAAGGCAGACGGAGTTAGGTCGTTACGGGGTGGCTGGCGTGGACGTGGGCTGTTGATTCCCGAGGTCACTTGTCATGTCTTCCAGAAACTTGGGTAATGATCAGCCCAAAGGGAGAGGGGGTAAGAACTGTTGCGGTGAGATGTTTGGCGTAAACTAGTCCCATGGCGATGTTGTCCAATCCCCGACCCGATGCAAAGACCCGCTGGGCCCTGCTGGCCGGGGTGGTGGCTGTGGTGCTTGCGGGATACTGGCCGATCCTGTTCAACAGCTTTGTGGATTTTGACGACAACTTCTACATCACCGCGAATAAAGAGGTGATGAAGGGGCTGACACCCGAGACATTTTTGTGGGCGTTTAAATCCATCAATGTTTCCAATTGGCATCCGGTGACGATGCTTTCGCATCTGTTGGATGTGTCCCTGTTCGGGATGGCTCCCGGGGGGCATCACGGAGTGGGGCTGGTGTTGGCCGCGATGAATGCCGTGCTGCTGGTGTTGGTGTTTGAACGGCTGACGGGAAACTTTTACCGGTCGCTATGCGTGGGGCTGCTGTTTGCGGCCCATCCGATCCATGTGGAATCCATCGCATGGGCTTCGAGCCGGAAGGATCTGCTTTCATTGTTTTTCGCGCTGTTGACGATCCACGCGTATGTGCGATGGGTGGCGGCGCCGACCGCCGGGCGGTACGCGCTAATGCTGACGTATTTTGCCCTTGGCTTGATGAGCAAGCCGTCCGTGATCACACTGCCTGCGGTGCTGCTTTTGTTGGACTTTTGGCCGTTGAACCGAAGCGGCGCGGGGCCGGAGGAAGGGTTTGACGCAGGTGTGAAGGCGTATGTGAAGAAGCTGCCCGGGCTGGTGTGGGAGAAGGCCGGGCTGCTGGCGATATCGGTGGTGTTTTCGGTGGTGGTGTTTCTGGTGCAGCGGTCGGCAGGGTCGGTGGCGCAGGTGGAGAACATGCCCATCGGGGCGCGCGTGCTGAACACGCCGGTGGCGTACGCCTTGTATCTCAAAAAGCTGGTGTGGCCGGATGACCTGGTGTTTCTGTATCCGCACCCGGTGTGGCGGCCGTTGTGGGTGGTGGTGCTTTCGTGCGTGGTGCTGGTGGCCGTCACGGTGCTGGTGGTGATGATTGCCCGAAAGACCGACCGGAGGTATCTGCCGGTGGGGTGGCTGTGGTTTTTGGGTGCGATGATTCCGATGATCGGGCTGGTGCAGGTGGGCGCGCAGTCGATGGCTGACCGGTACGCCTATTTCACGTTCATCGGGCTGTATATCGCAATGGTTTGGGGTGCGGCGGACTTGGTGGCGAGGTTCAAGAATGCGCGGCTTTGGGTGACAGGGGCGTTTGTGACGGTGCTGGCGGGGCTGGTGTGGACAACCCATGCCCAGGCACGGTACTGGCATGACTCCGTGACGCTGTTCAACCGGCATCAAGCCGTTGCGGGGTTTCATGCGCACATCGAAAACAATATGGGGGTGATCTATCTCCGCAAAGGCGAGCCGGCATTGGCGCTGGGATATTTTGAGCGGGTGATCAAAGCAGAGCCAGGCAACGCTGAGGTGTACCTGAACTACGCCCGGGCGCTGGTGATGCTCAAGCGGTATGACGAGGCTGAGACGGTGTATAGGAAGACCGTTTCGCTGGACCCAAGCCAAGCGGTGGCGTGGCTGAGGCTGGGGTTGATTGCGTCGGGGACGGGGCGGGTTGATGAAGCGGAGAAGATTTACGCAGCATTCGCCAAAGCGCGGCCGGACTTGGCGGAGCCGTTCTTTTATCTGGGACAGATCCGGGAGCAAAAGGGAGACGCGGCGCAGGCGCAAGCCCTGTACCGGGAAGCGATCCAGAAGAACCCGCGATTTGTGGCCGGGTATGAGGCGCTTGGGGAACTGCTTGAGCAAAAGGGAGACCATGCCGGCGCGGGAGAAATGTTTGCGCGGGCGGAGCCGATTTATCGAGAAGCGATCGCGGTGAATTCGGCAGATGCGGACGCGTATAACGGGCTGGGAAGGGCGCTGGCGCAAAAAGGGGATATTCGCGGGGCGGAGGCGATGTTCGCCAAAGCGGTGGAGCTTGCGCCGGGGAACACATTGGCGCAGACGAATCTGGCGCGGGCGCGGGCGATTTTGGGGGGGAAGTGATGGAGGAATTACGA
>CAZIWA010000062.1:0-30861 GCA_964542875.1 uncultured Phycisphaeraceae bacterium
TAGCCCGACGTGCAAACGAGGGTATTCGGGCATCAGCCCGACCTCCCGCTCACCATACAAAAACCACCTCACCCCCATCAACGCCAACCTGTCCATGCCGTCCCACAAACCCTGTTTTTCACGTGTTTAACTCATCATTCATCATTCATAATTCGTAATTCCCCCCTCCTCCCTCGGTGCTTAACTCTTCATTCTCCCCAACACCCCCCTCTTCCAAGCTATAATCTCCTCCCTTTGACCGGCACGGTCCGGTCTGTCCCATTCCCCTTTACCAAAGGTGCTTCCCGTGAGCTCTTCCAGTGCCCCCCGTGTCGCGGTGGTCGGCGCAACCGGCGCCGTCGGTCAGGAATTCCTGGCCGTCCTCGAACAACGCAATTTCCCCTTCAGCCAGCTCAAACTCCTGGCCAGCGCCCGCAGCGCGGGGAAACCGCTCACCTTCAAGGGCAAGGAATACAAAGTCGAAGAGCTCACCGAGCACAGCTTCAAGGATGTCGACTGCGCGCTCTTCTCCGCAGGCGGCTCCATCTCCAAGAAATACGGCCCCATCGCCTCCGCTGCGGGTGCAACCGTCGTCGATAACTCTTCCGCTTTCCGCATGACCGCCGGCATCCCCCTGGTCGTCCCGGAAGTCAATCCTGACGCGCTCAAAGGCTGGAAAATGGGCCAGGCGGCACCCGGTCAAGGCGGCGGCGGCAAAGGCGGCATCATCGCCAACCCCAACTGCTCCACCATCATCATGATCGTCCCCCTCACGCCCCTGCACCGCGCCTACAAAGTCAAGCGCATGCACGTCTCCACCTACCAGGCCGCCTCCGGCGCCGGGTACCAGGGCATGCAGGAACTTGAAGACCAGACCCGCGACGTCCTCGCCGGTAAAAAGGCACAGCCCAAGTTCTTCAAACAGCAGTACGCCTTCAACCTCTTCAGCCACAACTCCGACATGTACGACAACGGCTACAACCAGGAAGAAATGAAGATGGTCGGCGAATCCCACAAAATCTGGGGCGACGACAAACCCCAGATCGCCGCCACCTGCGTACGCGTCCCCGTCATGCGCGCACACGCCGAATCGATCTTCGTCGAATTTGAAAACAAAGTCGATGAAGCCCACGCCAAGGCCCTGCTCTCCAAGGCCCCCGGCGTCTCTATCATCGACGACCGCGCCTCCAACACCTTCCCCACCCCCATCGACGCCTCTCACCAGGATGACGTCTTTGTCGGCCGCATCCGCAACGACATCTCCGACCCCTCCGGCAAATCCCTGGGCCTCTTTGTCTGCGGCGACCAGCTCCGCAAAGGCGCCGCACTCAACGCCGTCCAGATCGCCGAACTCCTCCTCAACCGCTAATCAAAACCCACAACCAATCCACAACGCCGATGGCCCAAAAACCATCGGCGTTGTCCATTTTCCAAAACTCTTCTCCAAAAAAAACATCTCACATCTAACTTCATACATCCAACATCCTCCTCCCCCCGTCAACACTCCTTCTCCGACCAGACCCCAGACCCTGGACCCCAGACCCCTCTTCTCCTGCTACATTGTCTTCCACACCTCTCAAGCATCCTCTTCAAATCTTAAATCTCCTCTGCTACTCTCCACCATCAACACTTCGCGAGACCCCGGTCCATGACTCAGACCCCTCCCATCCCCACTCACGTTCCCAGTCACGTTCTTGATCAATGGCTCGTCAAAGCAATGGACGCCAAAGCCTCTGACGTCCACTTTGAGCCCACCGACGACGGCGTGGAAGTCCGCTTCCGCATTGATGGCCGCCTCGCCCCCGAATCCATGCTCGCCCACGATGTAGGCCGCGCCATCATCCTCCAGGCCATGGTCCGCGCTGAACTCCTCACCTACCGGCTCAACGTCCCTCAGGAAGGCCGCGTCGTCATCCAGGGCCTCACCCCCTACGCCGGCCTGGAAGCCCGTCTGGCCGTCATCCCCACCGTCCGCGGCGTCCGGGGCGTATTTCGCCTCCCCGCCCAGATCTCCCAGCCCAAAGGCCTGGAAATGACCGGCCTGCCCGACCACGTCCTCGCCGGCATCGATTCCTTCGTTAAGTCCGATTCCGGCATGCTCCTCCTCGTCGGCCCCGCAGGCTCCGGCAAAACCACCACCTGCTACGCCGTGCTCGACCGGATCGCCAAAGAGCAGCCCGGCCTGAGCATCGTCAGCCTGGAAGACCCCGTCGAACGCCGCCTCCCCGGCGTCACCCAGATCGAAGTCACCCCCTTTGGCGAACTCACTTACGAACGCGCGCTGCGCAGCATCCTCCGGCAAGACCCCCAGGTCCTGGCCATCGGCGAAATCCGCGATGCCGCCACCGCCATGCTCGCCGTCCAGGCCGGCCTTTCCGGCCATCGGCTCGTCTGCACCCTCCACGCAGGCGGCCCCGGCCAGGCCCTCTCCCGCCTTGTCGAAATGGGCGTCCCCGCCTACCAGTGCGCAGGCGCCGTCGCAGGCATCCTCAGCATCCGGCTGGTCCGCAGAGCCGGCCCCAAGGGCTCCGGCCGGCTCCCCGTCGCCAGCTACGCCAAGATGACCAATGAAATCGCCAAAGCCGTCCTCGACGGCCTGGGCGCATCCCAGATGGACGCCCTCTTCGCCAAAGACCCCCTCTACAAAGACCTCGCCCAGGAAGCCAAACGCCTCGTCGACGCCGGCCAGGCCAGCCTCGAAGACCTCCGCGTCCTCACCGGCTGAAAAATCACACCACTCCCCTCAAAGCCAACCCCTCCGGGTGGCACACTGTAAACGTCCGCGGCTACGGTGTGTCTTGCACACGCCACCAAAAAAACGCGTTAGCCAAAAGCGCCAGCGACGACTTTCGCGCAACAGCCCGACCTCCCGCAAAACCCACCAAAACCCCACCATCTCCCGGGGACTGGTCCCCTTTCTTCAGGGACCTGTCCCCCTTCCCGTTGGACCACCTGCTCCCCCTCCATCTGAAACATCTCACATCTGACCATCTTCCATCTCACCTCTTTTATACCTTGACATACAAAGTACATTGGCGTAAAAGGTAATTGTCCCCTCTCTCCATCAAGGACACCGCCATGAACTCCTATGTCTACACAGGGGCGCTTCCGGGAACCGGTCAGGTCCGTGGCGTGGTTGAGGCCGACAGCCTCGACCACGCCCGGGCGCTGCTGGCCAGCATGCGCATCAGTCCCGTCGATATCGCACCCGCTCCCGTCCCTCGCCCCCTCTCCGCCGACGACCTTTACGCGCTCAACCAGCAGCTCATCCTCATGGTTGATTCCGGCATGCCCCTGGAGCCCGGCCTGCGCCTGCTGGCCCAGGATGTGCGCGACAGCCGCCTGGCCGGCACGCTGGACCTCATCGCCCGCGAAACCGAATCCGGCCTCCCGCTGGTGGACGCTTTCGCCAAGCACCAGGCCCTTTTCCCCGTCATGTATTCCCAGATCGTCGCTTCCGGCCTGGCCCGGGGCGATCTTTCCCTCACCCTCACCGACCTCTCCCGCCGCATGGAGTTTCAAGAGCGCATCCGCAAGGCGCTCTGGAAAGCGCTCACTTACCCCGCGTTTGTCCTGCTGGGCTTTTTCATCGTCGCCTGGCTCATTTGTGGCAGCGTTCTCCCCGTCATCGTGAAAATGCACAACGAAACCTTCCAGAACTGGGGCACCGGCAAGCCCGGCCTTCCCTGGCTCACGCAATCCATGGTCATCGCCGGCCCGCTGCTCCCCTTTGTCGCCGGCGCGCTGGCCCTCCTTCTTCTGGCCTTTTATCTCGCCTGGAAAAACGCCCTCAAAACCGGCCGGGATTCTGTCTTCCTTGAAACCTGGATCGCCCCTCTCCCCGTCATTGGCCGCGTCGTCAAATCCGACCTCACCGCCCGCTGGTGCGCCGCCGTATACCACGGCCTCGCCGGTAACCGTCCGCTTCCTGAAGTCTTAAACGCCGCCTCCCAGGTCGTCGGCTCTCAAACCCTCAAAGCCGATTCCCAAGTCCTCATCGATGCCATCACCAGCCCCGTCGCAGACCTCACCCCGCCCCAAACCCAGTGGCTGGAGCTCACCGTCGTCGAAACCCTCCGCACCGCCAATCAGTCAGGCCGAATCGCCGACCAGGCCAAAAGCCTCGCCGACCACTACCTGAAAATGGCGGAATACCAGGCCTCCACCGCCGCCAACATCCTCACCCCCTTCCTCCTCGCCACCATCGCCGCCCTCCTGGGCTGGCTCCTGGGCGCCATTTATGCGCCCCTGGGCCACATGGGCAACATCCTCCAGTCAGTCATCTTCTTTGACTGATCGCTTTCGCCCGCTCCCTCCGGGGGGAGCGGGCAAAGCACACAGCAGCCTCCTCACCGCGTCGCAAGCCAAACCCTCAGGTGCCGGCCATGTCCCAAAACCTGGAACCCATCTTCCGCATCGAAGGCAAAGGCAGAAGCTGTACGCTCATTATTTCTGACCGGCTCGCTCAATTCGTCGTCATCCTGATCTTCCTCGCCCCCGTCGTCATCGTCATCCTCACCCAGCCGGATTCCCCCTCCCTGTACCGCATCCGTCAAAGCCCGTTGCTCGTCATCCACAACATCTCCTGCATATTCCTCATTGCCTTTCTGATGTTGCTCTTTCTGGGAAAGCTCCTGGCCATCATCCTCACCAGCGCAGAACTCCCCACCGACCAAGCCCTTCTCATCTGGCTTGGCGGCCTCCAGGCCGCGGGCGTCACCCCCACGCCCCAGCGCCTCCCCACGCAATATCGACGCCCTTACCGCCAACAGCTCTTTTTCGATCATTTGGCCAACGGCCAGCCCATCGCCCAGGCCCTCTCCAACACCTTCCACCACTGGCCGCTGCGCGACAGGTCCCTCCTCCTGGCCAATGACTCCCTCGCCGGCCTCCAGTACGCCATCGATCACCAGCTTCAGCGAATCCAATCCCGCTTCACCACCGTTGACCACGCCCTCACCCGTACCCTGGGCATCACCACCGTCCTTACCTTCATGTTCTGCACCCTCATCATCGCCTTGATGGCCGGCCCCATCCTCGAAGATGTGCTTCCGGATTACGCCGCCCACACCCCGCCCATCGCCCAGGCCGCAGGCGGCTTCCTCTCCTGGTACGCCCTCGGGCTTCACGCCCCGCACGCTCCCTTTGGCTTTCTCCTTGCCATCCCCGGCGCCACCTGGGTCACCCTCGCGCTTCTCACCTTCCTTTTCACCGGCGAGCCTTTAGTCTCCATCCGCAACTGGCTGGCCCTAAAACCCTGGGCCTTGAAAATCCCCCTCTTAGGCCCGCAAACTCGCGACCGCGATTGGGCCGACATCTACGCCCTCCTTGCCCATGCTGCCCGTCAGGGCGTTCCGTTTTCCCGGGCCATCCAGGCCGCCACCCTGCCGGACCTCAACCAATCCATCGCCCGCAAGCTCACTCTCTGGCGCACCGGCATTGATCAAGGCCTCGCGCCCGCCGCCGCATCCAAACAAGCCGGCTTGCCCCGCCAGCTCGCTCACGCGCTCTCGTTCACCCACACCAATCCCGGCCTCGCCAATGCTCTTTCCCTCTTGGCACACACCCACCAATCCCGCGCACATTGCCGCTCCCGCCGCGTGCGTGCATTCCTTCCCATCGCCCTCACCCTCGCCATCGGCTTCCTCACCGGCCTCATCATCCTCGGCTACGCAGACGCCGGCCGCGCCGTCTTCCACGCCATCGAATCAACGGGTGTCACTTCACCATGACCTCCCAATCACCCTCCATCTTCACCACCACGCTCTTCTTTTCACCTTCAAAACACCTGGCTTTAACCCATGACCGACCAAACCCCACAAAACCAATCGCCAAGTCCCACACCGCCGGGCGCCGTCCAAGCCCCGTCGCGTCTCAAGACCATCGCCCGCATCATCGGCTTCCTCCTTCTGGGCTGTGTTGCTTTCGTCGTCACGATGCTTTTTCTCGTCCCCGGGCGTGACCGCAGAGCCATCATCTACCACTGGTCACACAGTTCCGACACCATCCCCACCATCCTCATCGCCATCATCTTCACCTCCCTCTCCGTCGTTGCGCTTTATGTCCTCACCCGCATGTTCGTGACTAACACCATAAATGCGATTGACACCTCTCCCAGGGTCCGCGCCCTCTTTCCCGCCTGGTTTGCCGCATCCAGCTTCACCACCGGGTTCACGCTGTTGCTGGTCATCCTTCTGGTGATGGCGCCCCAGCTCTTTTTTGGTTCTCTGCTTAATGCAGGCGAAACCTTCTCCGTTCTCATCATCCTCATCGCCTATCTCTTCATGTTCATCCTGCTTCTGTTCTTGATAAACCCGCTCCTCACCCTTCTGCTCATCCACTTCCTCCAGGCCAAACGAAGAATCGCCTGCCAGCTCCTGCTCATCCAGGCAGCCGCCTTCGTCAAGAATGGCGTCAATCCCGCCCGCGTCCTCGGCAACATCGAGCCAAGCGGTACCTACCTCAACGGCCGCCAATTCGCCATCTTCAACCAGCTCAATAAAGGCGTTCCCTTCGCCGCCGCACTGGTCGATTCCCTCCCCGCCCTCTCACGCCGGGACCACACCCTCATCCTCACCGCCGACCGCCTGGGCATACTCGGCCCCGTCCTCTCCCAAAAGGCCGATGAACTCCGCTCCCAGCACGCCTACAGCAAAAACGTCTACGTCACTTCCATCGTCCTCATTGAGTGGTCGTTCCTCACCACGCTGGTCATGTTCACCTCCATTTTCATCATGCCCAAGTTCGAAAAAATCTTTGAAGACTTCGGCACCAACCTCCCGTTTCTCACCAAAACTTTCCTTTACTTCTCCAAGTGGATGCTCGGCAGCACGCCCGATCAAACCCATCCCGGCTACATCTACATCTTCCTGGGCCTCACCCTCCTCCTCTTCCTCCTCACATGGTGGCGGCCCATCCAAAGCTGGCTCGCCGGCAGGCTCCTCCTGGCCCGCATCCCCATCCTCTCCAACGTCATCCTTCGCTCCAGCCTCGTCGACGCCTGCACCTTCCTCGCCCACGCCGCACGCGCCGGCATCCCCTTCCCCGAGGCCATTCACAGCGTCCAATCCCTCCGGCTCAACCCCATCGTCAAAGCCCGCCTCGCATCCTGGGAAGCCAATCTCCGCGCCGGTCAGCTTCCCGCTCAGGCCGCCCGCAACGCAGGCCTGCCCGAGCTCCTCGCCGCTTTCCTCCAGGCCGCGCACAACGGCCCCGACACCGGCGCCGCCCTGGACCGTCTCGCCATTTACTACCAATCACACATCAGCCGCGCCCGCATCGTCCTGGAATCCCTCGCCATGCCCGTGATCATCCTCATCACCGGCACCGTCATCGGCGGTTTCATCTACGCCCTCTTTGCGCCCATGGTGAAACTCGTCGTCAAACTCAACTGATTCATCGGAAACCCCTATGTCAAACATAAAACGCAAACCCCGGCCACGCGGTTTCATCTTGATTGAAACGCTCATCGGCCTCGCCCTGGCAGGCTCAGCCATCGCCCTCACCGGCACCGCCATGAGTCAATACCGCACCGGCGTGCGTCAGATGCTCGCCATCCAAAACCTCAAGGCCCAGGCCAACGCCGCGCTTTTGGCCCTGCGTGCAGGCCAGGCCCCCTCCGCCGCTCAGGACGTCGCATTCCAGCTCGTCTCTCAGGAGCCCGCCCCCAGCCTCCGCGGCCACGTATGGGTGCAAATCTCCGCCACCGGCTCCGGTCAAAGCGCCACCCTCTGGGGCCTGGTTCCTCAGTCCTCCCTCGCCACGCTCCAGCCAAAGGACCAATGACATGAAAACCCCACTCCGCTTCCAACGCCGCCGCACCCGCGCACCCGGAGGCTTCACCCTCATGGAGCTCCT
Organism: uncultured Phycisphaeraceae bacterium; assembly: GCA_964542875.1. Classification (GTDB taxonomy): domain Bacteria; phylum Planctomycetota; class Phycisphaerae; order Phycisphaerales; family Phycisphaeraceae; genus CAZGOM01. The sequence continues at coordinate 7,837 of CAZIWA010000062.1, forward strand.
CGTCGTCACCGCCATCACCGGCATATTCATGGCGGTCACCGCCCCCACCCTCCAGGAAATGCTCCGCGCCTACGCCACCATCAACACCCGCCAGGCCCAGGCCGCCACCCAGGACACCTGGACCAACCGCCTCCGTGCCGACCTCTGGGCCAACCACGCCGTCACCATCAAATCCCCCGACGCTCCGGACATCGCCATCCCAGGCACCGGCGCCCCCATCCTCTGGCGCATCGACACCCAATCCCCCATCACCCGCACCGCCGCGCCCGACGCCACCGGCGACACCACCAAAACCTTCCGCCCAATGGCCCAATCCATCACATTCCAGCGGCTCCCCGGTGCGCTGGCCATCACCATCACCCAGCCTCAGCAGTCACAACCCACGCTCTTCACGCTCCCCATCCATGAAGGCCCCAAGCCATGACCAGAACTTCCAGACATCAACCCGGATACGTCCTCATCGCCGCGCTCATCTTCATCATGCTTGCCTCGCTCATCATCATGTCCGTCACCCAGGGCTTTGCCGCCCAGGCCGCCCGGACCAGGCAGCAGGCACGGCAAACCCAGTTGGAGCAGATCCTTCTCGCCGGTCGCGACGCCGTCAAAGCCGGCGATACCTCTCCGGACCTCACCTCCACGCTCCCCAAAACCCTCCAGCAATCCGGCTACAAACTCACCCAATCGGCAGGCACCCTCACCGCGACCTCCGACCGGCAAACCAAAACCCTCACCCTCCACTGATCCAACCACAAACACTCCCCGCCCCCAAATCCCAGCCACCTCTTTTAAACTCACAATTCACAACGTCCTTCCCCACCCTTCACCAAAACCCATTGGCTTTTACTCAGCCGTTCGTTACGATCAAAAACAGATACGGCCTCACATGCATCCACCACGTCCGTGGATTCATCGTTGCCTTCCACATTTCACCCAAGGGTGATCCATGTCCCAACTCACCCGTAAAAGCGCCCTATTCCGCTTCCGCTGCTCAAAATGCAACATCCGTCTCAAGGTCGATGCCGTCAACCGCGGCAAACCAATCGTCTGCCCGCAATGTAAGAATGTCATCGTCGCCGAGCGTCACACGCAAAACGAAATCCCCGAAGAATCCATCATCCAACGCCTCGATGAATCCGTCGACCAATGGGTCCGCACCCAATGCACCTGCGGCAAGCTCATCAAAGCCCCCGCCGCTTTCGCCGGCCGAACAGGGCACTGCCCTCAGTGCTCCAGGCCCATCACCATGCCCGAATTGGGCGAAACCTTCAGTTCCTCCATTGAAGTCTCCACCTTCGTCGAAGCCCCCTCCGAAGAAAGTCTTCTCATGGCCGTCGGCGGCGACGAAGCACTTGAGGAAATCCAATCCGAAAAAGAAGTCACCTACTCCCGCCTCTCACCCGTCGAACAAGAACCCGAAGAACCTCAGTTCGTCCGCGCCGCCTGCGTCTGCGGCGCCGAAGTCCACGCCGCTCTCAACATGGCCGGCAAAACCGTCCGCTGCCCCAAGTGCGACACGCTCCTCTACCTCCCCAGCAAACCCCTCAAAAGACCCATCTTCGACTTCGACGCCATGGGCCGCAAAGACCTCAACTTCAACGGCGAAAGCATCGTCTTCAAGCCCCACATGATCTCAGGCGGGCAAGACCTCTTCAAGGAAATCGACGCCTCCAAGGAAATCAAGGTCGCCGTCACCCAATCCGAATGGGACCACGAAAAACAAGTCCGCGCCCTCAAAATCCGCTCCATCCGCGGCGACAATCCCCTGCAGATCAAGCTCCGCGCCTTCGCACTCGCCGTCACCAACACCACCGCTCAGGTGAAAAAAACACTCTGGGGCACCCAGCTCTCGGCCCTCATCACCAACAGTGTCGTACTCCTCGCCGCCGTCATACTCTTCATCATTCAGTACAACCTCTACTGGCTCCAGCCCGGCAATAACTTCACCTCCGTCCAACTCCCCACCCAAATCCAGTTCTACGACATCGGCGACACCAAACTCTTCTACGTCTCCAGCGACACCCTGCCCCCTATCAGCGCCCCCTCCCAAGGCGGCGTCATCGACGGCAACTTCTACGGCGTACGGGCCTACCTCTTCGGCTGCGACGGCTGCGGCCCCGACAAGGAAACCTTCGTCGGACTCCTGGAATCCATGACCGATGCCACCCGCAACGGCTACAAACGCAAAATGGAAATCACCGGCGTACCCAAGGTCCCCAGCCTCTTTGACCTGGATTCCGCCCCAAACCCCGGCCGCCTCATCTCCATGCCCAAACCCATCCATTGGGTTGAAGCCGCTTCCCCCCAGGGAATCACCCTCATGGAGTCCGCCACACACACCAAATGCCCCAACGGAAGAACCGCCGACCTCTGCAATCCCTAAACCCTCTCCGGGGACTGGTCCCTTCCCGTTGGACCACCACCAACCCTAATCAATCACCACACCCTCAATCGCCAAAACCCCGTTAACCCGACGCGCCAGCGAGGGTACTGGGGCAACAGCCCGACCTCCCATTAGGCTCTGCCTGAAATCTCTCTTCGTAGGCCCACCATCGCAGGCTGGATACCCATTGATTCTGCGAAGTCACAGACAAACCTCTTCCTCACGGGTGCATCTTCTTCCTCACTCCCATCGTGTTTCCAGACAAAGCCTGGCCCCACAAAAATCTCAACGCGCCCCTCACCGCCCACCACCCCGGGTATCACAGCTCAACGCCATACAGTGCGATCTCCGGGCCACCCGCCAACAACACCCAACCCTGCCTGACACCCAAACCATTCGCCGCAAGCGCCGGCGACGACTTTCGGACGCAGCTCGACCTCCCCAACACCCCGCAAAAACCACACCACCCACATCAACGCCAGCCAACCCATAACACCTCAACTCCGCTTTAACCCCCTCTGACCAGACCCCAGCCTCTTCCCCAAAAAACACGGGGTGACGCGCACGCGCGTCACCCCGCCTCAAACTCCAAAATTAGCTCAAATCAGTTGTTCCCGCGGTTCCCGTCTTTTCCGCCGCCGGAACCATTTCCGACTCCGTTGTTGCCATTACCGTTGCCGTTGTTGCCATTACCGTTTCCGTTATTTCCATTATTCCCGTTACCGTTACCGTTGTTACCATTCCCATTCCCATTACCGTTTCCGTTATTTCCATTATTCCCGTTACCGTTGCCGTTGTTACCATTCCCATTACCGTTGTTGCCGTTGCCACCAGCGCCAGTTCCTGTCCCAGTGCCAGAACTTCCAGTCCCGCTGCTCGCCGCCGCACTGATCCCATTGTTCGCACCTGGATCGAAGCTCGCCGCGGCCAGCGTGGATTGGCTGTCGCCATGCCCATCCAGATAAATCACATTGGCTTTCTCAACCTTGTGCCGTTTCACCATGCTTCCGGTGATGTAATCATCCACCGTCAAATACGTCCCTGCGATATTTCGTCCGCCGGCAGTAGACCCATCCGCGCCGGACATGGAACCGTCATACAAAAACGCCACATTCGACGGATTGGGAATTTTTGCATACGACGGTCGGTTCAGCACCAGCAGCAGGTTGTACCCATAGCTGCAGCTCCAATCCTGGCTTTGCCCCGCTTCAGTCGTCACCGGCGTCGTGCCCGGCTTTTCATCCGTCGGACAGCGCCAGATCCGATTGTCCGGAAAAAGACCCCAGCCCGACTCCGCAGCCGTACGCCTCACCACCGTCACATCGTAAGTCGAACTCCCTCCGAAACTCACGCCCAGGGACAGAGGCGGAAAATCGCCCAACACACTTCGCCGGTTCGCATTGGCCTGGATGTAGTTCACCGATGCCAGATGGATCTGCTTCAACTGGTTCAGGCAAACCACACGCTTGGCGCTCTCCCGCGCATTGCTCAGCCCCGGCATCGCAAGCGAAATCAACACCACAAGGATGGCAATAACAATTAACACTTCAATCAAAGAAAACGCGTTAAGACGGGAATGTGAGGGGTACATGGAACCCTCCTTTTAGAAATGCACTTGTGCATCGGACGTGGATGCACTTATTAATTTCACTATATCAAATTGATGCAATGTAAACAATGACTTTAAAAGTCAAACATTGAGTGCTGCACCAACCGCCATTGATTTCAGGTCACTTTAAAAACCTTAAAACCAAAATCCGCTTCGCTCCCCGGCGACGCTTCTGAAATCTTCTTCCCCGCACGCTTCATCCGCTCTTTGGTGATCTCCACGATATCCCCCGCCACACCCATGCCTTCGCAAAACAGCGCCCCGGCCCGTTGCGTCCCCACATCCGCGCGCAGCGGCTCGCTGCGCTGCACCAACACGCATTTGCGCCGCCCGCCGTCCATCGCGTTTTGCAGCGCCACCGCATGCCACGTCGTGCCGGACCCTGCAAAAAAATCCAGCACCACGTCCTCCGGCCCTGTCGCCATGAACACGCATCGCCTCACCAGTTCCACCGGTTTGGGGTGGCTGAACGCCTCTGCCATCCCCAGCCGCGCCAGTTCATCCGTCCCCTGCTCGCTGATGAACACGCTCTCCGTCCAGATCGACTTCGCCTTGCTCGTTCCCTTGCGCGCCTTCTCATAAATGTTCCACGCGCCATCGCGCCGCTTGCGCGCCATCACCACCGGGTTCTCACCCGTCAGGCCTTGCGCCTCCACCTTCTCCTTCCCCCAGCGCCAGCATCCCTCCTCCCCCCTGCTGTTCACCGGAAACACCTCCACGCTCCCTTTCTTTTTCTTGAGTGACACACGGGCATACCCCGCCTTGTCCACGCTCTCGGGCATCACATAAATCGGAAAGTAAAGGTTCGGACGGTTGAACCGTCCGAACTTCGGGTTCCGGTTGCGCAGTTCCCACTTCTCGTACGTCCCCTGTTCGTCCCTCAGCGTCAGCGGCCCCGCCGGCTTCTCTAATTCCTTAAACACCACCCGCCCCCCCTTGGCATACACCAGCAGGTACTCGTGCGTCTTGGCGATCACCCGGTACGTCTGCCCGCGCTTGTTGGACTGCACCACCACCTGCGCCACGAAATTTTCTTCCCCAAACACCTCATCCATCACCAGCCGCAGCCCCGCCACCTGGTTGTCGTCGATGGAAACCATCATCACGCCCGACTCGCGCATCAGCCCCCGCGCCAGGATCAGCCTCGGATAGATCATGCTCAGCCAATTGCCGTGCCCCTGCTCCAGGTCGCCCTTGGCCTCGCGCTTGCCCGGCCTCACGCCACGAAAATCATCCCCATAAACAAAATCTTTCCCCGTGTTATAAGGCGGATCGATATACACCAGCCCCACCCGCCCTCCATATTCCTCCCCAAGCAGCTTCAGCGCATCCAGATTCTCCCCCGCCACCAGCACATGCCCCGTCTCCGCGCCCCCCACCCCCTCCTCCACACACAGCTTCAACCCCTTCACGCACGGCTCCACAGCCAACCGCGCCGCCGCAGCCTTCCCAGGCCACACCAACCCGTAAGCCTCCTGCTCTTGCTCGCCACCCTGCTTCTTCACCACAACATCCACCATCTGCTTTTTTCTTTCCCTCTCTCCGTCTCGGAGAGCGCCAGGGTGAGGCCGCCCACGCATGCCCTTACCACAGCAATTCACCAACACTTGAACAAAAACCCGGAATGCCCACTGTAGCCATCCACATCACCACAAACCAAAATCCACAAAACTCCATCTCGCCCCCAAAAAACCCTCAATCACTTTGCTCCCTCTTTCCCGTCCATCCTCTTAATCATCCTCAATCCTCTTAATCCCAGTCAAAAATTCTTCTCCACCACTCGCCACACGCCCTCAACAAAACTTGTCTGATATATTAGACTCATCTGAACAAGCCCCTCAGGCGCACCCTCATGAAAATCACCGACGTCAAAACCCATCTCCTCACCGGCCCTTGCACCCATGACCCCTTCCTCAGCAAGGCCCGCATGTTCCGCTCCGCAGCTTTCATTGAGATCATCACCGACACCCCCCACACCGGCCTGGGCGAAACCTACGCCGGCTACTTCTGCCCTGAGTTGGTCCCCCTCACTGTCGAATACTTCAAGCCCGCGCTCATCGGCCAGAACGTCGACAACATCCGCCAGCTCTGGCAAAACATGTATCAGTCCGAAAACTTCTGGTCCCGCGTCGGCCTTGGCATCATCGTCTTAAACGGCATCGAGGCCGCACTCTGGGACCTCAAAGGCAAGCTCGAAAACAAACCCGTCTACGAACTCCTGGGCGGCCTCAAGCACCAATCCCTCCCCTGTTACGCCACCGGCGGCCCCTCCAACTACCCCACCGATGAGCTCGCCAAAAAAATCGAGTTCTATGCCTCACTCGGCTTCAAAGGCGTCAAGCTCGGCGCCGGCGCCTACGACGAATCCGGTTTTAAAATCGACTACGACCCCGCCAAGGCCGCAGACTTCGAAGCCTCCAAACTCGCCTTCGTCCGCAAGCGCTTCGGCAAAGACTTCAAAGTCATGCTCGACGCCCACATGGGCAACAGCCCCACCGTCACCTGGGACATCAAAACCGCCACCGCCGTCGCCAAGGCCGTTGAGGAATTCGACCTCGCCTTCCTCGAAGAGCCCCTCCACTACACAGACCCCTGGGGCTACTCCGAACTCTGCAAAAACACCACCACCCCCATCGCAGGCGGCGAATGCCTCACCGGCACCTACGAATGGCGCGTCTTCATCGACCAGGACGCCTTCGACATCGGCCAGCCCGACGCCTCCTTCACAGGCGGACTCTCCACCTGCATGGACGTCGCAGACATGCTCGCCAAGCGAGGCCGGAAAATCGCCACCCACGCCTGGGGCGCAGGCGCCTCACTCATGCAGAACATCCACTTCGGCTTCGCCGCAGCCAACACCGTCGTCCTTGAAGTCGCCCCCGCCTACGGCCCGCTCCACAGCCTCACCATCGGCGACAACCTCATCATTAAAGACGGACGCGTCCTTCCCCCCACCGCACCAGGCCTCGGCGTCACCCTCACACCCGATACAATCGCCAAATATCCTTTCATCCCAGGTTCAGGTGAATTCACAGACTGCCCAGGCAAAAACCTGGCCCAGCAAGACCGGAGAACACTCGATGCTCAACGTCGTCGTTGATCTGCGTATCCATGAGGAAGGCTACAAAAAACTCAAGGCCATCCCCGGCCTCAACATCCGCCACACCGAAAAGCCAAATGAAGAAGCCGACCGCCCCGAGCCCTCGGACCTCATCAAGGACGCCCACGTCTGGATGAGCTTCTTCCTGCCCAAAAATCATGAGGAAATGAACTCCCTCAAGCTCGTCCAACTCGGCAGCGCCGGGTACTCCCAGCTCTATGGCAAAAACCTCGCCCAGCGCAACATCAAGGCCTGCAACGCCCTGGGCGTCTTCGACGTCCCCATCGCCGAATGGAACGTCGCCATGATGGTCAATCTCGCCCGCAACATGCGCCTCATGATGATCCATCAGAACGACGGCGTCTGGGATCGCTCTCCCGGCTTCCAAACCGAAATCCGCGGCAAAACCGTCGGCTTCTGGGGCTACGGCGGCATCGGCCGCGAAACCGCCCGCCTCGCCAAAGTCATGGGCCTGAACGTCCACGTCCTCTCCCGCTCCGGCAAAATCTCCCCCCGAGGCGAAACCTACTGCGTCCCCGGTACCGGCGACCCCCAGGGCACACTTCCCGACAAAGTCTTCGGCCCCGATCAGAAATTCGACTTCCTCAAATCACTCGACTTCCTCATCCTCGCCATGCCCCTCACCGGCGCCACCGAAGGCCTCATCGGCGAAGCCGAACTCAAAGCCCTCAAACCCACCTGCTGCCTCTTAAACCCCGCCCGCGGTCCCATCATTCAAGAGCAGGCACTCCTCAAGGCCCTGCGCGAAAAATGGATCGCCGCCGCCGCCCTCGACACCCACTACCACTACCCCATGCCCAAGGACCACCCCCTCTGGTCCTTCCCCAACGTCATCATGACCCCCCACGTCTCCGGCTCCGCCGAAAGCCCCAAATTCCCCGAACGCGTCTGGGACATCTCCGTCCAAAACATCCTCCGCCTCCAGGCCGGAAAACCCCTCTTAAACGAACTCACCCCCGCCCAACTCAACGGCGGCTAAACAAAACCAATCCTCCTTCCCGGTGGCGCAGCACGGCCCAAAGCCGTGCTGTGCCTTGCCCGCGCCAACAAAAAAAACACCACTCCTCCCTCTTCACCTCTTCAATCTCTTCGACACACGACACGGGACACAGGACCCGGGACGACTCTCCCCCCATAAATCCCTTGTACCCCCCGTCCCGCCATGCGATGCTCAATCGCATGACCGACACCACATCTCCCTCGCCTTCCAACCTTGATCGCGCCGCCCTCCCCATCATGGCCCTCCTTCTGACCATCATCACAGTGCTCATTTTCGGCCCGGCCTTAAAAATCCCTGACGATGTCGATACCATCGCCACCCTCTTTCTGGGCCTCGTTTTTGTTGTCCTCCACGGCTATCTGTCCATGGGACTCCGACATTTCGCCGTTTATCTCCTGCTCATCGTCCTCATCAGCTTCACCGCTGAAGCCGTCGGCGTCGCCACTGGGCTCATTTTTGGCAATTACCACTACACCGACCACCTGGGCCCAAAAATCCTCGGCGTTCCCCCCATGGTCCAGGTCGGCTACACCTGCATGGGCTATTGCAGTCTCATCGCCGCGCGCGTCATCCTCGGCCGGCAGTCCACCTCCCGATCATCACCTGCCGATCCCGCCTGCTCGCCGTGCTCCGCCTGGTGCAAATTCATCGCTCTGGCCCTCACCGCCACCACCATCATGGTCGCCTGGGACATCACCATGGACCCTTACCAGGCCACCATCTCCGGCGACTGGCTCTGGCACGACGGCGGCCCCTGGTTCGGCATCCCCATCCACAACTACATCGGCTGGTTCGGCACCGTCCTCACCTTCACCACCGCCTACCTTCTCTTTGAGAAAGCAGTCCCTCTCCCGCCCCCCAGGCCCATCGCCTCCTCATCCCTGTTCTGGGCCATGCCCACCCTCTTTTACGCCATCATGGCCCTGGGCATCGTCATAGTTCCCTTCATGCACATCTACCCCGCCGTCGCCAACAAAGACCACTTCACAGGCTCCATCGCCGACATGCAATGGTCCCTCACTCTCCTCACTTTCTTCACCATGGGCACCCCCGTCCTCATCGCCCTTTTCCGCCTGCCGCGCTAACGCTTCCTGCCCCCCACTCCCTTTAGGAGAGGGTTGGGGTAAAGGCCGCTTTTGAATCCGAAAATGTGCCGAATGTTCAATGTGCGCCTCCCATGCTAATCATGTGTATATTATTCTTATGTTCTGGTATTGAGCACTCCAACGCCGGAACCCGCAATTCTGGGTGGCATGCTCTCGTCTGCGTGAGCATGTCTTCCTCTTTATCTGCGCTTTTTCTTAAGGGCCAAAGGCCCGGTCTTATTACAGCCAGGGTCGTAGCGCTTCTGAGCGCATAGGCCTCCCAGTCACAAACTCCGCCTCTTTACTTCCCGCCCTTAAGCCCCCGGGCCACCTTCACCACCTCATGCGCCGCATGCGGCTTCGACAGCGCCCGGCTCGCCGCCTGCATCGCTGCCAGCTTCCCCGGGTTATCCAGCAGCCGGTCGATCTTGAATGCCAGCGTCGGCAGGTTGTTGCATCGGATCGCCACGCCTTCTTCCAGATAATGGTCGGCGTTGCGTTCTTCCTGCCCGGGGATGGGGTTCACAATGATCAGCGCCAGCCCCTTGGCCAGTGCTTCGGAAGACGTCAGCCCGCCCGGCTTGCCCAGCAGGATATCCGCTGCGGACATGTACTTGTCCATCTCTTTGGTGAACCCGATCGGGTGCACCTTCGCCTTGGCGTTTTTGGGGAATTTCTTCACCACCGCTTCAATCTTTTCTTTCAACTCCGCATTTTTTCCGCACACCGCCACCACCTGCACGGCGTGTTTCAGCTTGGCCAGGCTGGCGATCATGTTCTCGATCGGCCCCACGCCGAATCCGCCCGCGCTCATCAGGATGGTCGTCTTCTCCGGGTCCAGCCCCAGTGCTTTGCGGGTCGCTTTCTTATCCAGCGTCTGTGAAAAAATCGGGTCGATGGGGATGCCCGTCACCGTCGTTTTGTTTTCCGGGATGCCCAGTTCGGTCAGGTGCACCCGCGTCTCTTCCATGGCCACAAAGTAATGCTCGTACGTGTGGCAGAGCCACATCGCATGCACATCCAGGTCCGTCACCACAATGCCCTGGGGGAACGAAACCTTCTTCTCGTCTTTCAGGTTGGAAATGATTTCCGCAGGCAGAAAGTGTGTGCAGATCGCCACCGTCGGCTTTTCTTCCTCCAGCATTTTCATGAACGGCTTCAGGTTGATCCGGTTGATCAGCTTCCGCGTCCCCTCATTGGTGAAGGGCTTGTCCAACCGGTCATACAGCCACCCCAGCGAGTGAGGCGCAACCCGGATCATCTCCAGATACGCTTTGGAATACAGGTCCCGAAAAGCCTTGTTCGTAAACTCCAGCGTGTCGATGTGCTTCACCACCGCATCGGGATTCGCAGTCTTGTAAGCCGCCGCCACCGCATCCGCCGCCCGCAAGTGCCCAGCCCCTGCCGACGCCGAAAGAATCAAAGCCTTCTCAACCATTTGGGTACCCCGTTCATCAAGAGAATGAATGATGTCATGAGTGTACCGACCCCAATCCGGGCCGTACGGCGCACCCAGGCCTTGCTTTGTCTTGCCCGTGCCACCACACCCGCCTTAACGACTCTCTCGCTCTTTCCCACCCGAAACCCATACCCCGAAACCCGAAAAGCCCGCAGGGCTCTCTCTGCTCTCTCCAACCCCTTCCTGATATCATGATCCACCCCCGATATGGAGATTTTTCATGCCCGGCCCCATCAAACTATTCAACAAGCAGCGCCTCCTCACCCCCGGCCCCACCAGCGTTCCGGAAGAGGTCCTTCTGGAGATGGCCCAGCCCATCATCCACCACCGCACCAAGGCTTTTCAGGCCATTTATAAAGAGCTCTGCGAACAGCTTCAGCGGCTCTACAAGACCACCGGCCCCGTCATGAGCATCGCCGGCTCCGGCACCACCGCCTTTGAAGCCGCGCAGATCTCCCTAGCCCGTCCCGGCTCCACCGTCATCTCCGTCGCCTCCGGTAAATTCGGCGAGCGCTGGCAGGACATTTACGACCAATACGCCAAATCCCTGGGCGTCACCAACGTCAAGATCAACGTCGCATGGGGCTCCGCCATCACCGCGGACACCATCACCCAGGCCTTGAAGGAACACCCCGGCGTCAGCGCCATCGCGCTTTGCCACTCCGAAACCGCCACCGCTTCGGCCTGCGACATCAAATCCGTCGCCGCCGCCGTACGCGCTTTTGGTGATGAACCCCTTCTCCTGGTCGACGGCATCACCTCCGTCGGCGCCATGCCCGTGGAGATGGACGCCTGGGGCATCGACTGCCTCGTCACCGGCTCCCAGAAGGCCCTCATGCTTCCCCCCGGCCTCGGCTACGTGGGCCTCGGCCCACGCGCCCTCAAGCGCCTGGAAGAAGTCAAAGCAGGCGGCTTCTACAACCTCGACCTCCGCCGCTGGTACAAATCCTGGCTCGCCAACGACGTCCCCTTCACGCCCCCCGTCAGCCTCATCCGCGGCCAGCGCGTCGCCCTCAAAATGCTCGAATCCGAAGGCTACGAAAGCGTGTACGGCCGCGTCGCCACCCTCGCCCATGCCACTCGCCAAACCTTCAAAGCCATGGGCCTCAAGCTCATCTCCACCTCCCCCAGCGACTCCGTCACCGGCGCCTTCTACCCCGAACTCCCCACCCCCATCGACGCAAAAAAATTCCGCGCCGGTGCGCGTGATAACTTCGGCATGCACATCGCCGACGGTCAGGATGGCCGCGGCGCCAAATGGGCCGCCACCTCCTTCCGCATCAGCCACATGGGCAATGTAGACGCCGGCGACACCCTCGCCTGCCTCCACGCCATCGAAGCCGAGCTCATCAAGGCCGGCCACAAGATCGCCAAAGGCACCGCCGTCTCCGAAGCCGCCAAGCACCTCTGATAACCAAAACTTAAAACCCCACCAACCGGCGTCTACACCCCCCGCAGACGCCGGTTGTCTTTTCATTTGCCACGAAATTCAATGAGACTCATTATCAATTGGATTTGACGACCACCCAAAACATTGCAATAATGATTCTCTTTCTCAAGTACAGAATTCCCGGGGGATACGCAAAACTCTGTATTGAAACCTTCGGAGTTCTCCATGCAACGCCATCACAAAACCGTCCGCACCGCCTTCACGCTCATTGAGCTTCTCGTCGTCATCTCCATCATTGCGCTCTTGATCGCCATCCTGCTGCCCGCCATGTCCAAGTCCCGCGGCACCGCCCGCAGCGCCATGTGCCTGGGCAACCTCCGCCAGATCGGCATCGGCATCATCGCCTACGCAGGCGACAACAAGCTGTGGACCCCCACCGCCGCCATGCTCGGCAGCCACGACACCCGCCAAGCCAAGAACGCCATCTGGGTTGCCGATCCCTCCTCCCTCCCCGAAACTTACGGCATGCCCGCCGTGCTCGACAACGGCTCATATGTCGCCGGTGTCATGGGCTCCAAGGTATGGGTCTGCCCCGGCGTCTATCAGGACGTCGCCGCCTGGGGCAACACCTACACCTTCCCCGTTGCCGGCACCACCTTCACCAAGCGCCTTGATGACAACGCAAAGCCCACTCAATCGGGCCCCACGCTCACCCTCTTCGGCTACGACGCCTACACCAACCGGCCGTACCAGACCGGCGTCCTCAAAGGCCCCACGACTCCCCCGGGCAACCCCCTGGGCTGGACAGCGTACAGCATCCCCACCGCTGAACGGCGCGTTCCCCATGACCTCAAAACCAGCAAAGACGGCGTCGGCATGAGCACCGCCGAATACACCAACCGCCTCTGGGCAGACGGCCGCGTCGGCCCCGGTTGATCAACAAAACCGCCTAGCCATTCAACCATCTTCTATCTGACGTTTCACGCTGGGACGGACCCTCATTCAGGTGTCCGTCCCTTCTTCTAAATCCGTTGCGTCTATCCGACCGGGACCCTCCGATGTGGCAAAAAATCCGTACCAAAGTCATCATCGCCGCCGCCGTCCTGGTCATCGGCTTCATGGTGCTCCAAGTGGTCAAGGTCCTCTTTCCCCACCGCTACTACGGCCCGCCGTCCGCCGCCCAGGCCTACTTCTATGAAGTGGATTCCGGCAAGCTCTTCAAGGGCGACATCCTGGAGCTACCCCCTTTCCCCTCTCCGGAAAACCCAGCCGCGCAGGCGGTCTTCTTCCGCTCCTTCGCCTGCGGCCAATGCCCTGATGAACCCGCACTCTCCTCCGGCTACCTGGAGAAATACGAAGACGGCGCTAAGGTCTTCGTTGAAGGCCTCGGCATCCCCGCAGACGCCCCCATCAGCAAGATTCGGGAAGGCCTTGCCAAAGGCGATAACCTGCACCGCCTCATCGCCATTCCCGAAATCAAAACCCAGTGGGTCCCCGAAGATTCCGACAAAGGCAAGGCCATCATCGCCAAGGCCACTCCCAACTGCCCGGACCCGGCAAATCCCCTGATAGAATGCCGCCCAAAACCAGCCGTACACTGACGCCTTTTACCAGCCGCAGGATTACAATCTCAGGCTTCTTGAAACATCAACCCCACGGACCGCCCGCGTGAATCTCCGCACCGCTTTCTTCCCGCTCTTGACACTCCTGGCCCTCTTCGCTGGATGGGCCCAGCCGGTGCATGCCCAGGCCCCTGACGCTGACGACCCCGCCGGCGCCCAAACCCAGCCCGCCCGCATGGTCATCCGCAAGCCGCTCGACGAAGAACAATACAAAAAAGAAATCGCCCACCTCCGCGAGCTTTACTCCAAGCCCGCGGACCAGTGGCCCAAGCCCAGCATCGACGCCGGCGCCAAGTTCACCGAGCTCGCCGCCACCGGCGCGCCTGTCTTCCCGAAGGAAAACCCTCTCACCCGCGAAAAACTCGCCCTGGGCCACCGCCTCTTTTTTGATCCCCGCCTCTCCTCCACACGCCAGATGGCCTGCGCCTCCTGCCATGATCCCGACCTGGGCTGGGCCGACGGCCGCACCACCTCGTTTGGCCACAACCGCCAGTCACTCCCGCGCAACGCCCCCACCCTCATGAACACCGGCGACCAGAAATACTGGTTCTGGGACGGCCGCGCCGACACCCTCGAAGATCAGATCACCCTCGTCCTCACCAACCCCGGCGAAATGAACGCCGGACAGGCCCAGATCGTTAAATGGCTCCAGGAAAACACCGACTACCCCGACCGCTTTGAAAAAGTCTTCGGCACCCGCGAAGTCACTTTCGAACACATCACCCAGGCCATCGCCACCTTCCTGCGCACCATCCGCTCAGGCCGCTCCTCATTCGATAAATTCGCCAAAGGTGACTACAAGGCCCTCCCGGATTCCGCACTCCGCGGCCTCCACCTGTTCCGCACCGACGCCAAGTGCGTCAACTGCCACAGCGGCCCCAACTTCACCGACAACGAATTCCACGACATCGGCCTCAGCTACTATGGCCGCAAATACCAGGACCTGGGCCGCTTCACCGTCACCAAAGACCCCAAGGACGTCGGCGCCTTCAAAACCCCAACGCTCCGCAACATCACCCGCACCGCGCCTTACATGCACGTCGGCTTCTTTGAGATGGACGGCATCTTGAACCTCTACAACATCGGCATGCCCACCCTGCGCCCCAGGCCGGCCCAGGTCAATGACCCGCTCTTCCCCAAAAAATCCCCCCTGCTCCACCCCCTGGGCTTAAACAAGCAGGACTTTGAAGACCTCAAGGCCTTCATGGCGGCCCTCGAAGAACCCCGCCTGCGCGTGCGCCCCCCCGAAGACCTCATGGCCCAGCTCAAATCCGAATCCAATTCCACCCAGCCCGCCGCCACACAACCCGCCAAATAACCCCCTCCACTCCCAGTGGCACAGCACGGCCCGAAGCAGTGCTGTATCCGAGCCAAGTGCCAACCCAAAAACCCTCATCCATCTCACACCAAAAAACCGTTAGTGACGCGCCAGCGAGGGTATTCGGGCAACAGCCCGACCTCCCGCTCAACCCACCAAAAAACTCTCAACCCAAAACCCGCGGGTTGTCGAATGTGGCATGAACTTAATCGAAGCCCCCCGATAGCCCGAAAACCCGATACCCCGGGTGCATGTGCCGACAAATACCCAATGCTTTGACCCGCCCCCATCACCCCGCCGGCTTGAAAATCTTCATCTTCTTCAGAATCGGATAGTTCTCTCGAATGTGATACGAAAGCCTCTGCCGCGCCGTCGGCCAATCCTGCGCGATCAACGCTTCCAGGATGCCCCGGTGTTCCGACGCCGCTTCGCGCACGGCTTCCTGGTCCTGTGATTCCCAGTTGGACAGCACTTTGAAGTACGGCCCGTGCCGGGCGAAAAAGTCCTTGATGTACGCATTGTCCGCCAAATCTTGCAGATACGTGTGCAGCCGGTCATCCGTGCGCACCATCGGGCTCACATCCTGGTTGCCTTCCAGCATGCTTTCCAGTTGCGCCTTGTCCAGCTTGTGCTTGGCCAGCTCCAGCGCCAGCAGTTCCATCGCTTCCCGAACCCGCACAAACGCATCCATGTCTTCCTGCCGGAACGGCCGCAGCCGCCACCCCTGCCTCGGCACATGTTCGATCAACCCCTCCCCCGCCAGTCGGCTGAAAATCTGCCTCAGCCTCGTCCCGGACACCCCATACTTCTGCGCCGTCTGCGTCTCACGCAAAAAGTGCGCCTTCCCCTGCAGGCTCTGCGCCACCAGGTCTTCAGAAATAATCTTGTAAAAATCCTTAGGCGGCTCCGGCGCCGACACCGGCCCCCTGCTCTTGGCACGCCCCGCCGAATCCCCCGACACCGTCAATCGCCCGCCCGGCGTCTTCTTGATCACGCCTTCGCGCACCAGCGCATTCACCGCCGCCTGTACCGGCGTAATGCTCACGTTGTAGTGCTTCGCCAGCGCATGCAACGTCAGCGGGTTCGGCACCGCATCACCCTGCGCAATCTTTGAACGCAAATCTTTAGCGATAAATCCAGACCACGTCATCCCAGGATTCTATCAAACCCGCCCAACACCCCACCTCCGAACCCCTCTTTACTTGACCTCTGCCTTCTTCCCCCTCAAGGCTGAAAACCATAGATCCGCGCAGGGTCCACCGGGCAAAACGAATAATCAAACACGTTAAAGTCCTTCTCCACCCGCGCCGCATATCCATAAAGCGGCCCGCACATCACCGTATTCCTGTCGATAAACCTCCCATGCCCGTCCGCAAACGAAGCCGGTAGCCCCTCACCTTTGTGACGCACAATCTCCGGGTTCATCAGCGTCTTGGCATACCAAGGCGGCTCGCCCAGCGTCGTGTACGTCGACGCATACACCACATACGTCGACCACTCGTTGGACCACGCCGTCACATTGCATATCGCCGTGATCAACCGATCCGAATACTTCGTCGCCCGAAACCCCGTCCGCCGCTGCGGCCCGTAAGCCACCACGGAGTTATAAGTCCCCGCCTGCAGATAATGGTTAAACCCATACGTCGTTGTCGATGTCGGCCAACTGTTGGTCGTCTGCCCCGTGTAATAGTCGTTCCCCGCATAGTCCCAGTACTGCGCAGGCCCGTGCGGGCAACCGCCCTTGTTGGTGTACGCCGTCTGCTGCGAGTAATTCGCCTCCACCAGGATCTGCTGCCACGACTTGGCCGTCACCTTCCCCGCCACGTAATACTCACGATTATCCGAACAATACGTATCCACCGACATATTCACCCCCCGCGCCCCGGCCAGGCATTTGCTCCGGTACGCCACCTCGCGCGAGCTCTGCAGCGAAGGCAGCATGATCGACATCAGCACCGCCACAATTGAAATCACCACCAGCAGTTCCACCAGGGTAAAACCCCGACATGCCGCCGCCCCATCGCTCTTGGATTTGCGCGTCATAGCCCCTCCCATCATGGGTCAAACAAACCGGCCGATATTGAAAATGCTTGCCCTTAATGCTTTATCCTACTGAACAAGCTCCGCAATACAATCCTTTTCTGCAACGGGAGCGCCGGCGTCCCGCCGGCTCCCGCTCAACCACCTTCCCCGACATCAGTGAACTCCTCAGTCACCAATCTCCCCACACCTGCTCCTCCGCAGAATCGACACCCGCCCCCAATTGCAGTCCGTCCCAATTCACGGCATACTCCCGACACAAGCAATTCACCTAAAGTCCGATGGACCAAAAAATCACGAGGGAGTCCCACATGGCCAAGTACGATCGGATCGGCGTCGGCATCATCGGCACAGGCTGGGTCGCAGGCGCGCACATCGATACCTTCAAAAAAATCACCGGCTGTGAAATCGTCGCCACCTGTGGCCGCTCCATCGACAAAGCCCGCGCCAAGCTCTCCGCACACGGCATCATCAACGCCGGCGCCTACGACAACGTCAAGGAATTCCTCAAGCACCCCGGCCTCGATGTCGTCGTCATCTGCACCCCCCATCCCAACCATCCCGACGAAACCATCGCCTGCGCCAACGCCGGCAAGCACATCGTCATCGAAAAACCCGTCGCCCTTGACCCCGCGGGCCTCAAGAAAATGCGCGCCGCCGTCGCCAAAGCCGGTGTCACCACCAGCGTCTGCTTTGAGCTCCGCTGGATCGGCCTCTTCAAAAACATCAAAGCCATGATGGCCCAAAACCTCATCGGCAACGTCTTCTACGGCGAATGCTCCTACTTCCACGGCATCGGCCCCTGGTACGGCCAATGGGCCTGGAACATCAAAAAGGAAATCGGCGGCGACGCCCTCCTCACCGCCGGCTGCCACGCCTTGGACGGCCTCATCTTCCTCATGGGCTCGGAGGTCGCCCAGGTCAGCGCCTTCTCCAACACCAGCCCCAAAAACCCACTCAAATACGAATACGACCCCAACTCCGTCGCCATTTTGAAATTCAAGAACGGCGCCATCGGCAAAGTCGCCACCAGCATCGAATGCCGTCAGCCCTATCTCTTCCCCGTCCTTCTTCAAGGCGACAAAGGCACCATCTACAACGACCAGATCTCCACCACCGACTGGCCCGGCACCCCCAAGGACAAGTGGTCCAAAATCCCCTCTGCCCTCCCGGATTCCGGCGACGTCAACGACCACCCCTATCAGGGCCAGCTCGAACACTTCGTCGACTGCCTCCGCACCGGCAAAAAACCCACCAACGACCTTGAAGCCTGCTCCCACGTCCACGAAGTCGTCTTCGCCATCAGCCAGGCCATCAAAACCGGCAAAGTCATCAACCTCAAATAACTCATTCACCGCCTCCGCATACCATGCTCTCGTCCGTGTGAGCATGTCTTCTTTTACCCCCTCCCCCCTCGGGGGGAGGGCTGGGGTGAACGGCAATACGGTTCACTTAAGCTTCGTACCCTCTTCTCTTAAGAGCCAACGGCCCGACCCTATTACAGCCAGATGCTACAGTTGCTGATTGGGATAAATCGCCTAATCGCATGATGACTCAATCATGAAAGTCGGTGAAAATCCGACTCTTTAGCAACGTTACGGGTTGTGTGCATCTGGGTGCGAGCGCGACCGACATCTTCTGTGCCCCAGCGGGGCGACCGCACGTAGCCGGGGGTCAGCGAGTCTTCGAGCGCAGCCCACGGAGAATGATCAATTGATCGTTTCTTGTTCTTCAGCACCCTCGATGGGTGCTGAAGAATCTCTTCTCTGGATTGGCGCCAAAGTTGAACAGCAACTGTAGTACAGGGTCGCAGCGCTTCTGAGCGCTGTCTGAGCGCGGAGCCCCAGGTAAAAGCGCAAATAGAAAGCTCTTGCACACGCCAACTTCTACGCCATCCAAACCATAACGACTTAACTTCACCTTCTCTTCCCCCTTTCCAGACTCCGCTTTTTCCGCCTCATAACTTCGTGTCTTCGTGACGTGGCCGTTAGCCCTCCCTCTTCCCCAATTCATAATTCATAACTCGTAATTCCCTTCCTCACATCCCTCCTCAGCCTCCTCACAAACCTCCCCATCTCCAGCCATGCCTCGCAGAAAAACTCCAGGTCACTCGCCCCCAGCGCCGCCAGCGCGCGCCGGTGATTCACCCACAACATCGTCCCCGCCGCCAGCCCGAAAAACCGGAACAACGTCTCCCAAATCACGCCGTAGCGACGCGCATGCTGCGCCAGCCGATCCCGATGAAACGCCACATGCCCCGCTTCATCGCGCAAAATCAGCCGGCACACATCCCGGATGCATTCGTCTGGGCAATGCCGCTTCAGCAGCCGGTAGTACGCCGTGCTCACGATCTCCGTCAACAGCAGGATGTTCAACTCCGCCCGCACCCCGGCGATCCGCCGCACCAGGCAAAAACACGTAAACGACCAATGCCCCGTGATCGGCGTTCCCCCCATCCGCGCCACCGCTTTACCCAGCAGCCGCGAGTGTTCCTTCTCTTCCTTAAACCACAGGTCCACCAGCTCCTTCACCTCCGCGCAGTTCCCCAAAAGCCCATTTCGATCCCACGCGATCAGCGACGCCGGCCCGCCCCCGTCGCCCAAATGAAACTGCTCCAGCGACCGCAGCACCTTCTCATACGCTTTTCCTGACAAAGCAACTTCTGACCCCCAATCCGGCTCCGGCCGATTCTCCCTTTTTCTTCCGAAATATCCCGCCCATTTGGCTGCAATCCGCTTCATAAAAACCCTTTCGTTCATCGCCATTACTTTGTAATACAAAGCTTATTACGACAATCAACGGAAAAGGTTCGCCGTAAGCGAACCTTTTTCAGACTTTTTAGCAACGTTGCAAACTCGTACGTGCTTTGACGTCTGCACATCAAGCGTATTTCTGCGCCCCAGCGGGGCGACCGCACGTAGCCGGGGGGTCAGCGAGTCTTCGAGTCTTCGAGCGCAGCCCCCGGACTGGCATCATTCGATTGCTTCTTGTTCTTCAGCACCCTCGACGGGTGCCTGAAGAATCTCTTCCCTGCACTGACGCTAAAGTCTCAATCTTTCACCGTCATTCTGACTTTTAAACGTCTATTTCTTCGACGCCGGACTTAAGACACGGGACACGCAACTCCGTGCCCGGCGGCTCACAGTCCCACTTCCACCATCGAGAAATCGTCCTCGTACACCGTCTTCTTCATGAGTTCCTGCGTGTACGTGATCAACCGGTCCATGTCATTCAAACCCGACTGCGGCTGCGACAGAAGCTGCACGAAATCCTTGTACCGCCACATCGCCCCGTCAGCCTTCAGGATCTCAAACACCCCGTCGCTGTACACCATCAAACGGTGTCCCTCGGGGATCGTTGTCTCCGCCTTCTTGTAGCTGATTGACGGAATCGCACCCACCATCGGCCCCTGCGAAGGCAGTTCGATTGGCGCCGCCGTCTGCCCCTCGGGCGCCAGCAGCAGCGCAGGCGGGTGCCCGCCGCCGGACCACACCAGCTTCCTGGTCGACGGGCTGAACACCCCGTACCAGATCGTGAAATACATGTCGTTCTGCTCTTCCATCTTAAACGCGTCGTTTAAGCCTGAAAGCACCTGGTCGGGCTGGCGGAAGTCCGTGTTGGGCAAGCTCTGGGATCGCAGCACGTTCATCGCCGAAACCGAAAGCAGCGCCGCGCCCACGCCGTGCCCGCACACGTCCAGCAGATACACCACAAAGTGGTCCGGGTCGATCCAGTGATAGCCAAACGAGTCCCCACCCAGGCTGTCGCACGGCACAAACCGCCAATCGGCCTTCAAGGGCGCCTGCGAAGGCTTGGGCAGCAGCGACATCACATAGTTGGAGGCCTGTGTAATGTCTTCGGCCAATTGCTTCTGGCTCGCTTGCAGGTTCCGGTACGCCTCGTCACGCTGAAGCAGGCTGATATAGCCGCGTGAGTGATAACGGATGCGTGCGATCAGCTCGATCCTGTCCGGCAGCTTCACCAGGTAGTCATTGGCCCCCAGCGAAAACGCCTCCGCCTTGGTCTTGGGCTCTTCCTTCGATGACAGCACGATCATCGGAATCTGCGCCAGCTCCGGCGTCGCCCTGAACTGGCTCACCAGCTTCAGCCCGTCAATCTGCGGCATCACCAGGTCTTGCAGGATGCACGTGGGCTTCAGCCGCTTGGCCGTTTCGATCGCCTGCGTCGGGTCCGCCAGGTAATGGAATGTGATGTCCTTTTCGGGCGCCAGCATGCGCCGGACGGCTTCGCCGATGATGGCCTGGTCATCGATGAGCAACACGGTCACCGCATGGTCGGAGTAGCCGGTACTGATTGGCATAGGTACTGCGGTCATTGAGCGTGTGTCCTTGCTTGAACTGGAAGATGCTCGACAATGGCCTGAGCGATCCTGGTCAACGCGAGGACCTGGACTGCGGCGTTTAACTCGGCAGCCGCCTTGGGCATGCCGTACATGATCGAGGAAGCTTTGTCTTGTGCGATTGTGTGCCACCCGGCATGCCGAAGCCGCAGCAGTCCGTCGGCGCCGTCTTTGCCCATCCCCGTCAGCAGCACGCCCACCCCCAGCACCGGCGCCGCCAGCAGAGACTTGAAAAACACATCCACCGACGGCCGATAGGGAATCTCCCTGGGCACCGGCGTGTAGTCAAACCGTCCCGAAGGCAGCAGCACCAGGTGATCGTCGGTCGCCGCCAGGTACACCCGGCCTGATTCGGGCTTTTCGCCGTGCACCGCCACCCGGACGTCGTGTCCCGTGTTCTTTTTCAGCCACCCCGCCAGCCCGGGCGCGAATTCCGCCCCGATGTGCTGGATGATCACAATCGGCGCGCCCAGCTTCGGCAGCTGCGCCAGCACCTGCGAAATCGCATCCGGCCCGCCTGTCGAAACCCCGATCCCCACGATCGGCGAACGCGCACTGTCCATCGGCACCTGCGGGCTCGCCGGCGCCGGCAGTTCCGCATGCTGGTGCCGGTAACCGATCAATCTCTCCACCGTCCGCATCTTCTGCAGGAACGGCTCGGCCCCCTCCAGCTCACCTTTGGGGCCCAGCACCGGCGTGTTCACCGCGTCCAGCGCCCCATGCCCCATCGCCTCATACACTTTTGCGAAGTTCCCCGTCACCGTCGCCGTCACCACCAGGATCGGGCAAGGCGTTTCCGCCATGATCTTCCGCGTCGCTTCCGCCCCATCCATCACCGGCATGATCAGGTCCATCAGGATCAGGTCCGGCTTATCGGTCTTGCACCGCGTCACCGCCTCGCCCCCGTCCTTGGCCACCCACGCCAGCTTATAGCCCGGGACCGAAAGAATGGTCCTTCTCAGCGCCTCGACGGCGATCATCAGATCGTTGACGATGGCGATCTTCATGCTTCAGGTTCGCCGATTAGGTCCCTGACCATATTAATCAGTGTCTGGTCGTGAAATGAGCCCTTGGTCAGGTAGGCGTTCGCGCCAGCCTCTAGCCCCCGGAGCCGGTCTTCTTCCCGGTCTTTATAAGACACAATCATAACCGGGATCTGCTTGAGTTTGGGATCGGCCTTAATCGTTGCCACCAGTTCCAGCCCCGTCATCCGCGGCATGTCCACGTCGCTGATCACCAGGTCGAAGTGTCCATCGCGCACCGCGTTGAGCCCGTCGGCCCCGTCCACGGCGATTTCCACCTGGTAACCCCGGTTCTCCAGCAGCTTGCGTTCCACCTCTCGCACCGTGATCGAGTCGTCCACCACCAGCACGCGCTTGCGCCGCACCGTTCCGGCGTGCTGACCGGTCTTTACCGCACCCAGCCGCCCGCCATGCAGCAGCTTGTCGATCGACCTCAGCATGTCATCCGTATCGATGATCAAAAGCGGGCTTCCGTCTTCCATCAGCGCCGCCGCCGCGATGTCCGGCAGCTTCCCGAGCCTCGGGTCTAGCTTCCGCACCACCAGGTCCTGCTCGCCCACGAACCTGTCCACCACCAGCCCGTAAGGCTGGTTCCGGTCGCTCACCACCACCACGCACA
>CAZIWA010000063.1:0-7014 GCA_964542875.1 uncultured Phycisphaeraceae bacterium
CAGGTGCATGTCCCTTGAACGCTCAAACCTCAATTAACCCACTCTTGGATACCCCGACAACCCGTCATCCGACAACCCGGACGCATGGGCTTTCGTCAAATGCGATTGCCCGTACCCAGCCCCAAACCCCGATTTCCAAACCACACCCTCGCTTGAATGCTAAACTATGGCCTCGAATTCCCCTGCAAGGCTTAAGAGCACTATGTCACGACGCGTTGTAATCACCGGTTTGGGTCCGATCTCCGGTATTGGCCTGGGCATTGAGCCCACCTGGCAGGCCCTTCTTGAAGGCAAGAGCGCCGTCGCCCGCATCACCGCGTTTGATCCCTCGGGCTTTCCCAACCGGATCGCCGCTGAAATCAAAGACCTCAAAATCAGCAGCTTCGTCCCCAAGAGCTACCGCAAAAACGTCAAGGTCATGGCCCGCGACATTGAATTCGCCGTCGCCGCTGCCGACCTTGCCGCCCGCGACGCCAAGCTCGTCACCAAGGGCACACTCGGCGACGCCCCCCCGGCCGGCGCCACCCTCACCTACAAGCCAGACCGTGTCGGCGCCCACATCGGCGCAGGCCTCATCGCCGCGGAGCTTGACGAACTCACCGACGCCCTCGCCACCTCCCTCGACGAAGACAAGAATTTCGACATCCACAAATGGGGCCAGGAAGGCATGGGCCACCTCACCCCCCTCTGGATGCTCAAGTACCTGCCCAACATGCTCTCGTCCCACGTGACGATCATCCACGACGCCCAGGGCCCCTCAAACACCATCACCTGCGACGGCGCATCCTCCGACCTCTCCATCGGCGAATCCCTCCGCGTCATCCAACGCGGCAACGCCGACGCCTCCTTCTCAGGCGGCACCGAATCCAAGCTCAACCCCATGGCCTACCTGCGCCAGACCTACCGCGACATCCTCGTCGCCGGGTTTGAAGACGCCCCCACCACCGCAGTCCAGCCCTTTGGCAAAAACGCCACCGGCACCGTCCTGGGCGAAGGCGGCGGAATGGTCATCCTCGAAGCCCTGGACACCTTCGAAGCACGCAAGGAAAAAGACTCCGCCAAAGCCTACGCCGAAGTCGTCGGTTTCGGCGCTTCCCAGTCGGTCTTCCCCGGCGCGCAAAGCGCCAAGCCCGAGCCATCCGGCCGCGGCCTCTCCGTCGCCATCAAAACCGCCCTGCGCGACGCCGGCATCACCCCCGCCCAGGTCTCCGTCATCGTCCCCGCGGCACTGGGCCATGCCGCTTCAGACGCATCTGAACTCGCCGCCCTCAAGCTTGTCTTCGGCGACAACCTCGCAAACATTCCCCTCATCATCACCAAGCCCGCCTACGGCCTCGCCGGCGCAGGCGCAGGCAGCCTCGACACCTGTGTCCTGGCCAAAGCCCTCCTGGAACAAAAGCTTCCTCCCACCCCCAACTTCTCCGACACCCACCCCGGCCTCGCCCCTGCGCGCGCTCAGGCCACCGGCGCCAAGCTCGAATACGGACTCACCTACAACACGTCCGCCAACGGCCAGAACGCCGCCATCATCCTCAAGAAAATCTAGCTACCGGTTTCGGATACTCACCGACCAATGCCGTTCGACGACGCAAAAGCCAAGCGCTTTTGCTTTGCGCTCTTTAATTCATCATTCGCAACGCGTAATTCATAATGACGCGCCGGCGTCGCCATTCAAAACGCCACAAATCCCTCACACCCCGCAAGGCAGATAAAACCACGAAAGATCCCGCTCGCGCTGTTCAGCGGGCATCTGCGTCAAAAGCTCCACATATTTCTCCTCGCCGTACACCGCATGCCCAAGCCTCAGCACCACCACCAGCGACCCGCGCCCGTACTTGGCGATCTGCGGATACGGCCACTCCAGGCTCGCATCCGCGTACGGCGCCACGAAGTCCAGCGCGTTCTGCACCGATGCCCCGTCAGCCCCCTCCTTACCCGTAATCGGTACCTCCACGGCATTGCCGATCAGACACAGCATCAGCAAAGCCTTGAGGTTGTACAACGAATAATCAAACGACCTTGTCCTGGAAAGCTCATGCGGCTGCGATCCGTCGGGCCGCACATGCGCCACCACTCGCTTCTTGAACGCTTCCTTCAACGTCCGCACGGCGATCTCCCGCCGACCACAGAACAAGGCAAATCTCGCCGCCTGCACGTCGTACCACGTCCCGTGGTTGTTGCGTTCGTCCCGCTCGTTGATGCCGTGCGGGCTCTCCATCAGCCACGTCAGATAATCGCCAAACCATTCCCGCATCCCGCGCATATCCTTCTCGCTCCACCCCGGCTGCCCGGCCAGAAGCTCGACCGCATCCACCAGCATCGCAAGGGAGGCCGTCTCGATAATCCCAATCCCGCGCCCCGTATTCACCCCCGGCACCGCCTGTCCATAGTTGAGGTGCGGGTTCATCCGTGTGTCGGGATTCAAAAACCACGTTTTGAGCATCTCCCCCGCTTTGTAGGCGTATTCCGTCTCGCCGGTCACTCGGGCCGCCAGCACCAGCGCCTCCACTTCCCGGCACATTTCGGTCATCGCCCCATGATCAAAGTCATGTGTCTGCGTCGCCGGATTCACGTCCCCGTCACGGCGCACCCACGGCAGCCCATCGGGTTTCTCCGGGTTGGGCCACCAATATGGCCCAACACTCATGTAATCATGGCGATCCCCCGAAGGTGGCACCATCTTCTTATCCATCACCGAAGGCGCCCGCTTGGCCAATGCTTTGCCCGCTTCGCTCAATAACTGCTCCAACATTCCCTTCACCGCCGGGTCTTTATGCTGCACTTTTTCCCGTGCCGCCGCGATCGCCGCCATGTCCATCACAACGGTCTGCATCTGCTTTTGCATAAAGTCCCTTTGGTCAAAGCCGCCTGGCTCTATACGGTCAGCTTAGCACCCTGATCACCGCATCACCCTCCGGCAATCCCTGAATTGAGGACAAACGGAGCAAATCATGGCTTTGTGAGTGGCGCATTTGGAGGCCGCCTGTGAGCGACGGCCTACCTATTGGGCTTTCAAACGTCACCGGCCCACGCGCCCGACGCGCATCCGCCACTGATCTCAAAAACCGTCACTCACACCGAAAAGTACTTCGCCTGCGGGTGATGCACGATGATCGCGCTCGTCGACTGCTCCGGGTCGATCTGCCAGTTCTCCGTCAGCGTGCAGCCGATCCGCTCAGGCTCCAGCAGCTTAAACAACTTCTCCTGGTCAGCCATTTCAGGGCACGCCGGATAGCCGAAGCTATAACGCGAACCCTGGTAGTGCTGCGTGAAAAGCTGCCGCACATTGGGGGAGTCCTCCCCGTCGATGCTCAGTTCCTGGCGCATGCGCTTGTGCCACAGTTCCGCCAGCGCCTCCGCACTTTCCACGCAGAAGCCGTGCAGGTACAGGTAATCCTGATACTTGTTGGCCTCAAACAATTTCTTGGCGGCTTTAGTCGCCTCATGCCCCACCGTCACGCAGGACATCCCCAGCACGTCTTTCACGCCGCTTGAAACCGGCTTGAAGAACCCTGAGATGCACAGCTTGCGCCGGCTGGGCTGCCTCGGGAACGTAAACCGCTGAATTTCCTTGTCCTGGTCCACCGGGTCGTACACGATCAGGTCATTCCC
This sequence comes from uncultured Phycisphaeraceae bacterium, assembly GCA_964542875.1. Classification (GTDB taxonomy): domain Bacteria; phylum Planctomycetota; class Phycisphaerae; order Phycisphaerales; family Phycisphaeraceae; genus CAZGOM01. The sequence goes on from CAZIWA010000063.1 coordinate 3,613, forward strand.
GTCAGAGTTGCACGGGAAATACCCGTACGCCACCGCGGGCGTCAAAATGCCTTCGTCCTTGCAGCGTTGCTTGAGCCCATCAAACACCGGCCGCACTTCGTCTTCCATGATCCGCTCGTACTCTTCCTCCGACAGCCGGCCTTGCTTGAGGCCCCACTGCCCGCGAAACAGCGCGATCTTATTGATGTACGGATAGATGTCGTCCAACCGCAGATTCTGCACAATCCGTGATCCCCAGAACGGCACAGCCGGCACGGCCGCGCTCTGGATCGCCTCCGCAGGCTCCGCGCCCGCGCCCCCCGTGGTATCCACAAAATCCTCACCGCCCTTGGCGGCGTTCATCTGCGCGACCTTCGCTTCCACTTCTTCGCGCTTGTTAAGCCGGGCGATGATCTCGGTATTCAGATCACCTTCCTTGCCGGATTTGATCTGATCCATGATCCTCAAGCCTTCAAACGCATCCCGGCCGTAATACACATGACCGCCGCCCACGGCGTAAGCCGAGCGCAGTTCCGTTTCGCAGTAGTGCCTCGACAGCGCCGCGCCGCCAAGCAGCACCGGCACCTTCTTGCCCAGGCGCGTCATCTCATCCAGGTTCTCGCGCATCACCACCACGCTCTTCACCAGCAGGCCGGACATGCCGATCGCATCCGCCTGGGTTTCTTCCCACTTTTTGATGATCTCGCTGATGGGTTGCTTGATGCCCAGGTTGTACACCGTGTAACCGTTGTTGGTCAGGATGATGTCCACCAGGTTCTTGCCGATGTCATGCACATCGCCCTTCACCGTCGCCAGCACGATGGTGCCCTTGGTCTGGCCTTCCACCTTCTCCATGAACGGCTCGATGTGCGACACCGCCAGCTTCATCACCTCCGCGGATTGCAGCACAAACGGCAACTGCATCTGGCCTGAGCCAAACAGTTCACCCACCACCTTCATGCCCGCAAGCAGGTGGTCATTGATGATCGCCAGAGGCGGGTACTTCTCAAGCGCTTCATTAAGCGTGTCCGTCAGCCCGCGCTTCTCGCCGTCCACGATATGCCGCTGCATCCGCTCTTCCAGCGTCAATGTTTGCGCCGCCGCCTGCTTGTTGGCCTGCGCGCCGGCATCGTCATCCGGAAACAGATTGATGAACACCTGAAGCGGATCGGTCGTCTTGCTCCCGTCCCTCAGCGTCACCGGCTCCGTGTACACCCGGTTATAGATCAGCTCCAGTGCCGCATCCCACATCGCCTTATCGATCCGGTTTTGCGGCAGGATCTTCGATACATGCACAATCGCGCTGGTCATCCCCGCGATCGTCAGCTCATGCAGAAACACCGAGTTAAGCACCACGCGCGCATATGGCTTAAGCCCGAAGCTCACGTTGGAAAGTCCGCATGTCGTCTGGCATTCCGGGAATGCCTTGGAGATGCGCTTGACACCCTCGATCAGTTCCAGCGCGCTTCGCCGGTCCTTCTCCATGCCCGTTGAAATAGGCAGCACAAGCGGATCAAAGAAAATGTCCGCGGGACTCAGCCCATACTTGTTCACCGCCAGGTCGTACATCCGGCTCGCGATGGAAAGCTTCCGGTCTGCGGTGCGCGCCATCGCTTCTTCCGGGTCTTCGTCGATCGTACCCAGCACAATCGCCGCGCCATACGTCTTGGCCAGCCGGATCATCTCGGCGAATTTCTCTTCACCGTCCTCCAGGTTGCCGGAGTTGATGATGCACTTGCCCGGCGCTGCCTTCAAACCCGCTTCGATCGTCTTGGGCTGCGTGGAGTCAAGCATCAGCGGAATGTTCACCTGCCGCACAAACCGCTTGACGATCTCCGCCATGTCGCGCGCATTGTCCCGCCCCGCATAGTCCACGTTGATGTCGATCACGTGCGAGCCTTCGCGCACCTGGTCCTTTGCCAGCGACACCATGTCGTCCCAGTTTTCCGCCTCCAGCATCTTCTTAAACGCACGCGAGCCCGACGCGTTGGTCCGCTCGCCGATGTTCAACACCGAGTTGTCCTGCCGATACTCCACCGGCCCATACAGCGACGAACAGCAAGCCGGAAAATACGACTTGCGCACCGGCGCCGGCCGATCCTTCACCAATTCATGAATCGCCGCAATATGCTCCGGCGTCGTGCCGCAGCACCCGCCCACGATATCCACGCCAAACTCTTCCACGAACCGGAACAGCGCCTTGGCAAACGGCTCAGGCTTCAGGGGAAACTCGGTCTTGTTGTTCACCAGCACCGGCAGGCCCGCGTTGGGCAGCACGCTGATCTTCTTGTCCCAGTGCTTGCTCAGCCAAGACACATGCTCGGACATCTCATTGGGGCCCGTCGCACAGTTGAGGCCCAGCGAAAGAATCGGGAAGTCCTTCAGCGCCGCCGCGGCGCCGGCGATCTCCGTCCCCAGCAGCATCGTGCCCGTCGTCTCGATCGTCACCTGGCACATGATCGGGATATCAAGCGTCGTCTTGCCTTCCAGCTTCAACGCATTGATGCACGCGTTCACCGCGCACTTCACCTGGAGAATATCCTGCGCCGTCTCGATCAAAAACACATCCGCCCCGCCCTGGATCAGACCGATCGCCTGCTCCGTGTAGCTGGCCAGCATCGCATCCCAGTGGGTATTGCCCAGCGTGATCAGCTTCGTGCCCGGCCCGATGGACCCGGCAACGAACCGCGGCTTCTTCAATGTCGAATACTTGTCGCAGGCCCTGCGTGCGATCTGCGCCGCTTTGATGTTGATCTCCCGCGTCCGGTCCTGAAGGTCCTGGTCCTCCATGGTGATCACGTTCGCGTTGAAGCTGTCCGTCTCTACGACGTCCGCGCCCACCGCCAGAAACTGCTCATGGATCGTCTGGATCACGTCCGGCCGCGCCAGCACCAGTGCCTCCGTGCAGTTCTCCCGGCCCATGTAATCCTTCTCAATGTCCAGGTCCAGCTTGTGAATGCTGGTGCCCATGGCGCCGTCATAGATGAGGATCCGCTTGGAAAGCTCGTGAAGAAACTTGCTCATTTGGCTGGCCTTACTTGGATAAATCCATAAATCCGGATGAAGGGATCATACACGCTTTCTCCCATGGAAACAAGCCTGTGTATTCTTAATAAACCCGGTCTCAGAGGCCAATGCGGTTTGGGTAAACGCCAACCACATTCATTTTGGTGCCCTGAAAGGGCTTGATAAGGTAGCCCACGGTAAGCACTCACTGCGTCGCTCTGGGGCTGAAGTCTTCTATTGAGGCTCTTGCGCGCGCCCGTGTCCATGCCATTCAACCAGACTCAACTCTCTATGCTTTCTTTGAGGTGACAGGCACACCCAACCCAGTGGATTTAAGAACCCCAATCCCCAACCAGGCGAAAACCGCTAAGGGTTGTGAATCACCAACGTCATTCCTCATGGACACCCGATAACCCG
>CAZIWA010000063.1:7114-30640 GCA_964542875.1 uncultured Phycisphaeraceae bacterium
TGCAAAATGCAACCCGCAGATGCCCAACCCCAAATCGCTCACGCCTTGGGCTTTTTGTCATCCTGAACCCGGTGCTTGGACCGCTTGAGCAGAAACGGAAACATCTTCCCCAAAGCGTTAAGCGCCATCCCATCCACCGCCAGCACCACCCGCTTCACTTTTTCCTCAGGCCGTCCCGCAAACGTCGTGACATGCCCGTAAGCCTCACCCCCCGGCGCAGTCGGCGTAAAAAAGTAATTCGACACGCACAGCCTCGGCTGATCCGATTCCACCTTATTCACCGAGTGCCAGCTCTTCTGATCCGTCGCCATCACCACCAGCCGGTTGAACTGCGCCACGATCGTCTTCTGCCGGATCACCTTGTCTTCCCAAAGCTCAAAGTTCCCGCCATTGGCCTCTTTCCAATCAGGCGAAACGTAAAACAACAGATTCACCGCGCGATACTTCGCCTGATCCGCATCATGGGAATTATCCAGATGCGGATTCAAAAAATCGCCCTTGCCCATCACCGAAATGCCCGACGCATACAAGCTCGGGTCCGCTTCCATGCCAACGATCCCCGTGATCTCGCCGATCGCAGTCACCACCCCCGGCTCCTGGAATGCAAAGAGAAACTCACTCACGAGCGCGTCGTACTTCGCCAGTTCCACGCCCACCCGCTTGCGCTCTCTCAGCGATGAACGCAGCATCAGCGCATCCGCTGCGGGGAACTTTCCCACCAGGTTATTGACGGTATCGATGGATAGCAGATCATCCAGCACAAAGTGCTTTGTCGGCGTGCTGCCGTTCCATTGCGCGCGTAAGCCCACCGCCTGATCGTTGAGCCGGGCAACGATCAGTGCCCCCAGTTGAACTCGTGTGCTAACCATTAATTAGTTGTAACACAACCGCACTTGAATCACAGAAAAATTGCTCTTTTCCGGCATTTCCTCCCCAAAAGCATCACATTTCCTAAGCTCTTCCATTCATAACTCGTAATTCATCCTTCCTCCTACCTCATTCCCCCAAGCCCAATCTTTCCCCGCTCCGAATTGAAATATCCAAACGCGTGCGCATCCTTCTGGATCAGTTTGATCAGTTGCGATGAGCTCACCCCCAGCCGCTGGGCCGCCGGCCCCGGCTGCCATTTCTCGAAACACAAAAAATCCAGCGCCTCGGCGATCAGCACCGGCAGGTCCGGATGCTGGTCATTCACCGGAATCCGCCCATCCGCACCCCTTCGACTCACCCAAAGCGCGCTGGGGTCACGCCCGGGAAACGCCGGCGCTCGCACGCCGATCGCCAGCGCCATGCGCATGCGCGAAAGCGCCACGGACAAATTCTCCCCCTGGCTGCGCCGCTCTGTCCCGGTCACCGTGATCCCCGTCGGCTCATGCGTCAGCCGCACCGCGGTCTCCAGCTTGTTCCGGTTTTGCCCTCCCGGGCCAGACGCCCGATACCGGTCCACCCGGCACTGCGCCAAAAGCTCATTCTCCGCCAGGCAAACCGGGTGTTCAGGCGTATTCATACGATTCCCCCATCTTCCGGTACTCGCTGGGCGAAACCCCCACCGCGGCCTTAAACACTTTGGATAAATGAAACTCGTCGGAGAAGCCCACCATCGACGCGATCTGCTTGAGGTTCTGTCCTGATGAGCGCACCATGATCCGCGCCGTCTCCACGCGTTGCTGCCGCAGGTATTCCATCGGCGTTACGCCATACCTGGCGCGAAACACCCGGATCAGGTGAAACCGGCTCAGCCCCGCCACCTTTGAAAGCTCATCGATCGATACCGATTCGGACAGCCGCGTGTGGATGTGCCTGCGCACGCGTTCCAGCCGTTCATCCGGAGCCGGTTGCCGCACCTGCCGAAGCTCCTTGAGCATCAATCCCAGCATCATGTGCATCATCTCCGCCGTGGACGGCGCATCCGGGCTCTGCGCCTTCAAATCAAGCATCCATTGCCCTAGAAAGCGCACCCGCCCATGCGTGTCATGCACATACCGGGGCATGTCCCGGCCCTTGCTCTCCCCGGCATCCAGCCAACTGAAATAAAGCATCCCAAGCGGCTCATCCCCTACAGACCACTCCTCATGCACCACCATCGCCGGGTAATTCAGCACATCACCCGGCACCGCCTCATACACCCGTCCTTCCATCTCCACCCGGTGCCTTCCCTGCACCACCACGATCAGCTCGTTGCGCCACTCATGTGCATGCGCACCAATATGCCACCCCACGGCAAAACCCAATTGCGAACATGAATACAACGCCCCATGCGCCGCTTCCACGCCTTTAAACATGGGCACCAGCCCCGGTTCCCTCCAGGGATTCCTGATTTTCTTCCGCGCTTTATTGATGGCGTTTCCTTTCCTGTCTTCCACTGCACAGCACTATTTTACATGCCATCAGCAACCCCCACCATGCCCACTTGCCCCTCTCCCGATTACCTTCAGCATCCCTCTCCTTTGGAGTTCCCAATGTCCACCCCAGCTAAAAAAGTCCGCCTCGGTTTTGTCGGCGTCGGCGGCATGGGCCAATGCGCCCACCTCAAGTACTACGCCACCACCCCTGGCTGTGAAATCGCCGCCATCGCCGAAATCCGCCCCCAGCTCGCCGCTAAAGTCGCCCGTAAATACTTCATCGACAAGGTCTATTCCTCCCACCAGGAAATGATCAAAAACGAACAACTCGACGGCCTCGTCGCCATCCAGCAGTTCGTCCATCACGGCTCACTTCTCCCCAGCCTCTACGGCGCCAACCTCCCCGTCATCACCGAAAAACCCCTCGCCAGCTCCGTTGAAACCGGTCAGGACCTCCTGAACAAACTCGCCGCCACCTCCTCCAAACACTTCGTCGCCTACCACAAACGTTCTGACCTGGGCACCCTCGAAGCCCTCAAGATCATCAAGCAGTGGCAAACCACCGGCGAGTTCGGCAAGCTCCGCGCCGTCCGCGCCTCCATGGCAGGCGGCGACTGGATCGCCAACGGCTTCTTCGACCTCATCACCACCACCGAGCAAGCCTCCGGCCTCGTCGCAGACCCCCGCCCCCAAGGCTCCACCGAAGACTGGCACAAGAAGTATGTGACCATGGTCAACTTCTACATCCACCAGATCAACCTCATCCGCCTCCTCGTCTCCAACAATTACAAAGTCACCTTCGGCGACAAAACCGGCCGCCTCATGGTCGGTCATACCCCCGATGACGCACTCGTCACCCTGGAGATGAACTACTTCTCCCCCGACGCCTGGTCCGAAAGTTTCCTCGTCACCTTCGACAAAGCATGGCTCCGGCTCGACTTCCCCGCACCCCTCACCGTCAATCAATCCGCCCAGCTCACCGTCTACCGCACCGGCAAAACCCAAGGCGGCACCACCCAGGTCACCATCCCCTGGCAAAGCGCCATGGCCAACCAGGCCATCCAATATGTTCAGGCTATTCAGGGCCAAACCACCACCCTGGAAACCGCCCAGGAAGCCATCAAAGACCTCGTCATCGCCCGTGACCTCGTCAACGCCATAGAAGCCGCCCGCGCCTAAACTCCTACCCCCTCTCCATCCTTCTGACCAGACCCCAGACCCTAGACCCCAGACCCTTCCACACCACCATGCCACTAAAATTCCGCAAAGAACTCATCGCCGCTGAATCCTTCGAATCCGCCGCCGTCTACGACGTCGACGGCGACGGCATTCTCGACATCGTCTCCGGTTCCTTCTGGTACCAGGGGCCTGATTTCCGCAAACGCCACCTCATCGGTGATGTCACCCGCCACGCCGAATACTGGGACGACTTCAGCACCATTCCCATGGACATCACCGGCTCCGGCCGGCTGGACTTCATCACAGGCGGCTGGTGGGGCAACACCCTCCGCTGGCGTCAAAATCCCGGTAAGACCGGCGAAAAATGGGCCACCCACATCATCGGCACCACCGGCAACGTCGAAACCACCCGCGCATGGGACATCGACGGCGATGGCGACCTTGAAATCCTCCCCAACACCCCAAACTCCCCCCTCATCGCCTACAAGCTCATCCGTGGCGCAGACGGCAAGCCCACCGGCCAGTTCAAAGCCATCACCCTCTTTGATGACCCACAAATCCGCCAGGGCCACGGCCTGGGCTTTGGCGATATCCGCGGCAACGGCCGCGGCTGCATCCTCCTCGCCCACGGCTGGCTTGAGCCCGCCCCCACCGGCGATATCTGGTCTCAGCCCTGGACCTACCACAAAGATTTCGACATCAACTACGGTGCCTCCATCCCCATGCTCGTTGTCGATGTCGATGGCGACGGCTTAAACGACATCATCGTCGGCAATGCCCACGGCTACGGCCTTGAATGGCTTCAGCAGCAGCGCGACGCCGCAGGCAACATCACCTGGAAACACCACCCCATCGACCCCTTCGCCTCGCAATACCACGACATGCGCTGGGTTGATATCGATGGCGACGGCAAACCTGAACTCGTCACTGGCAAACGCTTCCGAGCCCACTGCGGCAATGACCCGGGCGAATTCGACCCCATCGGCATGTACTACTTCAAATTCAACGGCGAATCCTTTTCCAAGCACGTCATCAGTCACGGCCCCCCGGGCGAAGGCGTCGGCTGCGGCATCTACTTCGACATCGCAGACCTCCGAAAATCCGGCCGCCTCGACATCGTCGCCCCCGGCAAAGACGGTCTCTATGTACTCTGGAACGAAGGAATGTAAGAGCAAATTCTTCTCTTCCACTCCGAACAGACCCCAGTCCCTTCTTAAGGCCCCCCAATGAACCTCGGCATGAACCTCTTCCTCTGGACCGACAGCGTTCAGGAAACCCACCTTCCTCTGATCGAAAAGCTCGCTAAGCTCGGCTACCAGAGCGTTGAGGTCCCCGTCTTCGCCGGCGATCCGGAGCACTTCCGGAAAATCGGCAAACGCATCGCCGAGATGGGCCTCAAAACCACCTCCGTTCTGGCCATGGGCAGCGACACCAACCCCGCCAGCCCCGACGCCGCCATCCGCAAGGCCGCCGCGGACTCCCTCAAGGCCGCCATCGACCGCTCCCAGGCCTTAGGCTCCCACATCCTCTGCGGCCCCCTCCACTCGGCTCTGGGCGTCTTCTCCGGCCATGGCCCCACCAAAACGGAGCTCAAAAATTCCGCAGCGGTCCTCAAGAGCGTCGGCAACCACGCCAAGAAAGCCAAAGTCACCCTCGCCGTCGAATACCTCAACCGCTTCGAAGCCTACCTCCTCACAACCATGGCGGACACCGTCGCCTACATCGACGCCATCGACCACCCCAACATCGGCCTCATGTTCGACACCTTCCACGCTCACATTGAAGAAAAAGACTCCGTCGCCGCCCTCCAGCTCACCGGCGACCGCCTCGTCCACGTCCACTTGAGCGAAAGCGACCGCGGCACCCCCGGCACCGGCCAGATCGCCTGGACTCCGGTCATGCGCGAACTGCGCCGCCGCAACTACCAGGGCAGCCTCACCATCGAATCCTTCGGCCGCGCCCTCCCCAACCTCGCCGCCGCCACCCGCGTCTGGCGCGACTTCTTCCCCTCCCAGGACGACGTCGCCATCCGCGGCCAGCAATTCCTCCGCGCCGCCTGGGCCACCGCCATCTGACGCTTAAAAACCCCGCGATTTAGCCTTCTCTTGACCCTGTTAGGGGTTCCAGCTATTAGCCGGTGGTTGAGCATGTATCCATGCGACACCACCGGTATTCATTGATATTGATTGCTCTTGCACGCGCCTGCTTCGGCGCCAGCCAACCCGTAAAACTCAAATCATGTCTTGCGTTCTCAAAAACTCCACTCCTCTTTTGAAATATCATGCCCCTCAACTACCGCATCTGGCAAAAACTCTCAATTTATGAATCATCCGGGCGACAATCCAGACGCAGACCTCAGCCGTATTGAAGTCGCGCAATTCTTTATGCGCCGCAATCAGTATCGCCAGGCGCTTGATCAGATACAGCAAATCTTAAGCCAAACTCCCAATGATGCCACCGCTTTAAGTGTCCTTGCGATATGCCTCGCCTGCATGTCTGACAGATCTGCGCTGGCAACAGCGCAAGCCGCCGTTGCGGCCGATCCAGAACTGGCGTACGCACATTACGCCAACGCCATTTGCTTATGGAGATGGCATAAAACAAGGGTCCAAGTCGAGCAGGCTTTTCAAACAGCACTGTCCCTGGAACCTTTTAACCCTTCGTATATCGCTGAATATGCAAGTTTTCTTGAGGCTCAGGGTGAAGCCTCAAAAGCATTGCCGTGGATCGATCATGCACTTGAGCTTGATCCAGACTACCCCAAATGGCACATTGGCCGTTGCAGCATTCTCCTTGCTCTCAAACGAAACCAGGAAGCCGTAAATGAAGCTCAGATTGCTGTTGGACTCGCTCCCGATGATGCAAACACGCATGCCGCCCTTGGCACGGCGCTTTTAGCTTCAGATCAATACGATGCTGCCAGCATTCCTCTTCGCGAAGCGCTCCGCTTGGACCCTCTTTCGGCGCACAACCAGATTCAGTTCCTGGAATCCCTCAAAAACCGTAGTGCACTCCACTATCTCGCCCGCAACGTTGAAGGCGCATTGGCGAAAATGGATTACAGCCACGTGTCACTGGCATCCGGATCACACCCCATTTTTCAATTCGCTCTTCTCCTTGCACCGTTCTTTTCGATTGTTTTCCAGCCCCTCTTCATTAAAACCCGAGCAGGGAACAGCAGTTCCTTAAATCATCACTCTGTAATGGCCCTCTTGGCTCTGATCATGCTGACGATCTTTGTGCTGGTCGCGACGCTTCGTAGTCTGGTCTTTTTTTCCCTTTTGAGATACCCGGACATTCGACCCCTGATCCCCACTCACACAGCCTCATCAGCAATAGGCGTTGTTGTTTTCCTTGCTCATCTGCCGCTAAGCTTCGTCCTGCTATGGTTTACCTATCGTGCATCCGCACCGGAATTCAAGACCTCTGCAACGGTATACGCGCTTACGCTCAGTCTCTACTTCGTACTTCTGGTCGCAGGTCTCGCCTCAACGGTTGTCATGCGCGGGTTCATCCCTGCCGTCGTAGCCACAGGGTTGCTGATGGCCTTCGCATTGGTCGGCCACACTCACTTTGATAACCCAGGCCTCACCTATTCCGTCGTCACATCACCCTGGTTTCTTCTCGCCCCCATGATGGTGCCCATCGGGGTGGGTTTTGTCATCACTGCTTGCAAAGAGTTGCATCAAAGCTTTACCGAACCAAAAGCCCTGCACAAATCTCTATGAGAGCCACGCGCTATGGCCTTCACTGCTTCTTAATCCGATTAGATGACTTCACCGTCACCGCCCGATCCCCCGGTTGCTTTCTGATCCACGTCAAAAACGTCGTGATCTCCGGGTGCCCCTGGAGCAGCGCAATCGTATAAAAATCCGCGTCTAGCTCTTTCTCCGTTAAAAGCGCGTGTACCTGCGAATGGCACGGCTTGCAGAAGTCCACCGTCTCATCCGGCGCAGGCTTGTCTTCTTCCGTCTCCCGGCCCTTGCGCTTATTTCTGCGCGATTGCATCCGCGGCACCAGATGGTGCTTGGTCGTCTTAGGCACATGCCTTCCACAAAGTGCGCAAATCTTCTCGCCGGAATCGCGTCGCGTCATGCCCCACATAATAGTTAGGAATAAGCTGTAGTGGCAGGCCCTCACACAAGGCACCGGCATGAACCAATTCCTCCTCTGCTTCATCCCGCTTTTCGTCGCCATGGACGCCCCGGGCATTCTGCCGGTCTTCTTCAGGCTGACGGCCGGCTGCACCTCTCAGCAGCGTAAAAAACTCGTCATGCTGGCCATCCCTTCGGCCACGCTCATCGGGCTCACCTTCTTCGTCGCCGGCCGCCCCATCCTCACCTTCCTGCACATCCAGGTCTTTGATCTCCAGATCGCAGGCGGCATCCTCCTCTTCCTCTATGCCCTTATGGACCTTGTCATCCCCGGCAAGCCCGCGGTCAATGCGCCCGCCCCCAACGCCGACGGCCAGGTTCCCATGGAGCAGGCCCCCGGCATCGTCCCCCTGGCCACCCCGATCATCGTCGGTCCCGCGGTCATGACCCTCGGCCTGGTCATGGTCGATAAATATGGCCTGGCCATGACTTCCACCGCCCTCATCGCCAACATCCTCATCCTCCTTGCCATCATGATGGCCAGCGACCTCATTCTCCGCTTCATCCCCATGCAGGCGATGAATGCCGCCAGCAAAGTCATCGACCTTCTCCTGGCCGCCATCGGCGTCATGCTCGTGCGCGAAGGCATCGTCGCCCTTCTCACGCACCTGCACAGCCAGACACAGTAGCCAGCGGCCCGAATAGGGCGCGCCAAAACTTCCCTTGCGCCCCGCGCTACACTTACAAAAGCCTCGACCGACTCGTGTCTTCCAGAACCCCGGACCCTCCCCATGAGCCAGCTCAAAGGAAAATTCCTCGTCGCCGCCCCCAAGCTGCTCGACGGTAACTTCGTTCGTACCGTCATTCTCATGGTCGATCATTCGGATTCCGGCGCACTGGGCCTCATCGTCAACCGTCCCACCGGCCTTACCATTCAAGAGCTTTGGGCCCAGGTCCAGGCCACCACTCAGGACGCCACCGGCCCCTGCATCCTCGACGACACCGTTTGCCAAGGCGGTCCCTGCACCGGCACCCTCATGGCCCTCCATACCGAAGAATCCCTCGCCCAGATCCTCGTCGTCCCCGGGGTCTACTTCTCCTCGCAAATAGACCAGCTTTCCAGCCTCGTCGGCACCGACGCCGGCCCCATCCGGATCTATTACGGCTACGCCGGCTGGGGCAAAGGGCAACTCGAAAAGGAAATGGAAACCGGCTCCTGGCTCATTGCCGACGCCACCGCGGACCTCGTCTTCTCCAACCCCAAAAACCTCTGGGACGCCCTTGTCAAACTCCACTTTGAATCCCTGGGCCTGCGCCACATCAACCCGCGATTCATCCCGCCCGACCCCTCCATGAACTGACTCTCCTCCTGTCCCTCAAACCAAAATAAATCTCGCCACCCTGCACCCCGCCGCTACAATACTCCCACTGTGAAATGCCCCGCCCACCATCCTCTTCCCCGATTGGCCATCGGCGCTTTGGCGCTTCTGGCCTTCACTGCCTTGGGCGCAGGCTGCGAAACCAAAACCACCTCCAAGGGCTTCAGTTCCGGCTACAACTATCACAAGCCCGGCCGAGGCGACCGCATCGCCAAACCCGTGGAGCCCAGCGACCAGGAATCCCTCGCCCGGGCAGACACAGACACTCCCCGCCCCAGCGGGCCTGAAGTCAAGGTTCCTGAGCCCATCGAAGCCTTGGGCAAAGGCCTGGGTGACATGTTTGAGCTCATCACCCCACCCCCGCAAAACGCCAGCGGCAAACCCGCAGCCAATTCCGGCGCCATCCCCAATAACTTCACGGGCACGCACGAAGTCAAAGACAAAAACGGCAACACCGTCCTGGTCCACTTCGACCGCGGCCGAATCATCAAAAAAGAAGTCATCCCCGAAGGCTCCGACAAACCCATCTCCGACGCCCCCAAAGTCTTCCGCTCCGAACAACCCCGCCCCTGAGAACTTAAACCAGCATCCACAACCTCCCATATAAAAAGAACGCCCAAAAGGACGTTCTTTTTCAATCCCACTCCAATTCTCGTCTCCCTCCCTCTGACCAGACCCTAGACCCCAGACCTTGTACCCTTCTTCAAATCAAACTCCCCCTTGTGCGCCTTCATCTCGCAATCCACCCACGCATTCGCCGCCGGGTGCCCATGCGCAGCGGCCACAAACACGGAGTCCTCCGTCTCTTTCATCCGCTCCAGCAGCCACCCATGATGCTGTTTGATCGTCTCGGTATGCCTCGGATCATCGATCAGGTTATGCAGCTCGCACGGGTCGGCGCGCAGATCAAAAAACAGCGTCGGCTTCAGCCCGCCCGCCTCCGGCCCCGCCACCACGTACTTGTACCGCTGCGACCGGAACCCGCGGTACGCCTTCCCATGGAACGCCACATTCGGCCGCAGTTCGTGCACAAACTCCAGCATCACGCCCGGCCGGTCCGGCGCCGGGTGCTCGCCAAAAATCAGCCCGGATAAATCCTCACCCGGCAGGCCTTCAGGCACCCCCACATCCGCCAGACCAAGCAGCGTCGGAAATAAATCTTCTGTGCAGGTCGGCGTCTGGAATGTCGTCCCGTTTGGTACACCTGCGCCCGGCCCCCACACGATCAGCGGCACACCCACCGATTCTTCGTACGGGTATTGCTTCTCGCGCAGACAGTGGCTCCCGCCCATCTCACCATGATCCGCGGTAAACACAATGATCGTCTCTTGCGCGATCCCTTCCGCTTCCAGCGTCGCCATCAGCCGTGCCACGTTGTCATCCAGATTTTCCGTCATCGCGTAATACGCACGCCGATCCGCCAGCACCTGCTCACGATCCGATTCCTTCAGCGGCGCGCTCCAACCCTTGGCGTCCGGGTCGACATACCCCGGCTCCATGAAGTTCAACGGCAGCGGAATCTCCCGGTCCTTCCACCTCGACGCATACGGCTCTGACGGCTCAAACGGCGGATGCGGCGCCTCCACCGAGATCACCATCGCAAACGCCTTATCCTTAGGCCTCGCATGAATCCGCTTCTGCGCCAGGTCAAACACCGCATCGGTCTGAAACCCGGGCAGCTCAATCGGCCTGGGGTCATCATTAAAAAAGCACACGTTGTCTGAATAATGATTCCGGAACTCAAACCCATACCACTCGGCCCACCGCCCCTGATGGGACCTGGGCACATGCCGCTTGAAATATCCCGGCCCAAGCCCGCCATACAAATGCCACTTGCCCACATACACCGTATGCCGGCCCGCTTCGTTGAATTCATCCGCCAGCGTGTGCTCCCTGGGAGACATGCGCCACAAAATCGCCGGCACCAGCCTTGAATGGGAGCATTCGCCCGTCATCAGCGAAAACCGAAACGGCACGCACACCGGGTTGCTGCTGCACGCATGCGTAAAGCGTACGCCTTGCGTCGCCAGCCGGTCGATCTGCGGCGTTCTCACCGCCCGGTCGCCGTAGCAGCCAAGCGCGTCCCGACGAAGCTGGTCAGCCAGGATCACGATGACATTGGGGTGTTTCATGTCACCGAGTGTAATTCAAGAAGTCCCCCAATCAACCGACTTTTCTTACAATGGTGTATTCTCACATCAACCTTAATTGAACAGGACAGGCCCATGGCAGGCGAGATCACCATCATCAACGAGAACCCGCTTCACGACGGCATCGCCGCAGGCAAAGCGCTAGGCGGGCCCGCTCTCAAAGCAGCCATCAAAAAACTCCTGGCAGGCCCGCACCTCAAAAACAACCTCGGCGCCATGAGCCGTAAATCTCTCGACGCCTACGTCACCGCACGCCTCAACACCCCGCCCGACGCCACCAAATTCCCCGAGCTCACCGAGCTCTACCCCGACCGCGTTGAGTTCATCACCGGCTTGGCCCAGGGTGCGGGCGTCACCGTCACCGAGGCCGCCGTGTACCACTACGTGAAGTACAAAACCGAAATCGACGCCTGGTACTGGTCTCTCCAGGTCACCGGCACCGGCGCCCCTTCCTTCAACGATCAATCGCACTGCTCCGCCATCCTCATGCGCGGCCCGGACGGCGTCATCGGCGCCCACAGCGCAGAGTCCGGCCCGCCCCCGGCGCCCAAGGGCTACAAAGCCAAACCCGCCCGCCCCTACAAGGGCATCAAAGTGCTCAAGCCCATCACGCCGGACATCACCCTCATCAAGCCCCGCACCGGCTACATCACCAGTTGGGGCGTCACCAACGAAAAGGGCGTCGGCTGCGCCGCCGGTGTCTCCTGCAGCATCTTCCTTGACGATCCCATTGAAGACACCTGGCCCGTCAATAACCCCAATCTCCTCCGCTGGGCCACCGATATCAAGCACTTCATCGAGCTTTACACCCGCTACACCAAACACGTCTGGGGCCGGGCGTCCCAGGTCTGGGCGGATACTTCCGGCAACGGCTGCATCGTTGAAAAATCCTTCCGTCGCATCGGCGTCCGCTGGATTGGTAACGCCCCCGTCGTCTGGGGCACAGAAGGCCACTTCCAGTCAGACGAAATGTCCGCCTTCGCCCGCGAACGCCGTCTGGAATACCTCGCCCGCATGGGCAAGCACTTAGGCTGCGAAGACATGCAGTACTACACCGACTGCGCCGTCCGCTTCACCCACATCGGCGAGCTCTGCCACATGCCCTGGGGCCACAACGAAGAACACATGCGCCGCGTCCTCTGCAACACCGACACTTTCCCCCGCGGCATCAATCGCGTCGGCGGCCCTGACACCGACCCCTACGACACCTCCATCACCATGGTCCAGACCATGACCCAGTACACCAAGAACCGCGCGCACTCGCGCTCCTGGATCCCCTACAAAAAGTTCGTCCACGAAGTGCCCGAGCACGTCGTTCAATTCCCGCCCCGCCCAGGCGCCATCTGATTCCGCCCAACCAGGGCAACGCATCTCAATGCGTCTGCGTGTGCCACGGATACACCGTCACCAGCGTATTCACCTTGCTCACGATGCCGCCGTCTCCAAGCAAGCCGTTGTTGGGCCCGCCGTGCAGCGTGTACCGGTCACGCGCCAGGGTTTCAATCCCATCGTAGTAATACGATGAGCCGGTGTGGGATGCGATCCAACTGCTGGATGTCTCACCGATGATGATCGTCCGCCCGCCGTTGCGATCCTGCCGATAGCTGTTCCAGTCGCGCACCGGACGGGAATACGTCGGCCCCACCGTGGCGTAGAACCAGTTCCCCCCTATCGATGATGCGCCAAACTTATCGGTTCCCCAGAAGTTGTTGGCGAAATAACAGTTCCAGTAATACCTTCCCGCCGTGGGGTCCCACGGCACACCCGTGTGCGGGCCGTACGTGCTGGGACACCGAAACAGCGGTTGATGCGCCGGATACCGCGTCCGGTTCACATCCGTCGATGTCGCCGTCTCCGTGAGGTTGCCCCACAGAATGTTGTCGTCGCTCACCGTGTATTTCAAAATCGCTTCATGCCAGAGCCTGCGCTGGGGAAAGCTGTTCTGTGTGTTGTAGATAATCGGCGGCGCCTCTTTGTTATCCGTCGTATACCCCACCCAACCCACATACATCGACCTCAAATTCGCCTGACACTGGATCTTGCGCGCAGCCTCACGCGACTTGCTCAACTGCGGCACCACCAGCGCCACCAGCACCGCAATAATCGCAATCGTCGCCAGCAGTTCAATCAACGTGAACCCGCCTCGGAAGTTTTTATTTAGCATGACGAAACCTATAACTAAAAATGAAGTCCTGAAAGCATAAACCCCCGCCCCCCCGTCCGCAATGCTCAAATGCACACTTGCTCAAATGCACACACCCACGGCAATTGATATAGATGACGTCCCCAAGGCTGCCGTCTACCCTCAAGGCCGCTGCAGCCGTAATGTCTTCAGCAGCGTCGTCATCAGTTCATTGGCCACTTGTACCCGCGACATCACAGGCCGCGCCTCCGGCAACGCGCTCACCAGCCACGCGCCGATCAAATGCCCCACCCCGCACACCAGGAAGTACGCCTCGTAGTGCACCGGCCCGATCAGATCCGCCATCTTGTACTTCAGCCACTCCAATAGTGCGCCGCCAAACAGCGATCCGAAAAACCACCCGCTGCCCCAGATGAGCGTGAACGCCGCGATGTACACCGACGTCAGCCGCTTGTCCGAGTACGACACCATCATGTAATTCTGCCCGATCATCACGCCCGTGCCGACCAATCCATAAGACCCGCCAAACCCCAGCACGATGTAAACCCATAGGCCTGTCTGCGTCCCCGTCGCCAGGATCAAAAGCAAAATACCCAGCCCCATCTGCCCGGCCAGCAGCGCGTTTCGCCCTCCCACCTTGTCGGTTAAGGCGCCCCACGCCGGCAGAAACAGCATGCCCAGGCACACCATCACCGCCGACAGCGTCTGAAACTCCGTCAGCGTCCACCCCATCGTCCGAGTGAAGTACGGAAAAATAAACGCGCCTGACATCCCCGTCACAATCGCCAGAAAGAAAAACTGCCGCATGAAAAACCGGAACTTCGCATCCACGAACGGCGGAATCATCGGCGCCACCACCGCCACCATCACCCAAGACCACACCCCGCCGATCTTCTCTTCTTTCTCCGCCTCCGCCGGCGTCCCTTCCCCCGCCGCCTCGATCTCTTTCTGCTCCGCCGGCCCCACCGCCGCATCCGTCTTCATCATCCGGAACGCCACCACGCTGCACGCGATCTGAAACAGGCATGTCACCCCAAGCGCGATCAGCACCAGCTTGTTGAACAACCCCGGCACCGCTTTGTCGTCGTTGTACTCCACCAGAAACGTCGCAAAGATGCCCAGCAGCGTGCCCGGAATGAATTGGCACATCAGCAGTCGCGACGAATGCTTCCCCAGTTCGCTCTCGGGGATCAGCCGCTTGATGATCGATTGCAGCGCATTGTTCGAGAGATACGGGCAAATCATGTAGAACACGAAAATCGTCGAAAATGCCATCGTCAGCACGCTCTTGTCCTGCGTGAACAGCGGCAGCAGCACAAACATGATCCCCAGGAAAATCCGGATCAGCGGCATCACGATCACCGCCCAGAACTCCAGCCCATATCGGCTGATCAGCGATGCCGTCACCATATTCACGATCGCCGGGAAGATCTGCCCCAGGCCGATCACCAGGCCAAACTGCTCCATCGTCAGCCCGGCGCGCAGCGGAACCTCATACGAAACAAGATTCCCCGCCAGCACGCACAGGGCAAGCCCAATGTACGTGTAGATGAAATACAGCCGACGTATCTGAACAGGATTGCCCGACACCTTGCGCCTCGACTCGCTCAGGAACCAAAGCGGACCATGGTATCCGTTTTAGCCTTTAGGGACGGGATTCACAGTCCCACGCGGGAATAAAACTCCGGCAATCCCCTCGCCGCGCCCTTCACCCGAAACACCCCGCCGGCCTGTGCGCCGTTCTCCTCCGGCTTCTCGCCCCCCGCGCTCGTGATGTAAAGATCCGCCAGTCCATCCCCGCCAAACGCCACATTCGTCACCAGCTTCACAGGCAGTTGGATTCTCTTTTCCTCTGTCCCATCCGCCCGATACACCACCACTTGACGCCCATCCCACCGGGCGGAATAAACCAGCCCGTCGGCATCCACCGCCAAGCCATCAGGAAAGCCATCCTCCGCACGCGTCTCCATAAACACCCGCTCATTGGAAAGCGCGCCCGTCGGACGGTGGTAATCAAACACCCGGATCTTCCGGTTCAGCGCATCGCTGGAGTAAAGCTTCGTCAGGTCCGGCGAAAATGCCAGCCCAGCCGAAACCTTCATCCCATCAATGATCTGCGTCAGCCGGCCATCGGTATCCAGCCGGTAAAGCCGATCGGACTTGGTCGCCATCGATCCGCAAAACACCCGGCCCTCAGCATCGGCGATCACATCGCTGAACATCCCCTCCGTCAGTTCCGGCAGGTAGTCCACTATGGTTTTCACCGCGTGCCCGGCGCGCCACACCACGATGTTCCCCTTCTCCCGAAACAGGAGAAGCGATCCATCGACCTGAAAAGAAAATCCACCGACCTTCGCCCCCTCATACACCGTCTCATGCCCGCCGGTCTCCGGGTCGTACCGGTAGATCTTCCCGCCTTGGTTGTCCGTCCAGTAAAACCGCCGCTCTCGGGCATGCCACAGAGGACACCCGATCACCAGACACTTGGTGCCGACAATCAATTCCGGGGTCATGCGACCGCCTTTTTTAAATTCCAATGCGTGAATAAAACTCCGGCAATCCCTTGGGCCCGCCTGCCGCGCCCTTGATCCTAAACAGCCCCCCCGCCTCCGCGCCGTTCTCTGCGGGCTTGTCCCCGCCTGCGGACGTGAAGTACAAGTCAGCCAGGTCATCACCGCCAAACGCCAGCGAAGAGACTTTCTTCACCGCCAGCTTGATGCGCCGGTCTTCGCTGCCGTCAGCCTTGTACACCACGACTCCAAATCCATCCCACCTTGCGCTGTACACCACGCCCTGGGTATCGATGGTCATGCCGTCGGGGTAACCGTCTTCGGGCTTGCCTTCCACAAACTGCCGTTGATTCGTCAGCGCCCCCGTCGCCCGGTTGTAGTCAAACAGCCAAACTTTTCTCGGGCCGGAGTCCGTGAAATACATCTTCGTCAGGTCGCTTGTGAAGGCCATGCCGTTGGCGCAGCCAAGGCCATCCAGCAGTTGCGTCAGCTTGCCGTTGGTGTCCAGCCGGTAAAGCCGGCCTGGCTTGGGCCCCAGCGTCCCGCAGAACACGCGTCCTTCCGGGTCTGCACGCACATCGTTGAACCGGCCTTCGGCCTCGGCGGGCAGGTAATCCACCACGGTGTCGCGCACCTTGCCGTCGCGCCAGGTGACGATGTTGCCTTTATCGCGAAACAGCAGCAGCGAGCCATCCGCCTGGAAGGTGAAGCCCCCCACGCGCCAGCCTTCGTAGATCTGCTCATGCTTGCCCGTCGCAGGGTCAAACCGGAACATCCGTCCCGTTTCGATATCCGTCCAATAAAGCTTGCGTTCTTTGGGGTGCCAAAGTGGGCCTTCACCACAGACGCACTTGTAGTTCGCAATCAATTCAACAGTCATGGAAACTCCCGTTTCTTCAATCTTCTTTTACTGGTTAACGCAAGCCTGCGGCCGCTTCTCACAGCCCCAGCATGAACTGCAGCGTCTTATCCGTAAACCCGGGCAGCGCTTCGTGCCCAAAGTCCGGGTAAATCACCGTGCTCTTCTTGCTCTTGATCTTGTTGTACGCCGCATACTGCGTGCTAGGCGGGCAAATGGTGTCCATCAACCCCACACCCATCAACACCTCCGCCTTGATCCTCGGCGCAAGGAACTGGATATCGATGTACCCCAGCTTCGTAAACACTTCCTCTTCCCGCTCATGAAGCGGATCAAAATGCCGGAAATACGTCTGCAGCTCTTCATACGCCGCCTTGGCCTGGTCCATCTCCCACACGCGCTTGTAGTCCGACAGGAAGGGGAACACCGGCGCCGCACGCTTGATCCTTGGCTCCAGCGCCGCACACGCGATCGTCAGCGCCCCGCCTTGCGACCCGCCAAAGCAGCCCACGCGCTTGGCATCCACTTCCGGCATGTTCATGGCGATGCCCGCAAGCTGTGCCGTATCCAGGAAGATATCCCGGAACAGCAGCCCATCGGGGTTGCCATCCAGCCCGCGGATGATGTGTCCTCGGAGCGTATTGCCCACCACGCCGCCGGTGTCCTGGCTCTTGCCGCCTTGGCCCCGGCAGTCCAGTGAAAACACGGAGAACCCAAGCGCCGCGTAGGCCGCCTTGTCATGCCAATCGCCTGATGAGCCCGAGTAACCGTGAAACTGCACCACCGCCGGGTGCTTGCCCGAGGCATTCTTGGGCCGCAGGTACTTGGCATGCACGCGCGCGCCCTTCACACCCGTGAAGTAAAGATGAAAGCACTCGGCGAAAGGCAACTGATAATCCGCCTTCACCAGCTCGATCTTCGCATCCGTATCCGCCAGTTCCTTCAGCGCCCGCTTCCAGTACGCATCATGATCCTTGGGCTTGGGATTCCGGCCTTCGTACGCAAGCAGTTTTTCCATCGGCATGTCGACTAGTGGCATCGCAAAGTCTCCTGGCGGATTGTTGGATTCAGTCGCAAAGTGATAACAAAGATTCCCGGCCAAAGCGAGAACCACCAGGCACTTAACCGCCATCCGACATCAAATCCCGGCTTTGCATATCCCCACGGGCTCTCCGCAACCCCCGGATTCCACAATCCCCAATCTTTGGCTGCATGCGTCGGGATCGGGAACGCCGGCGTCCCGCCCGCTTCCAATCATCCACCTTCACCGGCAAAAGCGACTCTTCAGTCGCCCATCTCCCTGAATCTGCTCTCCCCGCGGAATCTGTCATCCACCCCCATTCTTTCCCGCCCAAACCATCGATTTTACTCATCCAAACCGCATGGTATAATCTCCGCCTCAAACATCTAGGGAGTGTTCCAGAGTGGCCAAATGGGACAGACTGTAAATCTGTTGGCTTACGCCTTCGGGGGTTCAAATCCCTCCACTCCCACTAAACAACAAACCCTCGCGCTCATCCGCGAGGGTTTGTTGTTTTTACGGCCAACGAAAAAAGATTCACACCCGCGTGAGCGGGCGCAAGCGCCTGGATCCGCGCGCCCTGGCAAAATAACGTTCAACCCAGGCCCGATGATCTTAACTCTGCCTCACCCTCCTCCACCTTCGGCGGCCCCTGAAACCGCCGCCTCTCAAAACCAAACCACACCACCACCAGCAGCACCACCGCAGCCGCCAGCGTCTTCACATTCGTCTCATAAGGCGGAAGCATCGCCACCACCACCAGCCCCGCGCATGCCAGCGCAGACACCACTGCCAGCGGCCGGTAAAGCACGCCCAAGCTCCACGGCCCAGGGTCCCGCCAGGTCTTCCCCGAAGCAAAATAGCCCAGCACCGTCGGTACCGTGTAGGAGATGTAAAGGAAGATCACCGCCGCCGCGGTAATCGTCCCGTACACCGGCGTGTAAACACAAAACAAAATGGTCAGGAACGAAGCCACCCAGATCGCCACCGCAGGCGTCTTGAACTTCTGGCTTACCTTCCTCAGGCTCGCCGAAAACGGCAGTCCTCCATCGCGCGAAAACGCGAACATCATCCGCGATGCGGACGTCACCGTCGCCAGCCCGCACAGGTACTGCGCCACCGCAATGCCCACGATAAACGCCGCTGCCATCCATCCCGGCAGCACGCTGGTCATCGTCCACACCACCGCGTTGCTCCCCTGTGTTGCGGCCTCTTCCACACTCGGCATGGCCAGCACAAACGCGCACACCATGGCCCATCCCGCAATCGCCGACACCAGCACAGACTGCACAATCCCCCGCGGCACGCTCCAGGCCGCTTCCACCGTTTCTTCCGAGGTGTGGGCCGACGCGTCAAACCCCGTGATGGTGTACGCCGGCAGAATCACGCTCAGCGCGATCAGGTACGCCATGTTGCTGGATTGCGGCGCAGCCCCGTCCCACGCCCCGCCTGAAAAGTTGGAAAACGTCACCAGCCGTGAAAAATCCAGGCTCTTGGCGTACACCATAAGCGCGACAGTCAGCAGCGTTGCCACCGCCATGATCAGGTACCCCGAAAAATCGATCAGCCGCGTTGTCAGCCGGATGCCCAGGTGATTGATCGCCGCTTGCGACAGCGTGATCGCGCTCACCCCCAGGATCTGCACCACCACTTTCTGCCCGTCGCTCAGAGAATTCAGGTCGAAATGCACAAGCGGCGCCACCGATCCCATGATGAAGCTGTACGTCCCCACGTTGATGCCTGCCAACACCGCTACAAGGCCGGCCAGGTTCAGCCACGCCGTGCCCCATCCCCATCCCGTTCCACCCAGGATGGAAGCCCAGTGGTAAAGCCCTCCCGCGGTCGGGTAGGCCGATGCCACATGTGCCATCGTGGCCGCCACGATCAGCGACAGCACGCACGCCACCGGCCACACGATTCCCGCCGCCGCCCCGCCGATGATTCCAAACCCCAGGTGAAACGACGTGATCCCCCCCGCCAGGATGCAGATGATCGAAAATGAAATCGCAAAATTGGAAAAGCTCCCCATGCCCCGGTGCAGTTCCTGGTCGTAGCCCATGCGCTTAAGGTGTGCCACATCGTCGTTCAAGGTCTCACCCGATCGGTTGAAGTTACGTCTGCTCAGCCGTTTCACCGCGTAAGTCCGTCAGCACTTTATCGGATATTCGCTTTGTCGTATGTCCGTCGGGCACAGGGCCTTCGGAGGGAGTCGCACTTGCCGGCATCGCATCCCCCTATGCGTCAAAAACAGACTCTTTAGCAACGTTACAGGGTCACGTGCATTTGGATGCGAGCACGACCGGCATTTTCTGCGCCCCAGCGCGGCAACCGCACGTAGCCGGGGGTCAGCGAGTCTTCGAGTCTTCGAGCGCAGCCCCCGGACAATGATCATTTGATTGTGTCCTGTTCTTCAGCACCCTCGATGGGTGCTGAAGAATCTCTTCCTTGTATTGGCGCTAAATTGTCCAAAAACAATTCCGTTTGGAAATGAAGGCCTTCACCGGCCCTACACTTCGCGCATCTGTTCGCCAGCTAACATATCACGGCTGGTTTTCACCAAGCCCTCTCCAGATAAAGGCCAAGCCATGACCCTGCAACCCCACTTCACCGACATCATCTCCCGCTACATCCAGGCCGGCTATCTCCCTGGCGCCGTTGCCGCGGTGGCGGACAAAAACAACCTCCTCGCCCTCGAAGCGCACGGCGTATCCGACCTGGCCACCAAAGCGCCCATGACCACTGACAGCGTCGTCTGGATCGCTTCCATGACCAAGCCCATGACCGCTACCGCCGGCATCATGCTCGTCGACGACGGCAAGCTTGATATGAACGCACCTGTCGAAAAATACATCCCCGAATTCAAATCCCCCTGGGTCATCCTCGGCGGCGACGAAGACGTCCAGCTCCGCCGCCGCGCCAAAAACACCATGCTCGTCCGCCACCTTCTGGCTCACACCGCGGGCTTCCCCAGCGTCTCCCCCCTGGAGCCCTGGAAGCAGGACGTCTTCCCGCTGGACTTCCTCACCCGCCTCTACGCCGCCACCTCGCTCCAGTCAGAGCCCGGCACCAAATACCAATACTCCAACCCTGGCTTGAACACTTTCGGCCGCATCATCGAAGTCGTCTCCGGCATGCCCTACGACCAGTTCATGAAAACCCGCATCCTTGATCCTCTTGGCATGTCCGACACCTCCTTTGTCCTCTCCCCGGCCCAGGCCAAACGCCTCGTCACCATCTACCTCGCCAACCAGGAAACCAAATCCCTGGAGCCCATCGAATGCGGCTACCTCACCTCCCCGCTCACCAATCCCGCCCGTCACGCCTTCCCAGGCGGCGGCTACTACTCCACCGCCGGCGACATGATCAAATTCGGCCAACTCCTGCTCAACAAAGGCACCGTCAACGGCAAGCGCCTCTTTAAGGAAGAAACCCTCAAACACTTCACCACCGTCGCCCCCGATCCCGGCTCCAGCCCGGACTACGGCCTGGGCTTCGCCCTCATCCGCGAAAACCAAAACCTCCCCCACGGCGACGGCTTCGGCCACGGCGGCGCGTACCAGACCAACCTCACCATCCACCCCACATCCGGCCTTGTCACCGTCTGGATCGTACAGCTCGCCGGCGCCCTGGGAGACATCGGCACCGCCATGCCTTCCTTCCGCACCGCCGCCGTCAACAAATTCTGCAAACCCGCCTGACCCTGCGACGCGAAAACGCTTCCTGCCCCCTCTCCCCTTGGGCTGATCATTACCCAAGTTTCTGGAAGACATGGCACGCGCCCACGTCCACGCCAGCCACCCCGTAACGACCTAACTCCGTCTGCCTTTGTCTTCACCCTTTCCCGACTCTGACTTTTCCGCCTCTTAACTTCGCGTCTTCGCGCCTTCGCGGTAAAACTCTTCCTCTTCGCTTCTGCACATCCAACGCTCATTTCAAAACTTGGGGAATGATCAGTCCACTGGGAGAGGGTTAGGCTGAGGGCCGCCATCGGATGCCCTGAACGTAATAACTGATGGTTCCGATCCCTCGCCCCCCGAAACACTCCTCACCCCATCGGCAACGGCCCGCGATTCTTCCCCCGGTACGCCTGCGGCGTCAGCCCATACCGCCCTTTGAAAATCCGAATGAAATAACTGATGTTCTCAAACCCCGCTTCCATCGCCACGCTTGTCACGCTGTCGTCGGTCAACTGAAGCTGCCTTCGTGCCCACTCCAGCCGAATCTCATTGATCAACTGCGTCGTTGAAACTCCCCAAAGCGTCCGCAGCGTCCGATTGACATGCTCCGGGGAACGCCCGGCCAGCCCGGCAAACGCCGCCACTCCCCCGGCAAACTGCTCCGGCGAACAAAACCCCCGCCGCGCTTTCTCCAGCCACTCCGGCCCCGTCTCCCCGCGAACCGGCCCGCTGGCCCCCACGCGCGTCAGCGTCAGCACATCAATCAAAAAGCGATCCAGCCGCACCCGGCTTTCCGGATGCCCTGCCAGGTCCTGCGCCCACCGGGTCAGCCGCTGCGTCAGTTCCGGGTCAAGCGCCACGCGCATCCCGCTGGCTCCCGCCCACGGCCAAGGTGAAAATTCTTCCCCATACCGCTCCGCCAATTCCATCACCACCCGCTTCCGGAAAGCCACATTCATGATCGCCAGCCCATCGCTCGCCTTGGCCGCAAACCCATGCCGGTCTTCGGGTTTGATGAAGCACAACACCCCAGGCCTCAGATCTTCATCTTCTCCGTTCCTCAGATGCATCCCCCTTCCCGTCTCCACCCAGAACACCTCTGCGAAATCGTGCTCGTGAAACGGCACCTTGCGCCCTTCGGAAAACACCGACCGCCCCACGTGCGAATGGTCGCCCGGCGCTACAAAGTCCTTAATCCGCAATTTCAACGTAGCCATATAAATCATTTTAGGACTATCAGACCATCATTTAAAGACAAGACACGCTATTTCAGGATTATCACAATGGTTTAAGCTCGGTTCCTTATCTAAAACTCATCGGAGCGCCTCATGCAAACCTCCTCCCCCCTTTTGTCCGCGTCAGAACAGGCCGCTTACAAGAAAGACGGCTTTCTCCTCCACAACAAACCCGTCTTCACTCCCGCCAAGTTCAACGCCCTCAAATCCTTCTTCGAAGTCCTTCTCGAAAAATGGCTCCGCTTCGACAAAGCCTCGCCCGAACACATGGATGTCCCGCACTTCGCCGAGCCCAAGCTCTTTGAATGGCTCATGGACGACCAGGTGCTGGACCTCGTCGAACCCCTCATCGGTCCGGACATCGCGCTCTTTAGCTCCCACTTCATTTGCAAGCCCCCCAAAGTCGGCAAGCGGGTTCCCTGGCATGAAGACTCTTCCTACTGGAAGGGCCGTCTAAGCCCCATGGAAGTCGTCACCGTCTGGCTCGCCATCGATCCTTCCAACCCCGACAACGGCTGCATGCGCGTCATCCCCGGCAGCCACGCCAACGGCTTCTCCGAATACGTCGCCGTCCCGGACCCCGCCCGCGAAGTCTTCGGCACCGAAGTCAAAAAAGGCACCTTCGACGAATCCAAAGCGGTCGACTGCATCCTCACCCCCAACACCTGCTCCCTGCACCACGCCAAGCTCATCCACGGCTCCCACGCCAACACCGGCCTCCACCGCCGCTGCGGGTACACCATGCGCTTCATGCCCACCACCGTGAAGTACACCCGCGTCAACCCCAATGACCCTTTCCAGGTCTACCTCGCCCGCGGCAAAGACCACGCCGGGAACACCTATGCAGACCCCACCAAGGTCAACCAGGGTTGGCTGGACCGCTACCCCAACGGCTGGCCCGCCGGGCACTAAGCTCTGTCTGAAAATTCTCTTCGTA
>CAZIWA010000064.1:0-30595 GCA_964542875.1 uncultured Phycisphaeraceae bacterium
GTTTTTATGTATTCACCAGGGCCTACGCGCTAAGAAGCGCTGCGACCCTGGCTGTAATAGGGGCGTGCCTTCAGCGCTCCGGATGAGGATGCAAAGGTTTAATTGAATCGTATTGGCCGTCATCCCAACCCTCTTCCTGATGGAGAGGGAGCCGGAAAGAACAAAGATCACATGTTCACGTTCGGGTGTCCGGCTCGAGTGTGATTTTGGCTTTTGCGCCGATCAGACAGTTGTTGGTGAAGGTGTTGTTTTTGCCGTGTTCGAAGGTGATCGGGACATCGGCTTCGCAGCTTGAGAGCAGGATGCCCACGGAGCGTTGGATGAGGATTTCGCCGTAGAAGAAGCAGCAGGAGGTGATGAGCATGCCATTGAAGACGTCGCGGACGAGGAGGGCGTAGCGGGTGTTGTGGTTGACGAGGCAGTTGGAGATAACGCCGTGGGAGCCGTTTTCGTGGTCGACGATCCAGATGCCGTCGTGGTTGCCGGAGATGGAGCAGCCGGTGATGCGACAGTTGCCGGCGTGGATGATGGAGCCGACCTGGTTTCGGAGGATGGAGGAATCCGAGAGGACGGTGTATTCGCCTCGGGTGTTGAAGAGGACGCCGATGGCGTTTTCCGAGGAGGTGATCTGGGAGAGCATGCCGCCGTCGCAGAATGCGGCTTCGGCATGGCCAAGGGGCGTACGGGTGATCTCAATGCCTGCAAAGCCGAAGCCGCGGACGGTGACGCCGGTGATGCGGTAGTGGTAGCAGCGTTTGATGAGCAGGCCGTGGCTGTGGGCGCTGCTTGGCGTGGCTGGGGCGACATGGGGAGAGGAGAGGATGGAGAGGTCTTTGATGGCGAAGCTGTGGGAGGACTCCTGAAGGATGACGGGGCCTGGGCCGGCGGGCAGGAGGACGCTGGCCATGCCCGAGCCCTGGAGGGTGACGCCGGGGGGGACGCAGATGCCCTGCACGCGAAAGTGGCCGGCGGGGACGACGACCACGCCGGGGCCGGCAGCGAGGGCGCTGGTAAAGGCCGGGGTGTCATCGGTTTGCGCGTTGCGGCCTGAGGCGAGGTAAGCGGTGATATCACGCCAGGAGGCGGGGTTTTGTTGAACTTGGTTCATGGGTTGATTCATGGTTGGGGGTGGTAATGGCCGATAAGTAGATGTATTTGAAGATACCCCATTTGAAGCGACAGGATGGATATGGCAAGCCCCGGAAATGATTCGATGTTCATGAGTTTTGCGCTGCTGGTGAATCGGTTGACGTTTGGGGGTGTGGTGGCTGCGCAGGCGATCATGTACATGCGGGCCGGCGAGGGCGGGACGTACGGGCATGAGGTGTTTTACCGGGATGTGTATAAGCCGCTGGACCCGGGGTATCTGCCTGTGAAAGTGAGCATGTATTACGCTTATGCGCTGCCTTACGTGGCGCTTTTGATGGCGGTGTTCATCCTGGTAGGGATTTACGCGCGGGCCGCGGCACTGGCGATGCTGCTGATTTTGCTGACGGTGCTGTTTGCTGTGTTCCGTGAGCATGGTATGCCTTCGAGCACGTGGAATGCCGGGGTTTACCTGGTGGTGCTGGCTGGGCTGGCGCTGCTTTTGTCGGCCACGGGTCCGGGCCGGTTTTCTCTGGATAAGCTGGCGGGCGGGGGCGGGAAAAAGGCACCTAAAGCAGAGGGCAAAGACAAAGGTTGAGGGGCGGGTGATTGGCTGATGGAAGCGTGGCTGGGGAATTGTGAGTTACGAGTTATGAATTGAAGAGGGGCGGGCTGCTTGAAGCTCCGCCGTGCGGGCGTGCCAGCGCTTAAGACCCCCTGGAGAGGGGCCTGGCTGATTTTCAAGAGTATGTCTGGTCTTGGAGCCGGGGTGGTGAGCCTCGAGGACTCGGTCGCATCCTGCATTAGACAATAGGGTGTTAGACGGTGACGGGCTTTTTGGAGAGCACATACTGGACGGCGTTTTGGAAGAACTTGAGGCCCGCGGGGGTTTTGGCGAGGGCTTCGGAGTTCTTGCGTGTCCAGTGCGGGTGATTGGTGGGGTGGGTGTTGCGCTCGGGGTGAGGCATGAGGCCCAGGACGAGACCGGAGGGATCGCAGAGACCGGCGATGTTATCGGTGGAGCCGTTGGGGTTGCCGGGGAAGGCCGCGGAGGCTTCCAGGGTGTAGCGCAGGGCGATCTGCCTGCGGGACTTGAGGTTGGCGAGTTGTTCGTCGGATTCGGGGACGAAGCGGCCTTCGCCGTGCGCGATGGGGAGGTCGAGGATGCCGGTCATTCCTTTGGTCCAGATGCAGACGGAGTCGGGGACGGAATCGAGGCTGACCCATTTGTCGGTGAAGCGGCCTGAGAGGTTGTCGGCCAGGGTTGCGGTCTGGCGGCCGGCGCCGGGTTCGGGCAGGAGGCCGAGCTTGACCATGACCTGGAAGCCGTTGCAGATGCCGATCATGGGGACGCCGCGTTTGATGGCGTCCTGGATGGGCTGATAGAGCTGATGCTTAATGCGATTGGCGAAGATGCGGCCGGCGGCGATGTCGTCGCCGTAGCTGAAGCCGCCTGGGAAGCCGATCATGTCGACCTGCTGGAGGATGGCGGGGTCGGCGATGAGGTCCGAGAGGTGCTTGTAGACGGGCTCCGCGCCAGCGAGGCTGAAGGCGTGGGCGAGCTCGCGGTCACAGTTGGTGCCGGCGGTACGGATGATGAGGGTGACGGGCTTGGTCATAGGGAGGATATTTTAGGCGATTTTTTTGGTGAATGCAGGGGGCGGGGTTGGGAGTGAGGCGTTGGCTTCCAGAAAGTGGGATTTTCGCGCACGGGTTATCGGGATTCATTATCGGGGGGCTTCGAAAAAGCCTGTTCTGCGGAGAGAGCGGATTTAGAGAGATTGGCGACCGAAGAGTTCACCTATTGTCGGTGAAGGGGTTTGATCGGGAGCCGGCGGGACGCCGGCGCTTCTGGTCCAGAGCGGTTTGATGACGTGAATGACCTCAAACGGAAATGGTCTTGACAGTGGGTGAGGCGGGTTCTATATTAAACCAATCAGTTAATTAACCAAACGGTACGATACAGTGCACGACAGACTCAGCCAAACCTTTTCAGCGCTTGCAGACCCGACCCGAAGGGCGATGCTGGCACGCTTGTCCAAAGGGGAGGCGAATGTTTCTGATCTGGCCAAGCCGTTTTTGAATGACATGAGCCTGCCTGCGGTGACCAAGCATTTGAGAGTGCTGGAGCGGGCGGGGCTGGTCATCAAAACGCGCGATGCGCAGTGGCGGCCTTGCCGGATCAATGGTGAGGCGCTTAAGGGGGCTGCGGACTGGATGGAGCAGTACCGGCAGTTTTGGGAAGAAAGTTTCGATCGTCTGGATGAGTATCTGAAAACCGTCACATCTAACCAGCAGAAGAAAGCGAAAGGAAAGAAGAATGGCCGTAAAAAGTGAATCCAATGAGATCAAGATCAACCGTGTGTATGACGCGCCGCTGAAGGTGGTGTGGGACGCATGGACAGACCCCAAGCAGGTGGCGCAGTGGTGGGGGCCGCGCGGATTTACGCTTACGACGCACAGCAA
The DNA here is from genome assembly GCA_964542875.1 of uncultured Phycisphaeraceae bacterium. Lineage (GTDB taxonomy): Bacteria > Planctomycetota > Phycisphaerae > Phycisphaerales > Phycisphaeraceae > CAZGOM01. The sequence goes on from CAZIWA010000064.1 coordinate 3,553, forward strand.
GGATTTACGGACGGGCGGCCACTGGAACTACACGATGCATGGGCCCGACGGCACGAACTACGAGAACAGGACCAAGTATCTGGAGGTGCAGACGCACTCGAAGCTGGTGTATGACCATGGCGCGAATGAAACCCAGCCGGCAATGTTCCGGGTGACGGTGTATTTCAAGGAGGTGAAGGGGAAGACCCAGATGGAAATGAGCATGGCGCTGCCGACCCCGGAAGCGGCGAAGGAGACGCGCGCGTTCATCAAGAAAGCCGGGGGGAATGCGACGTGGGATCGTCTGGCCGAGTACCTGGAGAAGGAAACTTCAGGCAAGGAAAAGTTTGTCATCAACCGGACTTTTGATGCTTCGATCGATGTGATGTACGACATGTGGACCAACCCCAAACATCTTTCACATTGGCTGACGCCGGCGGGTTTTAAATTGGAATACAAGCGGGCGGACATTCGCCCGGGGGGAAGCGCGTTTTCCGTCATGACCGGCGCCAACGGCATGAAGATGTGCGGGCGGGCTGAGTATCTGAAAATGGAGAAGCCCAATCAGATCGTCTACACCCAGCAGTTCTGTGACGAGAATGAAAAAATCACCCGGCATCCGATGTCGGCGACATGGCCGGAGACGATGCTGACAATAGTCGACCTGACCGCGGAAGGGCCGGACCAGACTCGAGTGACGATCACGTGGGAACCCATCGGCAATGTGCCGCGTGAAGACCTTGAGACCTTTGTGAAGGCAAGGGCGGGCATGACGCAAGGCTGGACTGGATCGCTGGATGGGCTGGAGGAGTATCTGTCGAAGGCTTGAGGTTTGCGTGCGAAATTTTAAAGCCGGAGGCAGGCGTTTGGCGCTTGCCTCCGGCTTTTTTATTGATGTGCGATCTGGAGAAGAGAGGGTGAGGCGGGAGTCGGTGGTTCAACGGGAAGGGGGACCAATCCCCGAAGAGTGCGGGTGTGGATGCTATTTGGTGGTGACCTTTGGGCCGTCCGTGCCTGGGGTGAGGGTGATGGTCCAGGTTTTGGTGGGGGTGGTGATTTCAAAGGTGTTTTCGCCGATGGCTTTGGCGCTGGTGATGCCGGTGGCGGCGCCTGAAAGATCAAAGAGAGTGGTGAAGCGGGTTTTGTCGGTGTTGCTGCGGCGGCGAAGAAGAGAGGGCGTCATTTCGCTGACGTGGTAGCCGATGCCGTTGCAGGTGGTGATCCATTCATCGTTCTGGCCGGTTGTGGGGAGGAAGTAGGCGCGAAGCTTGAGCTTGTCCTGGGTGAAGGTCCAGTCGGTGGGGTCTTTGGTGATGTAATGGTGCTGGTCGGTGAGGTGCTGGTAGCCGTCGGAGGTTTCGGGGGCGCGCTTGACCTTCGCCTCGGGGTGAAGGGTGGGAGAGGATTCTTCCACCTTTTGCGATCGGGTGTGGAAGATGTAATCCACCTGACGGGGGGAGTCCGCGGCGACATCGTAGACGTCCAGAAGGAAGTCGGGGGTCATGAGGAGGGTGCGGTTGAGCTTCACGCCGGTGTAGGCGGTGTCGCATTGAGCATGGAGGGCCGTCCAGGCGTCGGGCGCATTTTTGTCGGGAGAGGATTTGAGCCAGAGAAGCTTGCCTTCGGTGGCGGATTGGGTGCGGCCGTCAATGGTGACGGTGTTGTGGGCGATGGTTTCCTTGACCCAGGTGGTGTATTCCTTGTGGGAGTAGGTGAGGCGACCGGGATCGAGAATCCATTCGCGGCCGTTGGCGAAGAGGGTGATGTTGAGCTTGTCGTAGTGGCCGTGGGCGATGCCGTGCTTGCCGTAGTCGATGAACATGCAGTTGGCATTTGGGCCCGAGCCGATGCGGAGGATGGCCAGGCCGGCGTCGGCGAGGTTCATGGAGGGGAGGTCCAGGGGCCACTGGACTTTGGCGTCAGGCCCAAGCAGGGCGGCGAGGGCTTTGGGGTCGCCCTGGGCGTCGGCCTGAGCGAAGAAGGGTTCGCCGTAAGCTTTGTAGGCCCATTTGAAGGCGTAATCAAACCCGCCGATGCCGGTGGGGTCGGAGTCGTTGATGGCGGGGAAGACTCCGTTGGGATATGCGGCGTAGATGGGGCCCTGGATGAGGAGTTTGAGTTGAGGGATTTTCTTGAGCTCAACACCGTTGCGGGCGGCGATATCCGCGGTTTTAAGGATCGCCTGGAGTGCGTAGCTGTGATAGGCCATGGTGCCTTCGGCCCAGAGGCCGTCGGAGCCGACGTTGCGGCCGAGCTGTTCGACGATCCCCTTGTCCATGGTAAGGACATTGTGGTACATCGCGGCATCGCCCAGAACGCAACTGATGGCGACGAGGCCGGCGTTGTACCAGGTCTGGTGGTTGTGAGGCTGGCGGAACCATGAGAGGGATTTGGCGGTGCCGCGGAAGAATTGGTCTTCGACTTTCTTGCGTACTTCGGGCGTCCAGGCGGGGGAGTTGTAGGTGAGGTCGTAGGCGCGGGCCAGAGCGATGACGCCTACGGCTTCGTCAAGGGTTTGGACGTAGCGCCGGCCGCCCAGGGGGGCGAGCCAGCCGGTGCGGCCCCAGCGGTCGAGCCGTTCAGGGTAGGTGGGGTATTGTTCGGCGAGGAAACCGAGGATGCGGATAACGCCCTGGGCGTATTTGTCGTCGTTGGTGTAGAAGTAGGCCCAGGCGAGGGTTTCAGAGGCTTTTTCCAGGGCATAGTGCATGCGCCCGCGATAGGCGGCAACGGTGCGCTCATCGGTGAAGATCTGACCGGTTTTGGGGTCCTTGTGAGCCTTGGCGTTGATGGGGACGAGGTCTGTGCCGGTTTCGGGATTGGCGTAATAGAACGTCCAGGAGCCGTAGCCATCGGGGAGCTCAGGCGGGTTTGCCAGGAGCTTGTCGCCGGCTTTGGCGGCGGCGGCCTTATCGGCCTCAAAGTCTGCCTGGGCGCGAAGGGCTTTTGCTTCGTCGGGAGAAAGGGCCACGCGCGGGTGTGGGCCGAATTTGATCTGGTCAAGCGGGGGGACCTGGAACGGGGCGGGCGCAGTGGCGGGCACGGGGGCAGCGGGAGCGGGCGCCTGGGCGGTGGATGCGGTGGCGCAGCCGAGCGTGGAGCAGAGGGCGGCAAGGAGGACGACGGTGCCGGGATGGAGGTGCTTCATGGGGAGTTGGACTCGGGGTGGGTGGAGGCGGTTGAGGTTTAGTTTGATGGAAGAGGACAGGATAGCGTGGGGAAGAGGGAAGGGATTTATCATTTGAAATTTGTGATTTATAAATTTGAGCCCTTGAAAATGAGGATTTTTCTCGTTGACAGAGCGCGGTGCGGAGACCTGATGCGTGGGGTATGGCGCGTATTGCGGTTAGAAATGCCTGCGCGGGCGCAATTGGGTGCCTTCGCGGGATTTGTGTTACATTTGGCGCGGGTTCCTTTAGTTTGCGGTTTGGAAGAGGGTGGGCGGGTTTGCGGGCGAAAAACCCGTGGCTTGCCCGAAATAAGCGGGAATTGGTTTAAGGCCGCTATCACATGCCTATTTTTGAGAACTATCAGCTGGATCAATTTTTCGATGAGCTTTTCAGCGCGCCAGGCGTGCCGAGGCGGGGGGCTTCCGCGCTTATCGCGAGGCTTAAGGAGCTGCCTCAAGCGGAACTGACGCGCAGGCAGAAGGCCGCGGAAGTTTCGATGATGCAGGCGGGCATCACGTTTACGGTTTACGGGAACAACCAGGGGACGGATCGGATCATTCCGTTTGACCTGATTCCGCGGATTATCGAATCACATGATTGGGAGAAGCTCGAAGCGGGGCTCAAGCAGCGGGTGCGGGCGCTGAACCTGTTTTTGATCGATATTTATGGGGATCAGAAGATCGTCAAGGATGGGGTGATCCCTGAGCATGTGATTCATACGGGCAAGAGCTTCCGGCCGCAGTGCGTGGGGCTAAGGCCGCCTCATGATGTGTGGTGCCATATCAACGGGATCGACCTGGTACGCGATTCCGACGGCACGTTTTATGTGCTGGAGGACAACATGCGTTGCCCTTCGGGCGTGTCGTACGTGCTGGAGAACCGGCAGCTTTTGAAGCGGTCGTTTCCGCTGGCGTTTACGGCGTCGAAGGTGAAGCCGGTGGACGATTATCCGAATCGGCTTCTGGAGATGCTGCAGTATGTGGCACCCAAGAGCAGCCACGCGCCGGTGTGCTGCGTGCTGACGCCCGGGGTATTTAACTCGGCGTATTTCGAGCATGCCTTCCTGGCGCGGCAGATGGGCGTGGAACTGGTGGAGGGGCGCGACCTTGTGGTGGCCGACGGGTTTGTGCACATGCGCACGACACGCGGCTTTGAGAAGGTGGACGTGATCTACCGGCGCATTGATGACGACTTTATTGATCCGCTGGCGTTTAATGCGGATTCCATGCTGGGCGTGCCGGGCATCATGGATGTGTACCGGGCAGGACGGGTGACGCTGGCCAACGCGCCGGGGACGGGCATCGCCGACGACAAGGTGGTGTATGCGTACGTGCCGGCGATCATCAAGTACTACCTGGGGCAAGACGCGATATTGCCCAATGTGCCGACATACGTGTGCTGGGACGACAAACAGCGGCAGCATGTGCTGAGCAACCTGGATAAGTTCGTGGTGAAAGCCGCGAACGAAGCGGGCGGCTACGGCATGCTGGTGGGCCCGCATGCCTCGCAGGCTGAGCGTGAGGAATTCGCAAGGCGCATCGAGGCGAACCCGAGGAACTACATCGGCCAGCCGACGGTGGCGCTCTCACGGTGCCCGGTGATCGTGGACGACAATTTTGAAGGCAGGCATGTGGACCTGCGGCCGTATGTGCTTTACGGGCAGGATGTGTACGTGCTGCCCGGCGGGCTGACACGCGTGGCGCTGAAAAAGGGATCTCTGGTGGTGAACAGCTCCCAAGGCGGCGGCAGCAAAGACACCTGGGTGCTGGAAGACGGCGACCCCAAGGCGAGGCTGAAGCAACTGCAGAAGCAGATGAGCGATGCCGTGGGCGGGGCGAAGATTTAACGCCGCTATCAGTGGTGAACCGTTTTAGACACAAAAATTGAGGTGTGGTTTCGCCCATGTCATACGAGTGGCGGCCTCACCCCAGCCCTCTCCCAAAGGGAGAGGGGGTTAGAAGGACAAAGGTATGCTGAGCCGAGTAGCTGATTCGATTTTCTGGATGAGCCGGATGGTGGAGCGGGCGGAGAACGTGGCCCGGTTCATCGATGTGAACACGCACCTGATGCTGGATTTGCCGGCAGACCAGGGTGAGCAGTGGGAACCGCTTGTGATCACCAGCGGTGACCATGAAAGCTTTGTGGCCAAGTACGGCACGGCGACACAGGAAACCGTGACGCGGTTCCTGACGTTTGACCGGACGAACCCGAATTCGATTTTGTCTTGTTTGAATGTGTCGCGGGAGAACGCCCGGGGCGTGCGCGATGTGATCAGCTCCGAAATGTGGGAGAGCCTCAACCGGTTTTATCTGCTGGTGCGCGATGCATCGGAGGACCCGGGCCTGAGCGATCTGCATGGGTTTTATCAGCAGGTGAAGAACGCCAGCCACCTGTTTTGCGGGCTGACGGATAACACGCTGAGCCATAATGAATCGTGGCAGTGGGCGCGCATGGGCCGGATGATGGAACGGGCGGACAAGACCTCGCGCATTCTGGATGTGAAGTACTACATTCTTCTGCCTCACGTGCATGATGTGGGCACGCCGTACGACAACATCCAATGGGCGGCGCTGCTCAAGAGCGCCAGCGCGCTGGAGATGTACCGCAAGCGGTATCAACGGATCATGCCCGAGCGGGTGCTGACATTCCTGATTCTGGACCCTGATTTCCCACGGGCAATCCGGTTTTGCCTCAACGAGGTGAGCGAGGCGATGCACGCGATCACCGGGTCTGCGCATGGGTCGTTCACCAACCCGGCGGAGCAGCAGCTTGGCCGGCTGCGGGCGGAACTGAACTATGCGCAGGTGTCGGACATCATTGCGCAGGGTGTGCATGAATATCTGGATGCGTTTCAAGGCAAGCTCAACAGCGTGGGCGGGGAGGTGATTGATCACTTCTTTCTGGCGCGGCCTTATGTGACGCCGTGAGGATGAGAGCGGATTTGTCGGGGGACTTCGACAGGCGAAAGAGGCATTCGCGTTAGAAGTGGTTATGCTTTTGCGCCTAAAGTTTGGTTGAAGAAACACTATGTATTTTGAAATCCGCCACGTGTTGAAGTACCGGTACAGCAAGCCGGTGTTTATTGAGCCGCTGACCGTTCGGCTTTCGCCGCGGGAAGACGCTTATCAGAAGCTGGAAATGTTTGATGTGAAGATCGATCCGGCGCCTGCGGGGCAGAGCGTGGTGGTGGATATCGATGGTCAGAGTGCGATTCAGATCTGGTTCAACGGGTTCCATGAATGGTTGACGGTGACGGTGACGTCGCGGGTGAAGGTGGATCGTGAGCATCCGCTGAACTTTGTTTTGCCGGAAGGTGCGGTATCGCTGCCGCCGAACTATGAGGCGTCGCTTCGGCATGTGATGAGCCCGTATCTTTGGCTGATGAGCCCCAATGACCCGGATGTGGATGCGCTGGCGCAACGCATCACCGATGAGACTGAGGGGAACACAGTCAACTTTCTGGTGGGGTTGTGCGAAGAGATTCATAAGACGCACAAGCTGATTGTGCGTGAGGAAGACGGGCCGTGGCCGCCCGCGCGGACGCTGTGGGAGAAGCAGGGGGCGTGCCGGGATCTTTCGCTGCTGTACATGGATGCGTGCCGGCGCGCAGGCGTGGCGTGCCGGTTTGTGAGCGGGTATGTAGCCAAGCCCGCACCCGACGGCAACCGGTACCTGCATGCCTGGGTGGAGGTGTATCTGCCCGGCGCCGGATGGCGAGGGTTTGACCCTTCAACCGGACAGGCCGTCAGGTCGGATTATGTGGCGCTGGCCGGGGCGGCATACCCGGAACTGGCTGCGCCGACGTCCGGGTATTTCAGGGGGACCGGGGCGACGACGCGGTTGGATTACGAGCTGGAGATCCAGGTGAGCTAAGAGCCGGGATCCGATCAGGCAGATTTAGAACGGCCAATCGTTGACGCACGAACCAGGTGCCTTCCCTAAAAAGCACCAAGCCCCGGAGCTAAAGACCTCCAGGGCTTGGCATTGTGCGGGCTTCACATGGGGCTCATTTTGGTGATGCCCGCAGGTCTGGCCTTGCTATGGCGTTTGTGCTTTACGACGTCCTGCCGCGGGCGAAAAGGCCCATGATCAGGGACAGCACGAACAACACCAGGAAGACCAGGAAGAGGATCTGCGCGATGGCCGCTGCGCCGGCTGCGATGCCGGTGAAGCCCAGGACACCAGCGAGGATCGCGATGAGAAGAAAAGCGAGGGTGTAATAAAGCATGACTTATCCTTTCGAGTTGCGTTATTTGGAGGCACGTTTTTGGACTAGAAACTTCACTGACTAAAGCTTATTGCGTCTTGGTATCGGATTGCATCGGGTGATCACTGAGCTGGACCAGGGGGTCAGTCACCATGTTTTGATCGGGGTTTGCGATCCGAGCCCGGGTTTGGTCCCAGGCGTCTTTGACGGCGGGCCAGGCTTCGTCCCAGATGAGGCAGGAATTTTCCTTGTATTCCTCCCACCGGGCGGCCAGCTTGGGTTCGACTTCCTCCCAGGCGAGACCGGCGTAAGCCTTGGCGTTTTCAATGCCGTACTTGTAGGCCGGGACGTAGTGTTCGTAGGCGGTGCCTGGGATGTAGTAGGGGGCGAGGTCTAGGTTGTTTCGCCAGTAGGTGTCATTCCAGGTGGGAGTGAAATTTTCGGCGGCTTCCTTGCCGGCCATGCCGCCGATGACGCCGCCGACGGCTGCACCGATAACCATGCCGACGGGCCCGCCGGTGACGGTGCCGAAGAATGCGCCAGTGGCGGCACCGGTGGTGGCGCCGAGGCCGACGCCGACAGGGTGAGCGCCTGGTGTGCCCGTGAGCGGGTCACGGTTGGCCAGCTTGGCTTCCTGCTTTTCATAAAAGGTCTTTGGGGTCTTCATGGCTCGCTCCTTGGTGAAGTACCGTTTCACTGAATACACCCTATCCCTTGTGGTACAGGCTTTAAATTGGGAAATGCCGCATCTATGGGTGGGGGGATATTGAGGGCGGCATAGGAGAAACGCTGTAGTGATTGCAGTGGACCGCAATTAGGGAGTGGAGGGAGTAAATGGAAAGTAGAGCCGTGGAGTTGAGTCGGAGTTGGATTCCGGTGGTGTGAGCGTTTGGGAATAAGCGAAAAACGACAGGAAAAGGATGAAGTGAAGGAGGGAGGGATTGTAGGGGCGACGGGTGTAGTGGTGGGGGCAGCGTTGCACGCGAGCGGTGGTGTCGCGCTGCATCAAAGTGGAGAGGTGGCCGTCTTCCCCGGGCCAGACGACCATGTGAAAGTGATTGGGCATGAGGCAGTGGGCCAGCATGCGCATGGACTTTGGTTACATGCGATTGTCCTGAGGTGCTTGCGGTGAGCTGTTTTAAATACCGGATATAGTGTGAGCATCAGATGTTGTGTTTGTTACGGCAACAATTCAGGGGTGAATGGCCATGGGTCTAAAGATATTGAAATGGGCGATGTTTCTTGTCGCAGCGCTTTTCACGGCGATGGCACTCGCCGAAATGCGTGCGATTGGGTTGGCGGCCGTGGCAGGTGGGCTTTGGGTTTCATTTACGATGCTTTATCTTTACGACAGGCATTTCAATGGGGGCGAGGATGAAGCGGGTTCAAAGAAATAGTGCCCGGCAGTGGGTGTGAGATTGAGCGGGCTCGGAGCGGTAGACTGTGGTTTTTCAGCAAAGGTTTTTTTCGTGGAAACACTGCCAAAGCTTTTTCTGATCCGGCATGGCGATACTCAGTGGACTCAGACCGGGCAGCACACCGGGCGGACGGATAAGCCGCTGATCGAGCTGGGCCTGCAGCGGGCGCGGGAGTTGAAGCAGCGGCTGGATGGGATTCCCTTTACGCATGTGTTCACCAGCCCTCTGATCCGGGCGAAGCACACGTGCGAGCTGGCGGGGTTTGGCGACCGGGCCGAGATCAATCCCGATCTGATGGAATGGCACTATGGGGATTATGAGGGGCTTACATCAGCTCAGATCAAACAGTTGAATCCGACATGGGATTTGTTTCACGAGGGCGTTCCCAATGGGGAGTCACCGGCAGATGTGGCGGCGAGGGCGGACCGGATCGTGGCGGCCGCAAGGAAGTACGAAGGGAATGTCGTGGCGTTTTCCAGCGGACACATCATCCGGATGATCGCGGCAAGGTGGCTGGGGTTGGCGCCGGGACAAGCGCGGATTTTTTACTGCACGACGGCGAGCATCGGGGTGCTGGGGTATGAGCACACGCTGGCGCAGCCGGTGATTCATTTGTGGAATAGAACGTGAGGGGTGAAGAGGATGACAAGGGAATGCGGGGTTATTGAGGTGCTTTGCCGAAGGCGTTTTTGACGGCTTTGAGATAGCCTTCGCCGTAACGTTTTTCGGGCAGCAGATAACAGCCTTCGGTCCACTCATTCCAGGCGTTGATGAAGACGGCGTTGAGTGCCGGGCGGTGGGTTTGGCAGTGTTTGAGTGCGTATTTACAGAGCGTTTCGAGCCGTTTGGGCGTGTTGCCCTGGACGACGTGGATGTAGGGGTAGTCTCGCTTACCGGAGAGGGGTGAGGGGGCAAAGGGCCAGGGTATGTCGGGTTGGCAGCGGGGAGTGACGTCCCAGCCGGTGGTGACGACGGGGGCGAAGGGGAGCGATGTCTGGGCCATGAGCTCCCAGTGGCGTTGGTGCGCGGCGATGACGTCCGGGTATTGCTCGATGGGGTTGTCGGTGGTTGCACCGCCCAGGACGTTGGAGGCGAGGCCCGCCGCGCTGCTGATGACGTTGTAGGTGCTGGTGCTGGCGAAGCCGGCGTCCTGAAGAAGCTCGACGCGGTCAGGGACGAAGAGCATGGCGTTTAGATGGAGCTTGGGGAGCCTGGCTTTGGCGAGCTTTTTGTTGGTGGCGTTGAGGAGGGTTTTGAAGGCTTTTTGGCCGCCTACTTCGGCGACGAGGCGGTGAGGCTCAAAGAGGCTCAGGAAGAGTTCGCCTTCGACGAGCCAGTGATTGGGCTGGTTGAAGTAGTGGTCGATGCAGTAATCGATGACGCGGTGCCAGTCGGTGGGCGAGTGGCGCGAGGGGAGCCAGGAATTCCACTTTTGGCCATAGGGAGCGGGGAAATAGTCGGCCCAGTGGTGGTTGGCCCACATGAGGGCGAACTTGATGCGGTCTTTGTTCTTGGCTTTGAGGAGACCGTTTTCAAGCGCCTCGTGCATGAGTTTCACGCCGGAGTACCAGTACCAGTCGACGAGGAAGACATCGATGCCGTGGTCTGCGGCGAGGGCGATTTCCCTGGCGGCCCAGGCGGGGTCTGATTCATCAAAGCAGCCCCAGGTGGGTTTGAGAGGCTGGTAGTGGCCTTTGAAGCGCGGCTTGGCATTTTTGAGGAGCTCCCATTCCGTCCAGCCTTCGCCTTTCCAGGCGGAGGCGTGCTGGTAGTTGTGCCAGAGGGGGCAGTAGACCGCGGCGACTTGGGGTCGGGGATGGGTGGGCATGGGTTTGAGATGCGCGATGGGTGAAGGAATCACGGGCGGCAGGAAGGGGCATCAGTCGTTGAATTTGTAGTGGGCGGCGAGCCAGGTGTTGCCGACGGTTTTACCCCAGAAGCTGCGATGAACCCAGGGGATTTCGGCTGACCAGTTTTCGACCTGGGCCTCGGCGATGGTGTAGTTGTCATGAAAGGGGGCGTTGCCAATGTTGACGTACTGGGCGCGGCCGTCCATGTAAGCGACGGTGTTGCCGGCGCCGCGGTGCTGGGCGGTGGAGGCGAGAGTGCCTGAGACGAAGGTGTTGGTGAGGCTGTAGTAGGGGATGGCCATGTAGTAGATGGAATCGCCGGCCGCTCCTCCGCACCACATGAGGCCGGTGCTCTGGACGTTCTGCAATTCCTCCAGGCGGTAGGACTGGTCGCGCACCATGACGGCGCTGATCATTTTGTAGCGGAGCGTGTTGTTGACGGCGTAGAGGTAATGGGGGAAGCCGCCGGTGCTGGTGCCCAGGACTTTGGATTGGCAGAGCAGGGCGTAGGGCTTGTCTTCGCGAAAGTTCGTGCCGTTGGGGTTACCGAGCTGGGCGTAGGGGCGCAGTTGAGCGTACCAGGAGCCGTAGTTGTAGCCGGTGGTGCCGTAGAGCGGGGGCATGAAGTTCTTGAAGTCGTTGAAGTAGGTGAGGAAGTGGTAGGCGCCCGAGCGGATATTGGCGAGATCGCGCACTTGCTCCGCGCGTTCGCGTGCTTTGGAGAGAGAAGGGAGCACGAAAGCGAGCAAGACGCTGATGATGGCGATGACGACGAGGAGTTCGACAATGGTGAAGGCTTTGAGGGATGAGGTTTTGCGGTGTGCGTGCATGGGTGCTCCGGGGGGCGCGGGCGGAGAGAGTCGATTGGCTGAAATTTCAGTTAACGTGGCGTTTGGTTGATTTTTATGGGAGTGGGGTGATGGAACCGTAATGGTGGTAATTTATCAGTGATAATAGGCGGTTACAATGGATATTTTGAAATTATTTAATTTTCGATGAACTTACTGAAAAACTGAAAAATGGGGATCGAAAAAAAGCGTTGCAGCCGTCAGTGCAGAGAAGGGGTTTTTCAACACCCATCGAAGGTGGCGTGCAAGAGTCTCGGAGCGCAACTGCTCAACGAGATTGCCGGACAGGTTCAGAAACCGATCCCAGGCACGTACGCTTTTAAGATTGTCGCGGTACTCGTGGGATGGCCGACTATTTGACGGGCTCAAAGGCCGAGGGGGGATCGGCGAGGGCCTGGGCCGTGGCGCTGGAGGAGACGGGTTTTTCAAATGCGGCGAGTTGGCCGGTGTAGAGGACGATGGCAATCAGCGCGACAATGACCACGACGGTGGCCATTTTGATGCAGGCGATGGATCGGTGGACGCCGGGGGAGCCGACAGGCTTGCCGACGAGGGTGAGGAGGTAATCCTGACGCCAGCGGATGGCGCCATGACGCCAGCTTTTCTGGGTGACGGGGATGGCGTTGAGGCTGGCGACGGCGTCGAGCGCGCCGACCATGGCCTGGGCATCGTCGGGCTTGATGATGGTGGGTTGCTCGATTTGGGGGCGATCGCTGGCGAAGTGTTCAACTGCGAAGGTATCGGCCTGACGCTCGAACCGGCGTGAAACCCAGCCGAAGGCAGGGACCCAAAAGAGGATGCCAAGCGCGGAGACGGCGACGGTTTTGAAGGCTTCCGAATCAAGGAAGTTTCCGGCGTCGTCGGGGAGGTTTGGCCAGAAGGAGAGGGCGGTGTGCGCGCCGGGGAGGGCGTGGAGGACGATGAATTCACTGCCCGTGAGGAAGATGGCGAGCATGGCAAAAGCAGAGGCCAGCAGCCAAGGGATGTGCCGGAGACGGATGTGGGCGATCTCGTGCGCCATGACCGCCTGGATGAGCACGGGGTGGACTTTATCAAGCAGGCCATCGGTGAGCAGGATGAAGCGAAAGCGGCCTGTGACACCCATGACGGCGGCGTTAATGAGCGTGCCTTTGGTGTGCCAGACGAGGATACGGTTTACGCCGACGCCGTACCTGCGGCACATGGCCAGGAGGGATTCATTCAGCGGGCCCTGGGGCATGGCGTGGGTGTGCCAGATCCGGGTGATGATGACGGGGGCGAGAATGAAGACGCTGATGGTTCCGGAGAAATAGAAGAGGGGTTCATAAGGCTTGTAGGCCGCAAGCGAAGGTTCGGCGAGATAGATGTCCACCATGCGGTGCCAGGCAACGATGATGAGCAGGGGGACGGCAATGAATGCGACGTGATGCCGGAGGTAGTTGATCAGCGCGTCGGCAATGCCGTGAAGGCCGGGGCGGTCAGGGTCCTGGCCGGCGAGGGTGGGTTGGGTGATGCCGGTGCTTTCGCCGGGCTCAATGCGCTGGAGCGAACCTTCGGACTGGGCCAGCTTGTTGGCCTTGGCCCGCTGCTTCACCCAGATAAACAGGCCGTGGGCCAGCACCAGCAGGGCGATGGGCTGGGTGACGGTTGCGTACTCGGGCAGGAACCAACTGCCGGGGAATTGGTTGCGAAGGACAAAGAGCCAGCCCACCGACAGGCTGGCCAGAAATGCGGCCAGCACAAGCAATGGAAAGACTGAGTGGAACTTGGAATACCACCTGGGGAGCGATGTGCGTGATGCCTTTTTGATGTGCCAGCGCGCCGCGAGGCTAAGCACGACGGCCGTCAGCGCGAGAATGACGAATCCAAAGACAGCGATGAAACTGGTGGTTCTGCTGGAGACTGCAAACAGCGGCTCGCCCGATTGATTAAAGGCCGAGAGTGCGATGAAGAAGACAAGGATCAGGAACTGGTGCATGGGGTCGGGTCGGGCAGGGAGAAGATCGGGGCTGGTGGAGTATTTTAGGTTGTTGATCGAGTGAAGGCGCGGGTGGAAAAGTATTCCTGCCGAGTGGGGTTATTTCGTGGGGTGGATGGACATGTCTTCTGTGACCCAACGTAAAACGGAGGCCGGATTACGACGAGGACGTCTAATCCGACCTACTTCTGAATGTTTGTATCGAGCATCCGGGGGGAGGGTGCGGGAGGCGTTCCGGCGTCAGCGGAGGCGATGGTATTCGTCGATGGTGTAGGCTTCGGCAGCGGCAGCGGCAGCGGCGACCTGGGGGTCCGGGTCGATCTGCAAGGCCTTGATGGTTTCGTTGATGGCGGTTTGGTTGGCCTTGGTGCCGGGGTTGAATTTGGCGAGTGCGAGGCCGAGGGTGGCTTCAACGCGGATGGTGGCGTCCTGGTCATTTTTTGCGAGGTTGATGAGATCGCCGATGCGTTTGAATTTCACGCCGCCGGCGTCTTCCTGGATGACTGCGGTGGTGGAGCGGATGATCCGGTCGACCTTGATGAACTTCATTTCGTTTGCGGACTTGCGCCAGGTGTCCCAGGGCTTGAGCTTGGCCTGGAGTTCGGTGTCGCCATCTGCGGTGGAGAGGACGAGCATGAGGCCTTCCTGGAACATCTGGAGGCCCAGGAAACGGTTGTAGTAGCGAGTGGAGTGTTGCCAGAGGCGGGAGCCGACGGCCATGAGGGACTCGCCGATGCGCTTGACCTTCACGTCGTCTTTGTTTTTGCGGGCGACTTCGGCGCGGCTGACGACGGCGCTCATGGCGCGGGCCATGGGGTTGTTTTCCGGCTCGGCGTTGGGCTTCATGGGAACTTTGGCGTCGAGCCAGGCGATGGAGTCGATCTTGCCGGCGTTCTTGGCGTCGATGAGCTTGCGAACGAGCGCTTCGCTGACTTCCGCGGAAGGGGGCGTGCGTTCGAGCAGCTTGACGTTGTTGGTGGCGAGGGTGACGTAGGCCTGGAGGGCTTCGCCGAAGGAATTATCGGGGTCGTCGACATTCCAGGCCGGGGCCGCGGCGGCGTCGGGCATGGGGAGCTTCACGAGCTTGGCCGGTGCGGTGCGCTTGGTGGGCTCGTCGGGGTGTTGAACGGTGGCGAAATAGACCAGGACGAGCACCGCGACGACCGCGATCGAGATGATGATGCCCCACTTCATGTCTTTCATAGCGCCTACTCCATTGGCAAGAATGTCTCAAGATTCCACGGTCTCGACGGTCGGCTGGGCCGGGGGCTTGCGGTCCTGGGCGAGGGTGACCACGCCGAGCGTGCCGACATAGAAGTAGCCCAGGGCAAAGAGGACCAGAAAGGGAATGCTCATGAGCGCGCCGTGCGTGTTCATGGCCATGTAGATGCACCAGAGCATGTAGCTGCCGAAAAAGAGCTCGATGCCGACGATCAGGGTCTTGAGGCCCGGCAGGCGCAGCCAGCGATACCTGGTTTTGGTGGGGGCGGCGTCTTTGCGCTCCAGGGGATCGGTGAGATCGATCTCTGCCTGGGCGTGGTCGTTGTACTTGGGCGTGCGCACGAAGCCGGATTCATGGCCGGCGAGGGCTTCGATGCATGCGCGCGCGTTGTTGATGGCGATGCCGATACCGATGGCCATCAATGCGGGGAGATGAAGGATCGCCTGGGCAACACTGCGCTTTAAGGCGCGCTGGCTTTCAATGTAGAACACGCCGGCGGAAGCGGTGCCCAGGGCAAAGAGCGTGGCGATCCAGAAAATGCTGTAGAGCGTGCCGGACTCAAAGGGTTGGAGATTGACGAAATACGCCGGGAAAAACAAAAGCACCATGAGGGTGACGTAGAGATACACCATGGGGCTGGTGAGATGGAAGAAGGCTTCCAGCCGGGTGCCAAAGGGGGCATCGGAAGACAGGATGCGCCAGAGCAGCTTGCGGGCGGTCTGGATGGAGCCTTTGGTCCAGCGGTGCTGCTGGCTCTTAAAGGCCTGGATCTCCGCAGGGAGCTCGGCGGGGCAGCCGAGCTTTTGCAGGAAGATGAACCGCCAACCTTTCATCTGGGCGCGGTAGGAAAGGTCGACATCCTCAGTGAGGGTGTCGTGTTCCCAGCCGCCTGCTTCGATGATGGCTTGCTTGCGCCAGATGCCTGCGGTGCCGTTGAAGTTGAACCAGTGGCCGGCGCGGTTGCGCCCGGTCTGCTGGATGGCGAAGTGGCTGTCGAGAAAGATGCCCTGGCAGCGGGTGAGGAGGCAGTCTTGCCGGTTGAGGTGTTCCCAGCGGCCTTGGATCATGCCAACTTTGGGGTCGTTGAAAAAGTGGACGGTGCGTTTAAGGAAGCTGGGTTTGGGGACGAAGTCGGCATCGAAGATGGCGATGAATTCGCCTTTGACTTCGGGCATGGCCTCATCAAGCGCACCGGCTTTGTAGCCAGAGCGGTTGGTGCGGTGGAGGTATTGGATGTCCAGCCCGTGCTTTTGCCAGTATTCGACGCGCTGATGCGCGGTTTTTTTGCAGACGTCGGTGGAGTCGTCGAGAACCTGGATCTGGAGCTTGTCTTTGGGATAGTCGATGTGGCAGACAGCGTCGATGATGCGCTGGGCGACGAGGCCTTCGTTGAACATGGGAATCTGGATGGTGACGACAGGGAGGTTTTCCCGTGTAAATCTGCCTGCGGGGCGGGGGATGTTTCGGCGATTGCGCCAGTACATCCATACGAGCCAGTACCGATGGATGCCGTACACGCAGACCAGGACGAGCGTGAGGACATAGAGAATGGTGAGTGGCCACCGGGCAAGCGGGTGGGACAGCCACGACTCGAGAAGGGTTGAAAACGTTTGCCAGACGGATTCCAAAAGCGCGGCCTCCGACGGGTCGACCTGTGGCCCCCGGATCCGGATGCAACAGTGCGTTCCGGGAGGGGATATGGATGGGGTATTTTAGATTGTTTTAGGATTGCGTGAACGGAGTAGGTGGAAATTTCGAAAATTACGGGCCGAATGGGTTGCAGGCGGCGTTTTGGGCCGGGCTGGGATCAGTTGAAGAAGAAGACGTCGGGTGCGGCGGGTGGAGCAAAGGAAGAAGTGATCCAGACGCCGGCGTTGATGTAGAGCGTGCCGAAGTATTTCCAGGATTCGCCAAGGACGGGGCGTTGCCATTCGTTATGCCCATCGGCGAAGAGCATGTTCTGGCCATCGGCGTTCATCTGGTCGGAACCTGCATGGTTGGCTCTGGGGGGGAGGGTGTTGATGGGTGATCCTGTCATACGCCACCAGGAGAAGTCCGCCATGATGGGCTGCTGCCAGGGGGTAACTTTGTTGGCTGGATACGTGTAGGGTCTGGAGAGGGAGATGGGGGGATAGTATCCCGCACCACGGGAGGGGAATACGCTGGTGAGCCAGCCGTTTTGCTCGCTGCCTGCGCTGGTGGGGCGGCCGGCGTTGCCTGCGAGGTAGAAGTAGGTGAGGTTCACGCGGCCGTCATCCCGGTTCCAGTTGACGTAGGTGGTGGCGGGGATCTTTTCGGAGGAGGGGCAGGCGGCGGCTTTGGCGGTGACGGTGAATTCCTCGCGGAGGATTTTATGTGCGTTGCCATTGATGCTGTTGCCGTAGTTCCAACCGCCCGGGGGGAGCTCGCGGCGCTCATTGTCGTAGGCGTTGAGGGCGAGGTAGAACTGGCGGAGGTTTGAGCCACAAAGCGCGCGGCGTGCGGTGCCCCGAGCGTTGTTGAGGCTGGGAAGCAGGAATGCGAGGAGGAGACTGATGATCGAGATGACGACCAAGAGTTCGACGATGGTGAAAGCGGGGCGGAAACGACGGGGTTTGGACTGTGACTTCATGGTCATTCCTCTTTGGAGGGACGAATATAGGTGTTTACACAAGTAAGTGTATTAACCGGTTCTAAACGAGAAGTCAATAATTCATTCTATGAATGAAGTAAATATTTTCAGATCGGGCTTATTGGGCCAGGACAAGGGTGTCGTACCGGGCGACATCGTGATATCCGACGAAGGTGTAAATGCTGGAATAGTAGGTTTGGCCGGGGGAGCCGTCGGGCTTGACGAAGGTGTCGGAAAAGCCGACAGCGAAGGGGAATTTATCGCCTGTTTTAGGAGCGGCGCCGGCGCCGAGAAGATCGACCCAGGGGACTTTAGCCACCACGGTGTAGCCTTTGGGCTTGCCGTCGACGGTGATGGGGGTGATGGCGAATTCCAGGCCCTTGAGCGTGGCTTCGTTGGAGACTTTGCCGAACCATTTGCCGGGGGTTTTGGTGATAAAGACATCACGGATGCCGGAATTGCGCCCGATGTTGAGCTCCCAATATTCCGCGGGGCTGGGCTTGGCGACGAAGAAGAGCTCAACGCAATCATCATCGTAGATGCCGGAATCGCGCTCGAGGTTTTTGCTGCTGGGAGTGGGGTCGACGACGTCGTATTTCAGGAAGAGCGCCTGGGGGGACCAAGCCATCACGCATGAGCCGGGGGAAGGGGACTGCGGGCTGGTTTTGGGGAAGGGGATGTTCATTTCCATTGCGCCGGTTTTGGGTTTCAAGACACCGGCGGCCCATTGCTCAAGCGTGAGTTCAGGCGGGAGGGCATGAATGGCGTAAACCTGGCCTTTGGGGACTTTGCGGGAGTTTTCGATGTAGCTTTTCATCCGAGTGAGGACGAGGCGGGCCTGATCCAGGTCTTTGGGCGATGCGGGGATTTCGCCTGCGAGCGCCTGGATGATCTTGTTGGACCCGGTGAGCGCGTCGGGCGTGCCGGACCATGCCTTGGCTTCCGGAGAGCCGTCGGTGAAGAGGGCGAGAATTTCCTGGGTGCGGTCCTGGTCCTGGGTCTTGATAGCATCGCGATAGAACTGTGCGAGGGCGCGATCGTCGTTGGTGACGACGCCGCTGGCCGGTGGGGCGGGGGCCTGGGCACGGGATTCGTGAGTGGCCATGAATGCGCCGAGAGAGACGATACCGGTGAGAGCCAGGGCCAGGATCATTCGACGCATGAAAGCCTCGCTTGAGTGGGCGTAAGCGGAAGAGAGCACTGTATTTGAGACGGTGCAGAGCAAGCCGGGTTCCGGCTTTCCCAATGAGTGGAATTGAATTGAGGGGAAAGGCGATGAGAGGGGAGGGAATGCCGGTGGAGGGAATCGAACCCACACGGGGTAATTAGCCCCAACGGATTTTGAATCCGCCGCGTCTGCCTGTTCCGCCACACCGGCAAAGGTGCTTGATTTGAAGGAACGTGCGGAATTTTAAGGGTTTATGTGAATATGTCAAGCATCGAGGGTGTTGGGGGGTGTTGGATGGTTTTGAGAGCGGGTTGGCCACACTGGGGGCCACACTTTTTAGGTGGTGGATTCCATGGTTTGGACTGAGGTTTAAGGGATTGGGTTTTGGGAAGGGAGAATAGGTGGGGCTGGTGTGGGTTGGCGTTTGATCGTGGGGGGTAAGCGGAAATCAGGTGAGGATGGAGAGATCCATGTTCTGGGTCTGGAAAGGGAGATTCCAGGTGCCGAGGATGGGGGTACCTTCGGTGATGGCCTGATGAAGCCGGGTGAGACCGAAGCCCGCGAGCTCATAGATGGAACGGAGAATGGCGGGGTGCTGGGTGAGCTTGTGCTCGGCGATGGTTTCGTTGCTGCCGGAGACGACGAAGGTTTTGGGATCGATCTTGACGCCTTGCGCCCGCACGGTGCGCAGGAAGAGCGCGGCGGGCGGGGCGGAAGGGGTGATGTAAGCAGTGGGACGGGATTTGGCCTTGACGACCTCACGGGCGACCTGATCGCTGGTGCCGGAACCGGAGCCGATGAAGATGTGGTCTTTGTTGATGGGCAGACCGGCATCCAAAAGCGCGAGACGGTAGCCATCAAACCAGCCAGCGTTGAACATGTGCTGAGGGAGCAACTCCGCGACGAAACCGATGCGCTTGTGACCTTGCGCGATGAGATAACGGGTGGCGAGCTGGCCCATGAGCCGGGTGTCGAACTTCACGGCGCGGTTTAAGTGAGGAGGGAGGAGGACAGGGTCGGTGTAAAAAGGCCCGAGGGTGACGAAGGGGAAGTTTTGCTGGTGAAGCGCCTCCAGCACGGGGCGCTGGGTCCAGCCTGAGACTAAAAGGCCGTCGACGCTGGTGATGAAGTTAAGGGTGCGCTCCAGAACGCGCTGGGTGTTTTGGATGTCGTTGATGACATGGACTTCGACCCGGTCGGCCCGGCTTTGCGCCGCCTGGCTTACGCCGTCAAGCAGGGTTTGAATGTAGGGGTTGTCATGAATGTGAAGTACGAGCAGGCCGTATCGACGTGAGGCGTTGGCCTGGCCGGCGTTGGGCCGGATGTGGGGCCCGACGTAACCCATGGAAGCGCAGATGCGCTTGACCTTCTCCCGGGTCTGGACGGCGATTTCCGGGTGGTCGCGCAGGGCCATGGAGGCGGTGGCGGGGGAGACGTTGGCCGCTTTGGCGACGTCGGCAAGGCGGACGCGTTTTGAACCGGCAGGTTTATTGATTTTCAGAGATGTCATGGGAGGACCCAGGGTGAAGACAGTGTAATCTTATAACTTCAGGGAGTTTGAAATATTCAGAAACGGAGGCGTGCGGCAGGGTGGTAATCTTTATCACCCGATACAGGAGCGCACGGATGAACGAAGGCAAGGACGTAAAGTGGCTGGTGGTGGGGACGAGCGACATTGTGAAAAAGCGTGCGCTGCCGGCATTGCTGGCGGTGGACCGGAGCCGGGTGGCGGGGATCGTGGGTGGGCTGGAGCGTGCGCAGGCGCTGGCGCAGCAGCACGGCATTCCTGACGCCTATGACGATCTGGATAAGGCGCTGAAGGAAACCGATGCCAATGCGGTGTACATCGGGACCGCGGTATACCGGCATAAGCCAGAGGCGCTGAAGGCGCTGGCTGCGGGCAAGCACATCCTGATTGAAAAGCCGCTTGGCTTAAACGGGGATGACGCCCAGGCGATCGCCGATGCGGCCAAGGCATCGGGATTGATCGCGGGATGTGCGTATTACCGGCGGTTTTTCCCGCGGTATGAACTGGCGAGGCAGATGATCAAGGATGGGGTGTTTGGGACAATCACCGGAGTGAGGATTCATGTGTCTTCATGGTTTAACCCCGAAGCGGGGGACCCGAAGATCTGGCGGACCAAGAAGGCACTGGCCGGCGGGGGCAATTCCGTGGACATGGGGTGCCACATGCTGGACCTGCTGGTGCATCTGCTGGGTGCGCCCGTGAGCGTGCAGGCGATGACAGGGAATCTGGTGCAGGGGTATGAAGTGGATGACTCTGCTGCTGCGGTCATGCGGCTGCCGGGCGGCGCGCCGGTGCTGGCAGACTTTCACTGGAACACGCAGGCCGGCGGGCATGAGTTTGAGATCATCGGCAGCCAGGCGCGGCTGAGGCTGGTGCCCGCTGACACCGGCCCGGTGGTGAAGACGGTTGGGCGCGAGACGCAGACGCTGACCATGCCCAACCATGCCAACGTTCACGTGCCGCTGGTGCAGGATTTTGTACACAGCGTGCTGGCGGGGCGGCAGCCTTACGTCCCGCTGGATGGGGCCGTGAAAGTGAATCGAGTGATCGATGCGATTTACCGGTCGAGTGCGAGCGGGAAGGCGGAGTTGGTGTGAGGTTTTGCCGGGGCTGCTTGCTGCGCCCCCTGACGGGTAAAGAATGCGCTTTCAATTGGTTTTCTGGGGTGCTGCGGAAGGCTTGTTGCTGGAGTTCCAGCGGGGCTTTTCGAGTGTCGCATTCCAGTTTTCGATCGAGGTTTGCAGCCGCTGAACGATTTCCGGGTGCTTATCGGCAACATTGTTGGATTCAGAGATGTCGTTGGTGAGGTCGTAGAGCTCCACTCTGCCGTCTTCGAAACGGATGGTCTTCCATTGCGAATCACGTGCGGCAAAGCGGTTTTGCACGCGCCAGAACAGGTGGTCGTGCGGAGGGGTGGCGTCTTGTCCCTGGATCAGAGGAAGGATGTTTTTGCCGTCGAGAGGCTTATCGCCTGCGTGCTTGATGCCTGCTGCGGCGAGGGCGGTGGGGAGGATGTCCAGCGAGACGACAGGGGTGTCGATCACTTTGTCGGCCGGAAGGTGGCCGGCCCAACTGACGAAGAAGGGGACGCGGAAGCCGCCTTCGTAGAAGGTGTTTTTTCGGCCGCGGAGGGGGAGATTGGTTGAGTAGTTTGACCCGCCGGAGCCGCCGGCTTTGGGGCCACCGTTGTCAATGCTTGGGCCGCCATTGTCGGAGAGGAAAAAGATCAGTGTGTCATTTTCGATTCCCTTTTCGCGCAGTTTTGCGACCACTGCGCCTACGGCGTCGTCCATTGCGCTAAGGAGGGCGGCGTAGTCTTTTCGGCCTGGAGGGAGATTGGGAAAGCGGGAGTCGTACTTTTCCGTCGAGGAGAACGGCACGTGTACGGCATTGAAGGGCAAGTACAGAAAGAATGGTTTGCCCGCTGCGGTCTGACGGTCGATGAAGTTCACGCTTTCCTGCGCAAAGGCCTCGGTGAGATAGCGTGGTTCGACAATGCGTGTTTTCTGACGGTAAATCGGGAAACGGCGGCCGTCGGTGAGCGTCTTGGGGAGCTGGCCTTTACTGGTTCCTTCCCGGCTGACGGAGATGGCGCCGGCGGTGCGCCAGGTTTTGGCGTTGGCTTCGAGGTCGTCATAGGGAATGTAATCATTTGCGCCGGCCAGGAAGCCGAAGAATTCATCGAATCCACGATCGTTGGGCTGGAAGCCTTCGCCCTCGCCAAGGTGCCACTTTCCGAATGCCGCGGTGGCATAGCCGGCGGCCTTGAAGGAATCGGCAATTGTCTTCTCGCTGCGTTCAAGCCCGTAGTTGGGGATCTGCGCAATCGAGCCATTTTCGTCAAAGCCGTAGCGCTGCTGGTATCGGCCGGTGAGCAGGGCGGCGCGGGTGGGCGCGCATACGGGGCAGGTTACATAGCCGGAGGTGAACCTTGTGCTTTTGCGGGCGAGCTGGTCGATGTTGGGGGTGGGGATGTCTTTGCCGCCTTGGATTCCCAGGTCGGAGTATCCCAGGTCGTCGGCCAGGATGATCACCACATTGGGTGGTTTGACGCTTGAAGGCTCAGCGGCTGCCGCTTGCTGTGCGAAAGACGCCAGTGTGGCGCCAAGGATGATCGCGCTGATGAGTGCTTTGAGGGTGAAGTGCATTCGTGTTTTCTTTGTATTGGTGAGCGGTCTACGCCTGGCCGTAAAGAAGCCGGGGTTTGGCCTTCCGCGAAGAGGGAGGGGCGAGCCGGTTTGTTGAAGGCGTTTGCCAGCGGCTCTCGCCTGCCCCCTCTCTTAAAGGGAGAGGGGGCAGGAACGGACGGAGCATTGATGGATTAGAGGCGGTCCCCGGGCTTGAACTCTCTGCCCACGGGAGCGGGTTGTGGGAATTCTTTGCCGTCGGGGCCGGTGACAGTCCGGATCCAGCGGGGTTTTTCGTTGCCGTTGTTCCACTCATCGATGCTCTTTGAGAGACGGGCGACGATTTCGGGGTGGTCTTTGGCGACGTTGGTGGTTTCGGAGATATCGCTGGTGAGATTGAAGAGCTGGGGTTCCTTGCCCTGGATTTTGATCAATTTCCATTGTGAATCACGGGCAGCGAAGTGAGCGTGGTAGCGCCAGAAAAGCAGGTCATGGGGCGCCTGGGCGCTTTCGCCGCGGGCCAGGGGGAGGAGGTTTTTTCCGTCCAGGGGCTTTGCGCCTGCTGGTTTCACATTGGCCGCGGCCAGGGCGGTGGGGACGATATCCAGAGAGATGACGGGTTGATCCAACGTTTTGCCCGCGGGGATGTGGCCCTTCCACTGGACGAAGAAGGGGACGCGTATGCCGCCTTCAAAGAAGGTGCCTTTTCGGCCGCGAAGCGGGGTGTTGAGGGAGTAGTTTCCGCCGCCGGGCAAATTGCTGGTGGGGCCGCCGTTGTCGGAGAGGAAGAAGATGATGGTGTTTTCTTCGAGGTTTTTCTCGCGGAGTTTGCGGAGGATGGTGCCGACGCCATCGTCCAAAGCGCTGACCATGGCGGCGTGCGCCTTGGGGCCAAACTCTTTGATGTCGGGAAAACGCGCGAGGTATTTGTCGGTGGCTTCCAGCGGGACATGGATGGCGTTGAAGGGTACGTAGAGCAGGAAAGGCTTACCGGCGTTGGCCTGGCGCTCAATGAAAGAGGCGCCTTCGCGTGCGAAGGCGTCGGTGAGGTATTCGGGCTCGCTGACGATTTCCTGCTGCCTGAGGATTGCCTCGCGCCTGCCGTTGATGAAACGCTTGGTGGGGCCAGACTTGAGGCTGCTGTCCCAGGCCTTTGAATCGTCGGTGTCATCGGAGTGATAGAGGAAGCTGTTGGCGCCGCCAAGGAAGCCGAGGAATTCGTCAAAGCCGCGGTTGTTTGGATGGAACGCGGGGTCTTCGCCCAGGTGCCATTTTCCGAATGCAGCAGTGGCGTAGCCTGCGGCCTTGAATGAATCGGCGATGGTTTTTTCTGAGACTTCCAGGCCGAATTGGACGTCTTTGGCGCCGGCGTGATCATCGAAGCCGAAGCGCTGCTGATACCTGCCGGTGATCAAGCCGGCGCGGGTGGGTGCGCAGATGGGGCAGGAGGCATAGCCCGCCGAAAAGCGAGCGCCGTTTTGGGCGATGCTGTCGATGTTGGGCGTGGGAACCTCTTTGGAGCCCTGGATTCCCAGGTCTGCATATCCCAGGTCGTCGGCAAGAATGATGATCACGTTGGGCGGCTTAACGCCCGGGGTTTCGGCCGCCAGCGCCTGGCGGGCGAAGGGGAGCAGCCCAGCGCCGATGGCGAGTGCGCCCAGCAATGCTTTGTAGCTCTTACGGAAGTTCATCTGAGTCCTTTTTAATGGTTGGGCGTCAATGCGCCGGCGAGTTCATTGGGGCGGGAAAGCGCTTGCTTGATCAATTCAGCGGCGCGAGTGTTTTTTGTTTCGTTGGCCAAATCCAGGGGTGTCTGACCCGTTGCATTTTTCGTCTCCAGGATGCTTCGGGGAACTTTGCTCAAGAATGCCGAGACCATCGGTTCTTGCGCTTGCCGCTCCGCGATGACCCAGTGGATCAGCGGCTGACCGGTGGGCATTTTGACGGCGGCGTCGGCTCCGGCCTCAAGCAGGGCCGCGATGGATTCGGACGGGTCCCAATCCCGAATCAGGACCGCATACCCCAGCGGCGTGTATCCCTGCCGGTTTTTTATTTCCGTGACCGCGCCTGCATCCAGCAGGGTCTTGAGCACGTTGGGTTTTATGTGCGTGATGACGGATTTGTGCAGCGGCGTGTTGCCGTCGGGGTCCAGCGCGTTACGGCTGGATGGGCTGGCCGCTGCCAGGCGCACTGCCTCCACGTCGTTGCTGGCCACTGAACGGAAGATCGGCTTGATGACGATGGCCTGCGAGGAACTGTTTTGATAGTTCCAAAGCAGTGTGGCAGATCCGATAAGCGTTGCGATGGCCAGCCCGACCTTGATGCGGGCCTGTTTGTCCACCTGCTTGGTTTGCACCTTTTGCTTATCACGTTTAATGGCGCTTCTGGACACGATATTTTCCCTTAAAGGTGTGGAGACTTCGGCTCCGGCGGGTCGTGGGCGAGTTACTCGGTGCCGGTCCAGAAGCGGTAGAACTCAAAGGTGGTCAGAGCGGGGTTGTTGACGTCGGCGACCAGGCGGGTGCCGCCGGGCAGGGGGATGTTTTCATAGTTCACGGGGCTGGCGTGGCCGTCGAAGAAAACGACATTGATCCGATTGTTGTGCCGAACCAGGGCGCGCTGGAGGGCGAGCCATTGATCGTTCCAGTCCGCCTGCCAGGCCGCACCTGCGGAGTAGGAGGTTGGGGTGAGGCCGGTGCCTGCCCATGGCATGTTGTCATCCATGACGGTCGCGGTCTGGCTGGGGTAGTTCAGGTTCGTGATTTTCTTGTATTTGTCCGGCCCGCCGTGCTTGGTGGTGCTGTTGCTTCCGCGGGTGTAGGTCAATTGGGCGGCCATGCCGTAGGAGATATCACTGGCTGTGACCTGGTCCCAGTTGAGCGTTGCCGCGGGGCATTCAAAGACGGTTTTTTTCAGGTAGGCGTAAGTGTTGTCAACGCCGGTGGGGTCGGGCGTCGTATCGTAAATACGGGGGTAGAGAGCGACGCGGTGCCATAGATCCCTGGGGGCGGTATTGCCGGGCTGGCCGGGCAGGTTGCCCGCAGCCTTGGGCCACCAGCCCTTGTAGTCCGTTGCGTAGACCGCCAGGGCCTGGCCAATGGACTTGAGATTGGTGGCGCAAGTCAGGTCCCGGGCTGACTGCCGAGCTTTGCCCAGCGAGGGCAGCAGGATGCTGATGAGCAGTGCGATGATCGAGATGACCACCAGCAGTTCTATAAGCGTAAAACCGTTGCGACGTGGGTTCATGACGGGGTTCCTTGTGGTTCAGGCCGAGGGATAACACATCGGCGTTGAGCCAATGGCAGGGGTAAGGGAGGATTGAAGGGCTAAAGGCTGGGGTGGATCAGCTCTTTACACGCTGGGGGGACAGATGATTTTTTGCGATTCGGTGAGCATGGGTTTTTGCTGCAAAGCAGGAGTCAAAACAATGACGATTGAACAGGTCGTATATTAAACGAACGAAGGTGCGTCACAAGAGGCTTAAGCGCCAATCTTGGATTGGTTCAGCGGGCGTTGATTGGTGGAAACGGCTTTTGAGGGGAAATGAACAGACCCCGCTTGTGGCGGGGTCTGCTTGGATGGACAGTTGTAGAAGCTGAACCGATTACCGGATGGGGTACTTGGTCATGCGCATCGGGCGATCGAAGAACATGATCGCGTCGATGTCGTCCCAGATCTGGCGTTCGGTGGTGTCGATGGCCCGGGCAGTCCGGTTGTTGAGTTGTTCGCGGTTGAGGGCGACGGATTCCAGATCGGGGCTGGCATCAGCCCGGACGGAGGCCGCAGTGATCTCGTCTGAAGAGCACCCGACGGACATGAAACCAATCGCCATGACGCCGGAGGCCAGAACCAGATTGCTCAACTTAACCATGCCCGAATCCTTTCAAGGTTTGTCGCTGACCACATCATGTACAGGGCGCGTTGGAATGTCAAACGCATCTGTAGATGGGGACAAAAGTTCCACAACAGGGGAGAATGTTCGTTAGACCGTTGCCGCGTAGTAAGCCGGGAGGGGTTCGCCCTGCTTCTTCCAATGGGCGATGATTTCCTGGGATTTACCAGCAGAATTCAGGACCTGCAGCTTGCGGCGGACCATGCTGATGATGGCTTCCTTGGCGGGGCCAAGGTAGTTGCGGGGGTCGAACTCGGCGGGCTTGGTGGCGAAGACTTCGCGGATTTTGGCCGTCATGGCCAGGCGAAGGTCGGTATCGATGTTGACTTTGCACACGCCGTATTTGCGGACGGCCATGGCGATCTGGTCTTCGGGGACGCCCTTTGCGTTGGGCATGTTGCCGCCGTATTTGTTGACCAGATCGATGAATTCCTGGGGGACGGAGGAGGAACCGTGCATGACCAGGGGGAGACCGGGGCAGGTCTTCATGATCTCTTCGATCCGGTTGAAGGCGAGCTTGGCTTCGTGCTTGAACTTGAATGCGCCGTGGCTGGTGCCGATGGCGA
>CAZIWA010000065.1:0-4926 GCA_964542875.1 uncultured Phycisphaeraceae bacterium
CAGGGTGCGGCGTTGCCGCCGCCGCCGCCTCAGATCACGATTGTGCCGTGATGGGCGTATTGGGGGAAGGTTTCGTCGTGAACGGGGTATTTCGGGTTGCAAAGAGTAAAGGTTGTGCTTGATGTCTTCTTGGGGTGATCAATCAGGGCAGGCGATTAAACCGGGGATGATCGATCGGGTCATCCTTGCGGATATGGGGCTGATCGCCGACGCAGATACGGATAAAGAGCTGGCGGATGCGCTCAAGGCATGGCGCGGCCATCCCAACAGCCGCAAAATCCGTCAGATGGTGGCTTCACATGTGTTTGGCCGGATGGCGATGGAAGCCGTGGTCCAGGCACAGCAGGGCCAGGCCGGCGCGCTGGGTGAGCTGGGGAATGAGATCATCAATTTCATCGCCCTGGGCCCCTCACGGGATATCGAAAAACGCGCCCATGCGCTGATGACACGGGCGGCGGAGCGTAGGCTGAAGCTCACGGGCATCAGCGGCGGACCCGAAGAAGACGAAAACCGCTACTTCCTGTCAACGCTGGAACAGTGGGTGGAAGCCGATGTGGACCGGCGCATTGCCTACCTTAAGGCACGCATCCAGGCCGCCCTTAAAGCGCCTGTGCAGGCAAGGCCGGCCCAGGCTGCTCCCGCAGCAAGCACCACCCCACAGCAGGTGGCGCGTCCCACCTGGGCGGACCCCAAGCTGGACCTGGCCCTCGTAGGCAAATCCGTGCTGGTGGAGCTTGGCGTCATCGATGACAGCGACCCTATCCTGGCGGACAATATCACGGTATTGACCGACATGCCCAAGGGGCCGCAGGTCAAGCAGAAGATCGCTGAGGATGTGTTTGTGAAGTTTGCCGTCGAGGTGGTGACGCTTGGTCAGGCCGCCATTCAGGGTGTGCAGTCCCAGCATCTGGCTGACTTGGGTAAAGACATCGCCAACTGGCTTAGCGCGCAGGATCAGCAGGACATCATGGGTGTCGCCAAAGGCCGGATGCTTCGCATGTCGATGCGCCGGTTTGGGCTTATCCCCATGGGATCGTTTAATGATGAGGCCAACGACGCTTATCTGTTTGCGATGCTTCGGCATTGGGTGGACCAAAGCCCCGACGCCCATACGCAGGAATTGATTGATCGGATTCACGGCGCGCTGGGGATTGGTTCCGGGGGCGCTCCGGCAGCGGCCCCTGCTCCTGCGCCCGTGCCTGCGGCCAATATCCCGTCGCCGCCCCCGGCCCCGAAGGTGGCGCCTTATAAGCCCGCGCAAGACTTCACACGCGGCAAGCCGCCGGTGATAACGATGCCGCCTGAACCGGTGACCTCTCCTCCGATATCCGCCGCACCTGCGCCGGTCCCCAAATCCGCTCCGACATCGCCGCCGCTTGGCCCTGTCTCCCCCCCTGCTGCAATCCCTGCGCCTGTTGCCCCGGCTGTGGCCCCCATTTCCGCTTCGCAGCCCGAACCGGTCTGGGCGCCTTTGCCGCCGGCCCCGAACGTCGATCCCGACGCCAGGCGGCTGCCGGTGTACCTGTTGCTGGATTGCTCAGGTTCCATGGCCGGTGACCCGATGGAATCCATGCGCGCGGGCATACGCTCTCTGACATCCGACCTGAAAAATGATCCTCAGGCCCTGGAAACGGCGTGGCTCTCCGTGATCACCTTTGGCAACGGCGCAAAACAGGTGATGCCGCTGACGGATCTGATGAACTTCCAGGAGCCAGACCTGACCGCGGATGGGATTACCTCGCTGGGCCAGGCGCTGCGCGTGCTGGACGCGTGCATGGCCCGGGAAGTGCGCCCGGCGACGGGCAAGACCAAGGGTGACTGGAATCCGCTGGTGTTTGTGATGACCGACGGGCTGCCGACGGACCCATGGGAGGAGACCGCCCGGCGCCTGGTGGAAACCAAGAAGGCCAACATCATCGCCTGCGCCGCGGGCAGTAACGCCGATGGGGAATTGCTCAAGGCGCTGACGCCCAACGTAGTGGAGTTGCAAACACTGCAGCCTGACGCGCTTAAGGCTTTCTTCAGTTGGGCATCGACATCGATCAAGTCGGCGAGTTTGAAGAAAGAAGGCGACGGGCCGGATCTTCCGCCGCCGCCTGCCGGTGTGACGATTGTGCCGTGAGCAGAACCCGAGCGCAGGTGGACTGGGAGATGGATTAATCATGGCGGGTGGGCAAGTTCCAGGGCAAAGCGATGTATCCGCAGGGCAGCCTATGCCCATGGGGCTTGATGACCTGTGCCAGGCCGTGCTGGGGCTGATGGCCCTGGGACATAAGCCCGACGCACATGGCGTTCAATTGCAGGCGATGCTGGTGGCCTGGGATGAGAGCGGCTTCCTGCGTGCGCACATCGCCAGGCATGGGTTTGGGCAATTGGCCGCCGATGTTGTCCGGTCGGCGCAAAGCACGCGGGCGCAGGAATCCAAGCATTTGACCCCGCTGGGACACAGGCTGGTCCGATGGCTTATCCGAAGCGGGCTGGGGGGATACGAAAGCCGGGCGTATGAAGCGATGTCGCAGATGGCCATGCGCAAGCTGGGCGTCGCCGGGCCAGGCTCACCCGCGGACGAAGAACGATGGATTCAGGCGCTTCAGATCCTGGTTTTGTGGGTGAACGAGGATAAGGACGAGCGCCAGGAACGGCTCAAAAGCTGGATCACCCAAGCGGGGAAAAGTTATTCGGGGACGGGGGCTGGGGTGTGGCCGTCGCGGGCAGCGGGGCCTGCACCGGTACCACGATGGCCAGAGGTGCCGGTGGAAGAATTATTTCCCCCGCCTTGGATGCTCGACGACCCGGCCTCAGTTCCGTACCCTGGTTCCACTCCCATCACAGGCCCCGTCATGACGCCCCCTCCCGAAGAAACCCCCGCGCTTGTGCCAAAGAAGCCCACCACCGGGTGGAAGTTTCTGCACGTGCCCGAAGGCGAGCCCGACGGGCACACCTACACCTATGCCATGCCTGAGGCCAGGTCCGCGGAAGGATTGGCGATCGTCGCGGCACGGGTGAGAGGCAAGAAGCATAAACATGAAGGCACCCACTGCGACGACTGGGTGGAAGCGGCCACCATCGGAAAATGGACGGTGCTGGCGGTGGCCGATGGGGCGGGCTCCTGCCGGTTTTCCCGTGTGGGGGCCAAAGCATCCTGTCGAAACTCCGTCGCGGTGATGCAGGAAGCGCTCAGGGACATCGACCTTCAAACGCTGGAGCCCGCAGACTGGGCCCGTGAAACGGGAACCAACCGTTTCAGGTGCGACAAGCTCAACACCGTGGCCGAAGCGATCCACAAGGCCATGCAGACCTCTTACGACGTCATCGTGAAAGAAACCGAGGCACGCAAAACCGCGGAAT
Source organism: uncultured Phycisphaeraceae bacterium (assembly GCA_964542875.1). Taxonomy (GTDB): domain Bacteria; phylum Planctomycetota; class Phycisphaerae; order Phycisphaerales; family Phycisphaeraceae; genus CAZGOM01. The sequence continues at coordinate 3,349 of CAZIWA010000065.1, forward strand.
ACGACCGGGTGCTGACTCGGCCCATCGAAGTGAAGGACCTGTCCTGCACGCTGCTGATCGCCGTGCATGTGCCGGTGATGATCGGCGGCAAGAAGTATGACTGGGTGATGGGATGCCAGATCGGTGATGGAATGATCGCCGCAGTCAGCAAATCCGGCACGCTTACACTGCTGGCCGTGCCCGATACAGGCAGTTTTTCCGGCGAAACGGAATTCATCACCAGTAAAAATAAATTGGAATCCGCTGCTCTCTGGGGCAGAACACAAGCGGTGCCGACGGATCTGAGCGCGCTGATGGCGATGACCGACGGCGTGGCTGACGACTACTTCCCCAATGACCCCGGCATGCTCACCTTGTTTGGCGATCTCTGCCTCAACGGCGTGATTGTTTTTGAGCAGGCGCCCAACATCTTCCCCACGCAGAAAGCGCCGCCTGAAGAGGCTATTTCAACCCTCAGCGAGCGGATGATCGCCCCGGAGAATGCGCAGGATGTGCGCGTCTTCTCCATGTCTACGTATGCCAAAACACTTAATAAACCGGTGTCTGTCATTCTTAAGGAACGGCACGATGTGCTGGCCCTGAATGCCGGCGTCCCCCTGCCGACGCCCGGCGTGACGCCCTCGCAGCGGTTGGAAACCTGGCTCGACAGCTACCAGGTGCGCGGCTCATTCGACGATCGGGCCCTGGCGGTGCTTTATGCCCAGACCGGCAGGGACAGCCAATGAACATCGAACGCGCAACCCTCAAAGACGGAAAGACCATCGACTTCGTGCCCGAGATCATCGGCGAAGGCGGGATGAAACAAGTCTACTTCACACCCGATAAACAGTCGGTGGTCTGCTTCTTCAAAGACAATCAGGACGCCAACCGGGTTGCCCGGCTGGATGCCGTGATCGGCCGGTTGAATCCGACGCTGGACCCGAAAAACGGCGCCTACTGGAAAGACCACTACTGCTGGCCCACCGCCATCGTGACATCACCCCGGCTGGGTGTGGTTTGCCCGGCGTATCCCAGGCAGTTTTTGTTTGGCGCCGGACCGTGGAAAGGCAAGGAGAAAAAGAGCCGCTGGTTCTCCAGCCCGAGGCTTCGCCCGATGATTCCTGAGCAGGAACGCGGCTCCTGGATCAGCTATTTCGCCCTGGCCATGCGCCTGGCGCGCGCGGTGCGCAGGCTGCACCAGGCTGGGCTGGCGCACTCGGACCTTTCCTGCAACAACGTGCTTGTGGACCCGACCTCTGGCCAGGCGATCATCATTGACATCGATTCTTTGGTGGTCCGTGGCATCTTCCCGCCTGACGTTTTGGGCACGCCCAATTACATCGCGCCGGAAGTGCTTTCCACGGTGCTCCTGCCCCTGAATGATCCTCAGCGCAAGCATCCGTGCATCGAGACGGATCAGCACGCGCTGGCGGTGCTGATCTATGAGTACCTGCTGTTTCGCCACCCGCTTAAAGGGCCCAAGCCCGGACGCGGCGATTCCGGTGAAGAGCAGGAGCGCGACGAGATGGGCCGTGGCGCGCTCTATGTGGAGCATCCCACGGACAATTCCAACCGGCCCGGCGATCTGATCGTGCCGGC
>CAZIWA010000065.1:5026-30525 GCA_964542875.1 uncultured Phycisphaeraceae bacterium
ACCATTCCCGTGCTGAAGCTCTTCAGCGAGCGGCGGCCCGGGCAGTGGAGTCAGGACGGCCAACTCGCGGTGTTTGATTACCGTCAAGCCAATGGCATGGGCGGGCTCTACAAATGGCACGCAGCCACCGGAGAGCCAAGGTCCGAAGGAAGCGACAAGACCCGGATGGGCTATTTCGTTTTCCATCAGGGCAAGTGGCTGATGGTCAACGAGAATCTCACGTCGCTCTCCTCCCCTTCCGGAAAAATCGTGCCGCCTGGCCAGGCGGTGGAGCTGGCCGACGGCGCCGTCTTCAGGCTGTCACAGGAACCCAAAGCCAAAATGGTGGAAGTGCAAGTGGTGAGAATGTGAGCGCAAGCGCCCCCAAACAACCTGCTCCTAATAACCCGATTCAGGCGCTGCTGGCCGCGGCCAAGCCCGGCACCACGGTGACGCTGGACCGGCTGAGCCTCGGCATCCGCGTACAGGGGCCGGTGGTGATCGCCCGGGATGTGACTTTGGACGGCCAGGGCGTAACGCTGTGGGCTGCGCAAGGCCCGGTGCTGGTGGTGAAGGCCGGCAAGGTGATGCTCAAGAACGTCGGTGTGGAGCCCACCGGCCCCGCGGATGCGTCGCGCTCACTGGACGACTGCGCCATTCAAGTGCTGCCCGCAGGTGAACTGGCAGGTGAAAATCTGGATGTCCGCGGGCTGGTGGTCGGCGTGCCGGGCGAAGAAGGCCGGTGGGACCTGCCCTACGTGGTGAAGATGGGAAGAATTGCCCATAACCAGGACATGCGCCTGACCGTGCGCGTGGTGCTGGGTGCGCCATGCAGGGTGGAATCCCGGGTGGAAGGCGTGCATGTGAGCCCCGACACCCTCCCCGCGGGCGAGCAGGAATTGACGCTGGCCATTGAGGCCGACACCATCCGCAAAGAGACCCTGCTGTACGGCCCGGTGCAATTCATCACCGGCCTGGCGCGTCGAAAAATGATCGTCACCGGCGTCATGATTGAGCCGGGCACCAATCATGCCCAGCCCTCAGGCGTGGCGTGGGAGGCCTCCGGTTGGGGCAAGCCGCCTGTCGCCGTGCCGTCGCTGGATGAACCCGAAGGGGAAGAAGTGGAACGCCACCGTTTGGCGGCACAGGATGGGAATGAGGAATCGCAGAATTGGCTGCTGGACCGCGGGTTTGCGTGGTGAGGATCAGGTCAATAGCGCATTACGGAACCATTCTGGCGGGTCCGTAGAAAGCTGACACAGTTGATTGTTTTTGTACTCTGCAACCAACTCGTGACTCTCTGCTGAGTTGTCAAAAATATAAGCCCGATTCGTACTTGCAACTGCTTCCTTCAATAGAGAAAGCGAACGTCCATAGCGCTCCAAAATCTTATCTGCGGGAACCGGGTGCCCTCCCTGCTCAACTCTGGATTGCACGCGATCCTGATTAATCGTAGGGTTGATCGTGCAGACAAAGTACAGGTAAGTTCGATACCCCTTGGCTTGCGCTTCCTTGAGGAATAGCGGCTTATCCGGGCTGGACATTACCGTCTCAAAAGTAAAGGAATCCTCGTTTTTCAACCATTGTCGACGCATAAAGTCGCTAAGCACAGCAACAAAGTATCCAGGTTTAAGAGGCTGCTGCAAAACAAAAACATTATCGCGGATATGGCCGGGGTAATGCCCGATCTGTTTGCCCAAAGGATGAGCGGCGATGAAGCCTTTAAGCATCTGATCGTTAATCGCCAAACCTTGCAAGGAGAAATCCAAAATGCCTGTGGCATTTAATTCCGCCTCAAGAACATCGGGATTGAGAACGTGGCTTGCCTTGAAATATTCCGCAGCAACCAGCCCTTTAAGCAAGGTTGATTTACCTGAACCATTGGGGCCAGCAAACATTCTGATGCGTGGCGGCATGGGACTTATTTAAAACCAATTCGAGCAATGCCGGGAAGCACAACAGGTTTGGACTTCTTTACTTGTCCGACAACCTCAATTCGCCCATCTGGATGGTGGCGAATGATTTTTCCCTCTTTGACGTAGGTGACCCGAATACCAGCTTCCAGTTGGGATTTAATTGCCTCATGGCCAAATTTTGCCAGTTCACCAGAAACGGCCATTTCCACTATTCTTTCTTCCAGTTCGTTAGAACGAAGAGCCTTAACCGCTTTCTTCAAAGGGTTAGGCTTAGCTTTTGTGGAGCGTGGGGCCGGCTTAGTGAGCTTAGAAGGCTTCATTGGGGTGTTCCTGCTTTTACTCATTCATCATAGCAACGCTGGTGCACATACAAGTTGGCAATTCATTTAACCGCCCTGCTTCCCCAGCCTCAAACTATTGAGCACCACGCAGATGCTCGACAGCGCCATCGCCGCGCTGGCGAAGATCGGCGAGAGCAGCCATCCGGTGAACGGAAACAACGCGCCCGCGGCGATGGGGATACCGATGAGGTTGTAGATGAAGGCCCAAAAGAGGTTTTCCCGGATGATGCGCATGGTCCTGCGTGAGAGCGCGATCACCGAAATAACGCCGGTGAGGCTGCCTGACGCCAGGGTGACATCGCCCGCTTGAATGCCCGCGTCGGCGCCTGTACCCAACGCGATACCCAGGTCCGCCTGTGTGAGAGCGGGTGCGTCGTTGATGCCATCCCCCGCCATCACGACGTATTTGCCCTGGTCCTGAAGCGACTTGACGAATTGCGCCTTCCCCTCGGGCGTCACACTCGCAATGACCTGCTCAATCCCCGCTTGGCGGGCAATGGCCTGGGCCACCGCCAGGCCGTCGCCGGTGAGCATGGTGACGGTCAACCCCATGGCCTTGATCTGGGCAATCACCGCGGCGGAGTCCGGCTTAATGGCATCGGCCAACGCCAGCACGCCCGCGGGCTGACCGTTGATCCAGACGCATACCGCAGTGGCCGGCACGCTGGCGGCCTTGTCGATCCATGGCTGGAGCGCTGCGCTGTCAGACCCCGGCTTGCGGATGGCCACTTCATATTCCCCCACCTGCGCAGTGACACCCTGCCCGGTGATGGCTTGAAAGCCCTGCGGTGTAACCAATTTCGCGCCCTGTTCGATGGCGCCTGTCACGATGGCTTTCGCCAAAGGATGATCGCTCCCCTGCTCAACGGACCCAGCAAGAGCGACCAACTGCGCAGCGGTCCACCCTTGTGCCGGATAAACCGCAATCAGCCTGGGTGTTCCCTGAGTGATGGTGCCGGTTTTATCCAGCACGACATCCGTGGCCTTGGCGCCGGTTTCAAGTGCATGGCCGGAGCGAATCAGCAACCCCCGCCGTGCGCCCGCGCCGACGGCCACCATCACAGCGGTGGGTGTGGCCAGGCCAAGGGCGCATGGGCAGGCGATCACCAGCACGCTCACCGCCGCGGTGAGTGCGAAGGAGACTCGCCCCTCAACCGGGGCCACCAGCAGCCACACGACCAGCGTGATAAGCGAGATGGCAAGAATCACGGGGACAAAAATCCCGCTTACCCGGTCGGCCAGTCGGGCGATGTCCGGCTTGGTGCCCTGGGCTTCTTCGACCGCACGAATGATCCCCGCCAATGCGCTGTCGCGCCCCACCCGGGTTGCCCGGGCCTTGAGCATGCCGTCGAAATTCAGCGTGCCGGCGTAGACCTTGGCATTGATGTTTTTTTCAACCGGCAGGCTTTCGCCGGTAAGCATGGATTCATCCATGCGCGATGCGCCAAAGACCACCACGCCATCGACCGGCACTTTCGCACCGGGATAAATAATCACGGTATCGCCTTGCTGAACCTGGTCTACGGGCACCTCCACTGCGGCCCCATCCCGCTCCACTGTTGCGGACTTCGCCGCAAGCCCGGCCAGCTTTTTGACGGCCAGCGTGGTGGACGCCGTCGCACGGGATTCCAGATACTTGCCCAGCAGAACCAGCACGATGACCACCGCGGCCGCTTCAAAGTAGACCGGCGGCATGGCTGCGGAGTCATGCCCGTGTGCCTCATGCGCCACAAAAGCCTGTGGCCAGATCATCGCAACGGTCGAGTAGAGATACGCCGCACCGGTGCCCAGGGCCACCAGTGTGTCCATGTTGGCGGATTTATGAGCCAGCCCCTTGATCGCGCTGGTGAAGAAGCGCGCACCCACATAGAAGATCACAGGCGTGGTGAGGGCAAACTGCAGCCAAAGCGTCCACGTGCCGGAGAGCCAGGGAATCGCTCCGTGCGACATGGCGATGACGACAACCGGAATGGAAAGCGCGCCGCCGAGGATGACTTTCCGAAGGATGGCCCGCGACTGGGCTTCCTCCCGGCTTGGCCCTTGCTGCGCACCAGCGGTCAGAACAGGTTCAGGCGCAATGTCGTATCCGGCATCCTGAACTGCCTGGGTAAGGGCCTCAGGCGTGGTGAGCGCAGGGTCGTACTCCACCCGAGCCTTTTTCGTCGCGAAGTTCACCGCGGCCTGGCTCACGCCTGGGGTCTGGGAAAGTGCGTGCTCCACCCGATTGGCGCAAGCGGCGCATGTCATGCCCTCGACTTCCAGATTCTTGATCGTCATGGGCAAACCGGGTTTTGTGTGAGAAGCGGACACGTTCAGCTCCGGGTCAGTTGGTCAATGAGCTTCTTGAGTTCGTCCAGCGATTCCTGGGCTTGCGCCCCGCCTTTGGCTGCCGCAGCGGCCACGCAGTGCGCCGTATGGTTATGGAGAATTTCCCGGGCCACCGCGTGAAGCGATTCGCGCGCCGCGGCGATCTGCACCAGCACATCAGCGCAATACCGATCTTCCTCCACCATGCGGATCACGCCGCGCACTTGGCCTTCCGCACGCTTGAGCCGCGTGATGTTTTTGGCGCGGGCGGCGGGGTCGATATGGACGGGTTTTTTACCCTCGGTTTCCGGCGCGTGGCAGCAGTCGTCGGTGCTGGTCTGGATGGGTTTGCCCTTGGCCATGGTTAAGCTCCCTGGCCTTGCGATACCTCGGCAGGGTATCCCGCTTTCCCAAGTCCGGCGATGATCCTGGGCACGTCGGCCTGAGCATCATGGACACTGACCGAGGCATTGCCGATCTGCACGGAATGCACGGTGATTCCTGGGATTCGTGAAAGAATGCGTTTGACGCTTTCCACGCACCCCTGACAGGACATGCCTGTGATTTTGATCTGATGTTGAGTTGCGGTTGTCATGGGAAACTCCTCTGCCTCATAATACCCCTGGGGGGTATATGAATCAAGGAGTGCGACAATAAAGAACACTTTTGCTGCAGGCTCAATGAATCAATCCTGCATCTGGTTTGTCTCGGTGTCGAAACGATCATCATGGCTGCAGTTGGGGCACGTAATGATCCAACCCGGGAGAACATCTACGATGCAATCTTTATACTCAGGGCGTTTCATCTCTTCACGATATGCGGCGGCAGTGATCTCAGGAGCCTTCTCCGCAGTTGCCTGACCATAAGCCTGCCCGCATTTCCTGCATTTGAGCCTGGCCAGCGCCGCGATCTGTTCCCGCTTCCAGCCGGGCTCCTTGATCATGACCCAGATCAAGCCCAAAATCAGAGCCGCCATCAGCGTCCAGAAACCGCCGATGATCAGCCACAGAATCGTCTGTCCGACATATGTCAGCACGATGATCACGTTGTGCAGCATCGGTCCCCCTGATCCAAAGGAATAACCACCGATCCATCGACCAGAATAAATCCAACGCTTCTGAACTGTCTACAGATTTTTGGCGGCCTTTACTTGCCCAGCTTGGCAAACAGGTTCGCCATCTCAATCGCTGCGAGCATGGCCTTTTCACCCGCGTTGCCCTGCTTGGAGCCGGAGCGTTCAATGGCCTGCTCCAGGTTTTCCGTGGTCACCACGCCGAAGATGGTGGGCACGCCGGTATCAAGGCCCACCCGGGCGATGCCTGCCGAGCATTGGCCGGCGACATGATCGTAGTGCCCGGTGGCGCCGCGGATGACGCAGCCCAGGCAGATGACCGCCTGGTACTTGCCGGATTGCGCCAGTTTCTGCGCCGCAACGGGAAGCTCAAAGCTCCCCGGCACCCAGGCGACAGTGAGGTTGGCCTCAGACCCGCCATGCCGGGTGTGCACCTGCACCGCGCCTTCAAGCAGCTTGCCGGTGATGAAGTCATTGAACCGGGCGACAACGATGGCGATCTTGTGGTCGCGGGCAAGCAGATCGGCGTCATGGGTGGTGGGCATGGGCAGGCTACCTGTCTGTAATGCGGAGTCCGGGAAATTCCGGGCTAATAGTGTACATCAAAAATTCTTGATGATCGCCGAACCGGGCTCATGTCTGGTCCGTATGAATAGGTGCATAGTTAATCTTACGCCATCGCCGAAGGCCGGGTGACCACCCCGGCCTTCGGCGTTTTTGTTGGCGGGAGAATCGGCAGCATGCTCGCCTGGGCTGCCGGCTGGCGGGTTATCGGGAGGCTTCGACAAAACCACAGCCAGTCAAGGCAAATGCCCTTGACGGCCCCAAATTCACGATACGGATTCTCATGAACACACGATAACCCGGGCGCGACCCTTCGAAATCTCCAATGGCCTTACAGCCCGGAACCAATCAGCGGCTGGCAATCGTTGGGCACTTTGTTGAACTGCACAACCTTGTTGCCGAACTTGCCCAGCGTGTTCTCCACGACGACAAAGTCGACGGGAAGAACCTTCGCGTGCCAGTGGTCGCCGATGCCGCGGATGGCCACGTCCAGCATGGTCACCACCTGCTTGGCCATCGGCTCTTCGCTCTCAAGCGTGATGGCGCCGAAAAACTCCTGGCACTCGGTGTAGCCGGAGTTGTGCGTACCGGTGTAGGGCTTGTACATGGAGAGGTCCGGCACATTCAGCTTAAAGCGCTTGTTCACTTCATCCGTCCGGCTCCGGAAATAGTTCACCAGCGCCTGTTCCTGCTCCTTGGCCGGCTTGTCGTTCTTGGCGATATCGACGTATGCGTCAAAGCCGGTCTTGTAGGCGCCGTTGACGAAGTCGAACCAGTACTGCTGATCCTTGCTCTTCTTGCCCATCACAATCGACCTGCGGATGCACGAGGTCAGCCCGTCGCGCTTGGGCGCGCAGCCCAGGTGGACCCAGTCGCCTTTGTTGATCTTCCGGTTCAGCGCCTTGCCGATGAGGGTCCGGTTGGCTTCATTGGCCCCCACCATCACGTCAAAGCCCTGTTCCTCTGCGCCCAGCTCCGCGCCCACCAGGTAGGCCCAGCCGGCCACCTGAGTTTCCAGCATGCCGGGTTTGATGACGGCAAGCATGGCGCGCATCATCGCGTCGGCCACCACATTGGCGTCACGAATGAGTTCCATTTCCCGGTCGGACTTAAGGTTCTTCACCTTCTGATAGATCAACTGCCCGTCCTGGACATTTTCCTTGCCGAAAAGCTCGTTGAGGTAGTCCACCACGCCCGCGGGCACCACCTGCCGCGGGGTCAAAAGGGCGATCTTCTTGATGTCTTTGAACTTCTTGCCGGTCGCGGCTTCAAAAACGTCTTCAAGACGCACGGCCCGGATGGGGTACTTTTCATCGGCGAGCTGGAGAATCTCCACTTTATGGACGGTGGCCTTGGCGCGGAAAGCGAGCTGTTCGGCGATGTATCCGCCTTCGAGGCCCGCGGCGATGTGGAAGCCCTTGGTGCCGATCACGCCCGCCACCTGTTCGATGCTGACGTTGGTGTTCCCGCCCAGGTAAGGCACGTCACCGTTGTAATGCTCGTCGGAGAAGACAAAGCCTGCATCAAAGCCGGCTTTCTTGAGGGCTTCGGCCACGCGCTTCTGGCGGGCGACGAATTCTTCCGTGGGAACCTGGAGGTCTTTTTTCACCGTCGGAGTGGAGGCCAGGATCTTCTCGATTTTCTTGTATTCATCCCGGAACTGAGAGATGCGTTTGGCGCCGATTCCCTTGGGCATAGATAACCTTTCTTCTGGGGGTTTGGGTGAAGAAGTTTGGTCGATAATGTGTCTAACGTCAACTGTGTATAAACAGGCCGACTTGATTTAGGTGGCCATCGGGGCCTAGTGTAGGTGTCTACCCTTTTCTCAATCCATCCCCTTTTAGTCTGGAGGCTCATATGGTTCGCATCGTGACACTGGCGCTTCTCACCCTCACGCTTTCCTTCCTGGCCACCGCTGCGGTGTGGGCTCAGGATAAGGACAAGGAAAAAGACAAAAAAGTCCAGGCAGACCCCCGGCTCAACAAGAGTGCCCCGACTTTTGAACTCCCCGGCACTGACGGCAAAAATCACAAGCTCACCGACTACAAGGGCAAGACCGTCATCATCCACTTCCAGAGCAACCAATGCCCCTGGGAACGCGCTTATCAGCCCATCCTGAGCAAGCTCGCCAGCGATAACCCCAACGTCGTCTTCCTGGGCATCAACTCCAACAAGGCCGAGACGATGGAAGAGATCAAGGCCACGCAGGACAAGGAAAAGATCCCCTACGTGATCCTCAAGGACAAGGGCAACAAGGTCGCCGATGACTACGGCGCACAGACCACCCCGCACATCTACATCATCGATGCCACCGGCAAGCTGGTTTACGTCGGCGGCGTTGAAAAAGCCCCTGCAAACGCCTCCAGCGTCGGCAAGGCCAAAGAGCAATACCTCACGGAAAACCTTGCCGCCATCAAGGACGGTAAGGCCCTTCCCTACACCCAGACCCTCTCCAAGGGCTGCGGCATCAAGCGCGAATAATCCTTCGCTCCTGAATCAGGCTTAACGCACAAGGCCGGTCCCGTCTGGGGCCGGCCTTGTTCATTAGTGTTTCGATTCAAGTCGTCTCAAAACAGCAGCCGAAACCCAATCGTCACCACGATGTCGGTCCGAGGCCGCTCGTTCACATCGCGCACAATCGGCAAGCCCACCGCGGCTTCCACCGCGAAGCCCTGCGCCTCATACAGCACGCCCGGCCCAAGCAGGATTTCATTGTCGCCGTTCATTTCGTAGATGCCAGTCAGCTCCGCGGTCAGGTAGAGCGAGCCTTTGGTGTCAGCGGCGTATTCGTCAGGCAGCAGCCGAAACAGGTAAGACGTATCGTAGAAAAGCGCGTTGGAGTTGCCGTCGCCGGGAATGGTGGGGTATTCCTGGCCGTTGGTGTTCACCTTGTACCGGACGGATTGGTTAACGCCGTGCCGGCCCATCACGCCGGTGAAGATGACGCCAAAGTACGGGTCAAAGCCATCGCTGGAAAACTCTTTGTCGTAGGTGGGAATTTCAAGCCCGCCTACGAAGGCCACACGCACGGTGTCGACGGGGCCCAGGTCCCATTGGAAAGGCCGCCATTTCAGGTCGACGGAAATATCTCCCACTCCCATTTCGTCTGTGCCCTTGCCGGCGCCATGGTGGCTCAGGGCCGGGCTGCGCTCATTGGCGTAGATCAGCGGAACATCCACATTGACGGCAAGCTGGCTGTTGATGCCGTAGGAGAATCGGCTGAGCACCACCAGCTTTTCAATGGTCCTGTCGTAAGGCGAAGGATCATCATCCTGCTTTACGTAGGAAAACTGCTCACGGAAATAAAACCGGCCCTTGCCGGGCGTGGTTGCCACCGGCACGCGCGTGGATTCCTGCGCATGCGCGGGCTTGGCGGCCAACAACGATAAACCAAGCACCACCGCAGAGCACAGCAGCCTGCCCTGCGCGCTTAATGGGAAAAGCCGTTTCACGGGATGGTGATGCCTTTGTAAGTAAAGCCGGAGCGCTCCACCGTATCGGCGAGCTGCTTGGGCGTGGGCCGAACCGGACCATTCAAATCAACTTTTACCAACCCATTGCCCATGTCGATCTCCACTTTGGATACGCCTGGGAGCGCCTCCAGATTCTTGTCGACATTGTTGGCGCACAGTGGGCACGCCATTCCGTACACCGTCAGCGTCGCGCTTGGGGCCTCGATGGGCTTGTCCGGATTAATGTTTTGTGCCGTCCGGCTCCCCTGCGACCCCGCGCAGCCCGCTAAAAATAGGGCTCCCAGCAGGCCTGCCGCCCCCACACATACGCCACTGATTTTTCGCCGGTTTGTCAGCATGCCTAAAGAGTAGGCTGAGCCTGGGTCTGTAAGCAAGCCATTATCTCCTGTTTAGAAGAATCACTTTTCCACACCCGGTGCCCCCGTCTCAACTCAGTTGACGCAGCCCTGACATCAACAATTAAAATCACGATCATGTATCCAACCGCCTACGCGGTGTGGCTCTGCGTTTCCGTATCCTGACGTTTAACCAAGTCGCCAGTTTGTCCGAGGACCCTATTGCTCTTCTTTCAGAAACTGCTACTTCATTTCAGGCGTTGGCGGCTTGAAGAGCTCAGCGACCTCTGGCGGATCGTGCTCTGGCTCGACGCGCAGCAGCGTATTTCCCCTGCCCAGGGCCGGGCCGCGATGGATTTGTACCTCACCAAACTGGGCCCCATCGTTAAAACAAACGTCGAGCGCTTCCGGGTGCTTATCGACGAACTCGATACCGTCACAGGCGGGATCTACTCCACCCTGGACCCCGCTCGAAACGCCCGCATCGGCCTGCCCCCCAACACCACCATGATGCAGGGGTTCAACGCGGCCTACGAAGCCCTCATCCCCTTCCTCACCAAACTTTGCGCCCTCCCCCCTGACCAGCAGGCCCAGGAGTGGCGAAAGATCCTCGAAAACTCCGAAGAATACGTCACGTTCGTGACCCGGCTGGTTCAGCAGCTCGGGAATTTCGAGCTTACCGCAATGTCCCTGCCCGGTGTGGGGGAGATCACCGTCGACCCCAGAACCCAGGCGATTTTGGGCGAGATGTACCGGATCAACACCCGGCACATCCGGCTCATGGACATCGGGTACAGCATGCTGCGCGCCTGGCAGCCCGCCGGAACATCGGCCAACCCCAATGTCGCCAAGCAATCCCTGGCGTTCTTTGAACCCCATGCGGACATCGGCAAGCTTGTTCGCGAAATGCTCTACGAATACATGGTCGAGGCCGACCCCGAACGCATCGCCCAAGCCAAGGAACGCGCGAAAAAAGCGGGCCGCCGACCGCCGCGATACCGCTTCATGCGCCCTGCGGAAACCTTCCGTCAGATGGCGCAGGTGGAGTACGAAACCGCCTCCGGCAAGCGCAAACCCAAGGCCGGCCGGGAATACGTCGCGCTGGACCTGCCCGCCGTAGGCGCCCTTCCCACCATCGCCGTTGATATCCAGCGCTTTGAATGGGCCATGAAGGAAGTCTTCAACAACTGCATTGCCGCCACCACGCAGATGACCGTCACCAGGCATGGCATCGAAGCCCAGCCGCTGGAAAAACAAGCCGCCAACCCCGGCAAGCCCGCCATCAAGATTTCCGTCAGCCTGGTGCAGAAAAAACAAGGCCTCTTCACCAAAGACTTCATTCGGTTGGTGCTGCAGGACGACGGCGTCGGCATGACCCCCGCCCAGGGCCCTTATGCCCCCTTCTGGGCCTACAGCACACGTCGAGGCGGAACCGAAGAAAAACAAGCCAAAGGCCAGCTCGACCAAGCCGATCAGCAGGAACTTCTCATTGGCGGCAAGGGCATCGGGCTCCCCTTTGCCCGCGCCACCATCATGGAAATGGGCGGTTCGCTGAAGTTTGAGACGTTCTATAACATCGGGACCACCGTCACCATCGATCTTCCCGTCCAAAGCCCCTTGACTGTGTGACGCCTTGGAAGAAAAAGCATTTGCCGATTTTCCCCGCGCCCGGGTTATCGCCAGGGCGGGTTGCTGCCACGAGCGTTCTCAAAGCCCCGACATCCCGGCAACGCGGGCACGTGGGTGTTTGATATTTCCAAATGCTTTCACTTTGCTCTGACGTCTGGCTAAATGGTCAAATTAATTGATCATTCGGTTTGCATAACAATCACAGGTCTGGCGTTGAACTTTTGAATGAAGGCCGTGTTGCTTTCATCAGACTTAATCTAGGCTGACGTAAAGATGGGGTGGGCATTGAAGAACAAATCCCAGATCATCGCAACCTTCGGCGCATTGGCCTTGTTCGCTGGTTCCATGGTGTGGCCGGTGCATGTCGTTCCCGCGATCGGTGGCACCACCGGTATTCAACGGCCAATGCCGCCGTCCCTGCCGGCCAACCCCAGCCAGTTAAGCCAGTTGGCGGACAAGCAAGACGCTCTCTTTGACCATCCACGCCCGCGCGTAGTCCATGTGCCCGTGGAAATGGCGCCTGTGGCCCCAATTCCAGGCGCTACGGTCACCCATGCCAATCCTGCGCCGGCGACGAAGCACGCAAAGGCCGAGCTTCCCAGTTGGGACCTGGAGCCTGAGGACATGTCGGAATTTGGTCTTCCGATGCATCGCATGGGCCCGCCGCCGCCTCCACCGCCGCACTGCATTGCGTATGCCGGTCCTGGGTTTCGTCCACCTCCGCCGCCCCGTTGGGAAGCTGGGGATCGGGCCATGTTTGGCCCGCCACCCGCTCACCATCCCGGCCCGCCGCCTCACGTGATGGGAATGTCCCCTGCGTCCAACACCGATCGGGAACTGGGGTTTGCCGCGGCAACGGTCCCCAGCCACATCTGGTGATCCTGCTTTCACCCTCGGCATGCCATTTCAACCTCCGGCCGCCTCCGGGTTTCCCTACTCAAAAACCGAGATCGCATGTCATTGTGCATTTGTCGTTACCGCGAATGACAAACTCCAACTAGAATCAAATCTGGTTGAATGTCATCTTCACGCGAAAGAAATACACGATGATCACCCCCGGTTCCAAATCGCCCTCGGCTTTGCGCAGCATTCCTCACGCCGGAGCCGGCATCATCGGCGTTGGTCGGCGCGACATCACCCCGCCGGTGGGCATCTACGCCCGCATGTGGGGTGCGGCCAACCACGACGTCTCTGAAGGCACGCACAAGCCGCTGACGGTCGCCGCGCTCACCATCCGCAGCAGCCCCACGGACGAGCCGCTTGTTCTGGTTGCGATCGACCTTGCTCTCTTAGGTGATCTGGGCAACGATGCCGACGAGCAGCAGATGATGAAGCAGATCAAGGAAACGCTTGGCATCGACACGCGCAGAATGATCATCAACTGCTCACACACGCACGCAGCCCCCTGGTCTGCCACCAGCCGCATCCATCAGCCCGGCGGCGCCATGATCCCTGCTTATCTGGAGCAGGTCAGCAAAGCCCTCTGCGAAGCCGTGCGTGAAGCCCTGGCCACACAGGCCCCCGGCGTCATCACCTGGGCCACCGGCCGGTGCGATCTGGCCGTCAATCGCGACTTGAAAGACCCGGAAGTCGCCAAGAACAGGTACGTCTGCGGATACAACCCCAGCGGCGTCGCAGACGACACCGTGCTTGTGGGCCGCGTCACCCGCGACTCCGACGGCAAAACCATCAGCACGATCGTTAACTACGCCTGCCACCCCACCACGCTGGCCTGGCTTAACAAGGTCATCTCGCCGGACTTCATCGGCGCGATGCGTGAAACAGTTGAATCTCAGTTCCCTGGCCCCTGTCTCTACCTGCAAGGCGCATCCGGCGAGCTTTCCCCCGCGCACCAGTACGTGGGCGATACCGCCATCCCCGATCGGCACGGCCGCCGCCTGGGCTACGCGGCCCTCTCAGCCCTGGAGTCCATGGAACCTCACCGGCAGTGCCTGGGCTACCGTGGCGTGCAGGAATCCGGCGCTCCGCTGGCCGTGTGGTGGCCCGAACCCTTCGAGCCCGACACCACCATCAAAAACATCGGCTTTGACATCCCGCTCCCCATCCGGCCGATGCCCACGCTTCAACAGCTTCAGGCCGACCATGACGCATCCGGCGACCGCGTGATGCGCGAACGGCTTTTCAGAAAGATGCAGATCGTTAAATCGCTCGACAGCTCCGGCACCAAGCCCACGCCCGCATGGGTGTGGCGCATCGGCAAGGCGCTCATCATCGCCCATCCCAATGAGGCGTATTCCTGCTTCCAGCAGGACCTTCGTAAAGCATTCCCGGACTACGCCGTCATCGTCATGAACGTCTCCGGTGCTGAAATCGGCTACATCAGCCCGCCGGAGCTTTACAGCACCAACATCTATCAGGTGTGGCAGACGCCGTTTGATGAAAAGGCGCTGGGCGTGCTTACCGAGCACTGCAAGGCCAAGGCCGCCGAGCTGACGAAGTAAATACAGGATGCGGGTCTGTAGTAACGCACAGGCTTACATCCATATTGACGTTCGTGCATTGGGCATTTCTATGCCCCATCGGGGGCAAGTGCACGCGGTGAGGTTCATCGAGTCTTCGAGCGCAGCCCCTGGACAACCAACATGAAATTCTGATTCCTTCTGCGACCTTGATGGCCGCAGAAGGAATTCTCTATTAATCCATCAATACGGCAAGGTTCATAGATGCTTCGGCAGCCAATCCACCACCGCGGCGATCATTGCGCGCTGCCACGGTTGCTTGCTGAACACGTGGTCGCCATCAGGCACCAGCACGGTCTTGTTGGTGATCCCGGCCTTGCTCAGTGAGTCCGTGTATTCCTGGGAAACCGCAGGCGTCACTGACGTGTCCGCGGTGCCCTGCACCACCAGCGTGGGCGCTTTGCACTTCGCCACGTCTGCGGGGCCGTTGAAGCCCTGCAGGTCTTTGAAGAAGCTGGGGGCAAGCGTATGGGCGCCGTAAACCATGGGCGTCGTGGGGGCGACGCATGCATCGCGATCGCCCGTCAGCCGGCAGAGGTTATGCGCCGTCGAAGGCGCCAGCAGTACGCGCGCCTTAAACGAGGGGTGCCGGGCCGTCAGCGAAGCAGCCAGCAAGCCACCGAGGGAAAACCCGATCACGCCCATGCGCGACCGATCCACGAAGGATTGCCCTTCCGCCCACTGGGTTACTTTTTGTGCGTCGGAAAGCTCATGTGAGACCAGCATTTCCTCAAACAGCCCGTCGGATTCACCTGAGCCGATGAAGTCAAATGTTACCGCGTGAATGCCCTTGGCATTCAGCGCCCGGGCCAGCCGCACGAACATGAACCCAGGCTCAATCCTTGTGCCGGTGAACCCGTGAAGGAAGATCGCCGTCGGCCCCCTGCCTGTGACAAGGTCTGACCGGTAGACGGTGCCGCGGATGGTTTGTCCGCGATTCAGGGTTTCAAATGCGCTTTGCATGCGGCAAAGGATAGCAAACTCAAGGGGGGATGCCAGCGCCCAGGGGCGCAAACACCGTCTTGAGAGTCCGTTATGAAACAACCTTAATGACAAGGTCGCGGGCGGTGACGCCTTGCGTGGACAACTGTGAGACGACCATGGCCTGCGTCGTCGCATTTTTGACGGTGGCGTACTTGGAGTCTTCCACCACGGTCAACCGAACTGTGCCGGAGATCGCCGTCGCAGCCAGGCCGAAGCCTTCGCCTGCATTGCTGGTCTTGACGATCCCCAGCCGGAGGCTGTCCACAACCTTGCCGGCGATCCGGCTGTCCTGGAAGCTGGCCGCGCCCGAGCCCATGCCCAGCCCCACAAAGCCGATGTACCCGGCTTGCCCCGTGAAGTTGGCTGCGGCGCCCGGCAGCGCGTCAGTGCCTGAAACCGTGGAAACCGCGGCCAGGAGCGAAGAGTTGACCATCTGATCCGCCAGCAGGCGCTGAATGCCCACCGTGAGCTTTATCGCGCTGTCAGTGATGTTCCCGCCCACCAGAATCGAGCCGGCGGTACCGATGTTCACCGCGGCCTGGGTCATGTTCCCCATCACCTTGATCGTGTCGGCCGAGCCGGTCACGGTCAGTGTGCCGGCAACGGTGCCGGTGATGGTCAGGTTGTTGAGATTCTGCCCCACCGAGACGACGTTGCCTGAAACGACGTTCCCGCCGATGAGCATCTGCGTGACCGATCCTGCGATCAAGGTTCCGCCGCCGGTGCCCAGACCGCCTGCGAACATCACGCTGCGCATGGTCTGGCTTGCGTTGCCGGTGGTGACTTTCACGCCGGCCGCGCCGGACACGGTGGCCGTCCCGGTAATGGCCAGCGAGTTGAGGCCCAGCGCGTTGAGATTGCCGCTGTTCCAGGCCTTGGCCCTAAATGAGTTGGCCAGGCTGGCGATGGAGATATCGACGTTGTTGCCGATGTTCCTGACGATGACGTTCATTCCGGGATTGGTGCCCGGAAGCGTTACGTCCGCATCGGTTACGACGTCCATCAGGCGCAGAGTGCCGATGTCCGCGCCCGATGCGGCGATGAAGCCGGAGGCGCCGATGGTCACGGAAGGAGCCAGGAATGCGCCAAGGTCGGAAGCAACGGTCACGCCGGTGATGGCCACGCCTGTGCCGGGCCCGCCTCGGGTGCTGACGGAAACGATGCTTGCTGAATCCGTATCAGTGATCGCCACGGCCGAAATCACCAGTGTGGTTCCTTGGAGCAATCCCATCTGTCCGGAAACGCTCAGGCTCGTCAATGATCCGGTGAATGTCAGCTTCACCTTGCCATTGCCCTTGAGGCTGACGATGAATTCCGTGCCGTCTTTGTTGCTGAACACCATCTGGCGGATGCCGCCTGTTTCGCTGCTGAGCGTCACCGTTGGGGCAACGGTGCAGGTGATGGTGCCGACGTTGGAAATGGTGTTGTTGTTGTCCAGCACGGAGTACGTGAACGTTTCCGTCCCGGTGAAGCCCGCTGCAGGCTGATAAACAATCTGCTGCGTTGCGGAGTCGAAGTACACCCGGCCCTTGTTGGGCTGCTGAACAACCTGGAAAGTGGACTTGTTCACCGTGCCGTCGGGGTCGGACATGAGCGCAAACATCTGCGCAGTGATGTTCGTGGACCGGTTGAAGTCCGCGGTAATGGCCCCATTGGTGACCACCGGCGGAGAGTTATTCAAAACCGTCACGACATACTGACCGGTCTTGCTGCCGGTGGGCGTCACGCCGGTGATGCTGATGGTCGCCGTGCCGTACACATCCGTCGTGAAACCCAGGAGTGCGCCTGCGGAATTCAAGGTCGCGCTCACCGTCCCGGGGTTGTTGCTGGAAACGCTGGTCGTGCTTGTGGCTTCAAACAGGCTCAGAAGCTCAACACTCAGGTTCGAGCCGTTAAGCACGGCGACATTGTTGTTATAGACCGTAAGGCCGGTGGGCGTGCCCGTGAAACGAAGCTGCATCGTCGGACCCGACTGATATTTGATATTGAAGCTCTTGCCGGCCGAATTGGTGTATGACAATTCGCGGATATCGCTGGAGCCCGGGCCAAGCGTAACCACCGCGGTGTTTTTCAGGGTGACCTTGGCGGTATTGGATTGAAACCCTGCGCTGTTTCGAATGGTGAATTCAAAGGAGTCATCACCCAGATACCCGGCATCAGGCACATAAAAGATCTGGTTCGTGTCCGCGTTGAACACCAGGTTGCCGTGCGTGGGCTGAGTGAGGATCCGGAGGCTGTCGCGCACGCCGCCTGAGGTGAGGGCAAAGAGTTTTTCGGTGATGTTGGTCGGGCGGGCAAAATCAATGTTGATGTTGCCGGGGTTGGCTGTCGGGTTGCTGCCGCTGTCCCCGACGGCCACGACAAACGTATCGCTGGTGGTGGTGCCGTCCGCGCTCGTCGCGGTCACGGTGATGGTGGCGTTGCCCTTGGCCCCGGCCACGAAGTTGAGCTTCACATTCCCGTCCGCGTCAAACGAGGCCGTCACCAGGTTGTTGTTGCTGCTGGAAACCGCACTGGGGACCACTTCCTGGCGAATCTTGATGTCGGAGATGGTCACCAGGTTGTTGGGCTGGATGGAGTTACCGAAAGTGTAGTTGGCCAGGGGGAGATTGGTGTACGGACCGCTGGCGTTGTACGTGGGGACCGCGTTGATCGCGTCGATGGTTGCCATCCCATTGCCCAGGACGCGCCCGAACACCGTAAAGCCGCCGTTTTGGAAGTCCAGGCCGTTGGGAGAGGTGCCGGCGTTGTCTGCGACGTTAAAAAACCACTGGCTGGTGGCGCTGTTGGGGTTATCCGGGCTCTTGGCCATGGCGATGGTGCCACGCTTATTGGAGTAGTAAGCCTCATTGATGACGGTGCCGAAGCTTTCCACGGGCGAGAACGAGGTCTTAAACCCGCCGCCTTGAACCACAAACCCAGGCACGGACCGGTGAATGAAGGTGCCGTCGTACCGGTCGGCCAGAACATATTTCAGGAAGTTATCGACGGTCTGCACCGTCACCGAATCGAAGAGCTCCACGTTCACCTTGGTGGGTGTGGAGTTGATGTTCAGGAAAATGAACTCGACAACGGTTCCGTTGATGGCGTCGTCTTTGAATACGTTGGCGGTGGAAATGGTCCGGGTGGTGGTGCCTGTCACCACGCTTAAATCGGAAATCGGAACGCTCACCGAGGCAGACATGATCTGCCTGCTCTCAAGCGCTTCAATCAGAACCGGGATGCCCACCTGCTTTGCAGTTTTGGCCCCCGAAGGCTTGCGTGTGATACGACGAACCATGGAACGAACAAACGAGCTTACATCACGGCGCATCCGAAGACTCCTGATCCAAAAACTGAGGCACTACACCCCGGTAAAGTGGGAACGCAATGGAAGGCTGATCATCTTATGCGAGTCGATCGGCAAAGTCATGTAAAACCAGCACTAACGATCAAAGTTTTATATTGCTTTGCAGGTTAAGTGTTTCTGGCTCTATCAACAATCGGCCTGCAGAGTCCTTTGGCTCCCAGACCGTCCCAATCGACCTGTATTCCCAGCCCCGGCAGGCTTGTTAACTCAAGCTGGCCGCCGGAGATGCGGGGGCAAACCTTCCACACGTTTGCCCACTGTCCAACGATCCCGTGGAGAAATTCTTGCATGCCATCTTCTTGAGTTGCCAAATAATATCCGTTGACATGCGGAGACCCCCCGCCGCTCCAGACCTTCCCCGGCCCGGTTTTGGCGAATTTCACCGCTTCCTGCCACCTTGCAAACCCCGGCAGGGCCGACGGCGCAATCTGAATATGCTGTACCCCGCACTCGGCCAGGTCTCTAAAGCCCAGCCAGTGGTTTTCGCTTTCCCCCATGGCCACATCAAACGGACAATGCCTGCAAATCTCCCGGGTGCCGGCCCGATCCGCGCTATGGACCGGTTCCTCAAACCATGCGATGTCCGCCCCGGCGATCATCTGGGCGAATTTCAGCGCGTCGGATGCGCTCCAGGTCTGGTTGGCGTCCACCGCCAGCCCAATGCCTGGCCCAATGGCCTGTCTGACGGCTAAAACACGCCGAGCGTCTTCGTGCATGCGTGTGCCAAACCCCGTCCCTACCTTCATTTTGACTGTTGTAAACCCTTGCTTCACCAACCCTTGCATCTCACCCACAAGGGCATCCACGCTGAGATTGGTCCCCCCGCCCGAGCCATACACCGGCACCGTATCCCGCTTGGCCCCAAGAAACCGGTGCAGCGGCATTCCCGCGCGCTTGGCCAGAATATCCCGCAAGGCCATATCAATCGCGAACACCGGGCCTGTGGAGGCTGGGCTTCGATGGCCGTTATTCCTGTGCAGCCACCACATCTGGTGCCACCACGCGTCGACTTCTTTGGCCTCCCCGGTCAGCAAAGCCGTCGCAGCTTCAGGCACGCCGGCGCTGCCAAAGGACTGCCCCATCGTGCCGTCGTCCGCGGTCAGCCTCAGCCAATTGATTTTCCAGTGGTTAAACGGCCCCATCGTTGCATCCTGAAATGCAACCGTAAGCGGGCCCGGATCAAGCTCATCGACCTGTACGCGAACGATGCGAACTGTGTTTGCCATGTAAATGAATCTGCTGCTGGGTGAATGGAGGGTCAAGGCCAAGATACCCGGACGCCCACCCAAGGCAAAAACCGCCCCCCCGCAGCTTTCAACGGCGCATCAATTTCTGACTTAAAGCCGTCCGGCCTTTTCCCGCTTGGACCGGTGCCGGTAGATCTCGCCTTCCACCATGTAAATCACGTCTTCTGCGATGTTCACCGATTGATCGCCGATACGCTCGAAATACCGAGAAATGCTCAGTGACGAAAGCGCCCAATCCGTCAGGCTCGGGTCCTGATGCAGCACCTGTTCCACCACCGTGTAGCTGTTGCGGTGCAGTTCATCCAGGGTCGGGTCGATCCCGCGCACTTCCTTGGCCAGCACAATGTTCAATGATGTCAGGGCGTCCAGGCTTTTGCGAAGCATTGATTTGGCCATCGTCGCCATCTGCGCAAGTTTCATCCCGGGGATCTCTGCGCTGGGCTGCCCGCAAAGCATCTGGACCTGTTCTGCGACGTTCACGCACAGATCGCCGATCCGCTCCAGGTCCTGGTTCACTTTCAGTATTGCGACCACATACCTCAGGTTGTCTGCCACTGGCTGATAAAGCGCCAGTGTCTGCAGACAGTCTTCCTCAATTTCGATCTCCAGCGCGTCGATCCTGTCGTCGGCGTCTATCACCTGCTTGGCGAGTTTGGCGTCGCGTGTTTCCAGCGCCTTGGTGGCGTTGTGAAGCGACTCTTCGACTTCAGCCCCTAAAATCGCCACTTTCTGGCGAAGTTTGTCCATCTGCCGCTGCATGGCCTGATACATCTCGTAGCTCCCACCCGCCTGTTCGATTGATCAGGCATAAAGTCAATGCAAATAATCTCTATGAATCATGTTAGCTCCGCATGAGTTTACATGGGGATTCATCTGCCCAAACGCTGATTTTTTGGTCAACAACGCTTTTATTTCACCTTCCACCCGGTGGGAATCGTGATCGTGTCTTTGCCGATCACAATCTGGGAAAGGTCCCACGTATCCGTAGCGAAGGGAAAAACCGGCAGTTCCTGCGCGTTATACAGGTTGCAGACCGGATTGGTGGCCCATGCGTAGCGCACCGCGACGGGCTCAGGCACTTTGTCTGACCATACAACCACGCTCTTGCCTTCAATCTTTGCCTTCGCGAAATAAAACGTCCGATCCGCACCTGCAATGGCAAAGCCCACCGCCGGAGTGCCCTGTGCATGCAGCCCATCGGCGTAATCGAAAGTCAGCCGGACTTTATCTCCCTGAATCGCCATCGATTTGTACATCGGCCCCGAATGCAGGATTGGCATTGCGTAGACCCGTCCCATCGCCGCCAGCGCCAGCCGTCGGCCAAATTCCTGCTTGTTCCTGGGATGCGGGTCATTGGGCGTGCCGAGGCCCAGCGCAGTCACCAGCATGGTTCCGGGCACGCTCAGCGCCATTGTCTGTGATTGCCGGAGATTGGTGTGCCCGCCCCGCTCCACCGGTGCGGTCTGCTGCTCCCAGAAGTCCTGCTGCTGGACGATGGCCACCGGAAAGTCGCCCTGCCCCCATTGCGCACGCCACGACCGGATCAGCCCCGGCAACAGCGACCGGTAATCGATGTAGAACGGCGAATTGGCCCCGCCGTGGACCCAGATCATTCCCCGGATCGCATAAGGCTGAATCGGGTGGATCAGCCCGTTGTACATCACGCCTGGCTGGCCGTAATGCCCGCCCGGCACCCCTTCCGCCATCGGCGCCGGCCTTGGCTGGTCACCGGCCTCCAGGTCTCGCGCCTTTTTCATGCGCCACTCCCCGGCCAGCGACACCGGTTCGGCCCCTGAAAGCTTCAAGCACATATCAGCCGCGGGTCCAAACGGCGCCATTTGATAGTTCAGCTTCAGCAGCCGCATTGTCACCACGGCGCTGGGACCGGTGATCGCGGAACCCGGCACCTGGTAGGTCCGGGATGTGTTCCAGTATTCCTTGGCGTCAAACCATGTGCGCCCGACCTTCACGCCATTGACGTACACCTCATCCACCGCGTCGATCACGCCGAGTTTCAGGGTCAGGTCCTTGCCCACCCAGCTTTCGGGAAGCGAGACGGTCTTGCGAAACCAGATCGATGCCACCGGCGCACCGATGGGGTTGTCCGCCAGCGTCACCGGCAGGATGACACGTCCCCACCCTTGCAGCGCAAGTTCCGGGACCATCCACTGGTTGATCAATCCCGGGTCCTGTGCATCAAGATCGGCAAACCACTTGGCCTGTTTAGCGGCCAACCGGCCGGGTTGCGCTTCAAGCGCCTTGGGATAGTTGGCGGGATCTGCCAGATAAGCCTTCGCCAGCACGTCAAAAGATTCGGCCCGCTCCCGGTAAGCGGGAATCGCCTTGAGCTCTTCAAGGTTGATCCAGGCTTCTATCGCAGTCGCGCCAAACGCGCTGACGATGATGCCCACCGGCACATTCAATTCCTGATGGATCCTTCGTGCAAAAAAGTACCCCACACCGGAAAAGTCCGGCGCGTTGGCCGGGGTGCAAACCATCCATGAACCCAGCACCTTTTCCTGAGGCCGCAGCGCAAAGCGCTTGTCTTTGAGGTTCGGGGCAATCCTGTACCCCTGGTCGTCCCCCGGCGCATACCCCGCGGTAAAAATCCGAATCCCAGGGTAATTGGCCTGAGCAATCTCTTCTTTTGCGTTCAGGCAAGACCGCAGTTCCCAAACCATGTTGGACTGCCCCGACCCCAGCCACACTTCCCCCACCAGCACATCCTTGAAAACAATCGAGTTATCTGGTCCGGCGATTAAAAGCTCTCCCCCTGTGGCGTTGGCCTCCATCGGGTCCAAAATGGCTTTCCATCGGCCGTCAGGCCCGGTCTTGGCCGTTACCTTCTGCCCGGCGAAGTTCACCGTCACTTCTTCTCCCGGCATCGCCTTTCCCCACACCGGCACCCGCATCTGCCTCTGAAGCACCATGCCGGAACCGAAAATGTCCGCGACGCTTACCGCCGCCTGCGCCTGTCCGGCAAATAACGCCGTGATGCACACGATCAAACACCCGAAGGCAATCCGCATATCCATCCCTTTAACTCAAAAACCGACGCAGAAACAACCATTTTAAAATGTTATGACGTATTGCGCATGGTAAACGCGCATCAAGTTCGTTGGCCCGGCTCCCTAAAAATAACTGTTGTCCCCCCACCACCTTCGCTACCATTAAAAGACAACCCCCGCGGGGTGGAACCGCGGGGGTGTCGGAAGGATGGGGGGCCTCAGCCAGCCCTGGCGTTCTCTACCGTGTGCGGCGGTAGTGGCATTTGCTCAGTCCTTTGAACTCCTCCGTGAAAGCCATCGGTCTTCCGTGACGCCCCCATCCTTTTAGCTAACTAATCAAGTCGCCTGCTTTAGCTGCAACCCATCGAGTTGCCGCAATTCAGGCACTTGTAGCATGTGCCCGAACGAACCGTGATCGTGCCGCAGACATCGCAAGCCGGTGCGTCCGCCTGGAGCGCGCCCAGCGAACTGCTGAGCGTGGAGTTGCCGGCGGTGCCGCCAACCTTGCCCAGGGCCTTGCCGGTCTTCATGATCACCGGTGTGATGCCGGAATCTTCGTCCCGGGGTTCGCCCTGGCAGCAGTCTTCCTTGCCGCAGTCTTCACCGCCGGTCTTATCGTCGGCGGTCACGGAACTGCGACGGGGAGGATCGACAATGCTCCGGCTCTCGGGCTTGAAGATGCTGGTTTCCTGGCCGGCTTCATCCCGGTTTGCACCGGCGACGATGGCCTGGGCCGCGGCGCGTGCGCCGGGGTTCTGGATCGCCGCGGGCTTGGCTTCTTCAACCACCGGGGCGTCGCCGCCGCGCTTGGGCGCGTTGGAGGCCCGGTAGCCGGGGACGAATTCCATGCCCATCCAGCGGAAGATGTAGTCCACAAGGCTCTTGGCAAACGGGATGTCCGGGTTATGGGTCATGCCCGCGGGTTCAAAGCGCTGGTGGGTGAACTTCGTGACCAGTGATTCCACCGGCACGCCGTACTGGAGGGCAACGCTGATCGCAGTGCCCAGGGAGTCCATCAGCCCGCCGATCGTGGAGCCTTCCTTGGCCATGGTGATGAAGAGTTCGCCGGGCTGGCCGTCGTCGTAAAGACCAACAGTGAGGTAGCCTTCGTGGCCGGCAACGTTGAACTTGTGCGTCAGCGACCGGCGGGTGTCCGCCAGGCGACGGCGCAGGGGCCGTTCGACCACACGGTCCACCACGCGCTCGACCACGCGTTCCACGGTTTGAATCACGATCTGCTTTTGGCCTTCCGCGGTTGCCTGGGCCGCCGCAGCGGCGCCTTGCGCCACCTGCTGAGCAACTTCTTCCTTCGCGGCCTGCACATTGTCCTGATCGTCTTCTTCCGTGTCGGCATCCACCTTGGAGTTCAGCGGCTGGCTGAGCTTGCAGCCGTCGCGGTAGAGCGCATTGGCCTTGAGCCCAAGCTCCCACGAAAGCCGATAAGCGTTCTTGATGTCATCAATGGTTGCGCTGTTGGGCAGGTTGATGGTCTTGGAGATGGCGCCCGTGATGAAGGGCTGGGAAGCCGCCATCATCCGGATGTGCCCTTCAGCGGCGATGAAGCGAACACCGGTGGGGCCGCAGGTGTTGGCGCAGTCGAACACAGACAGATGCGCAGACTTGAGGCCCGGCGCGCCTTCGACGGTCTGCGTGCCGCAGATCATCCGGTTAAGCGCGGCAATCTGCTTCTTCTTGAGTCCCAAAGCCTTGAGCAGGTTGAAGCCCGGCTTCTTGGCCTGGGCAGCCAAGCCCAGCCGGCCGATGCCCGCTTCACCAAGCGTCCACACGTTAAACGCATGCTGGAGTTCAAACACGCCCTTCACAGCCGTATTGATCTTCTCCAGGTCCGCATCGTTCAAGCCCTTGGCCTTGAGGAACTCCGCGAAAGTCTGGGAAACCGTCACCGTGCTTCCGTCAGCCGAAGGCAGCGGCACATTCACATCCAGCTTGCCCAGGAGATAGGTCATGATCTCCCGGACCTGGTTGGCGTTATAGCCCAGGGCTACGAGGGCCGGTTCCACCGACTGGTTGGCGATCTTGAAGTACCCGCCGCCGGCGAGCTTCTTGAACTTCACCAGCGCAAAGTCAGGTTCGACGCCCGTGGTGTCGCAGTCCATCAGCAGACCGATGGTGCCGGTGGGCGCGATGACCGTGGTCTGCGCATTCCGGAAGCCGTGCTGGTTGCCCAGGTTGAGCGCTTCATCCCAAGAGGTCCGGGCGTGCAGCAGCAGTTCGGGGCAGTTGGAGAGCCAGCCGATATCCGTCGAGGGGCTTTCCAGGTAGCGCGCATCGATCGGAACGGGCTTGATTTCGATGGCCTCGTAATCGCCCAGCGCATGGTTGGTGGCTTGTTCGCTGTCACGGGAAACGCCGTAGGCGGCCCGGCGGTGGTTACGGATGACCCGGAGCATCTGCTCCTTGTTCTTGTAGTAACCGGGGAAGGGGCCAAGTTCAGCGGCCAGTTGTGCGCTGGTGGCGTAAGAACGGCCGGTGAGGATCGCGGTGAGCGCTCCGCAGATGGCGCGTGCTTCTTCCGAGTCGTAGGGAATGCCCGCTTGCATCAGCATCGCGCCGATGTTGGCATAACCCAGGCCCAGCGTCCGGTATTCAAAGGAGAGACGGGCAATCTCGCGGCTGGGGAACGATGCCATCAGCACACTGATTTCCAGCACGATCGTCCACAGGTTGATCCCGTGTTCGTATCCTTCGATATCAAACCGCCGGGTCTGTGAATCGTAGAACTTCAGCAGGTTCAGCGAAGCCAGGTTGCAGGCCGTGTTGTCCAGGAACATGTATTCCGAGCACGGGTTGGAGG
>CAZIWA010000066.1:0-30176 GCA_964542875.1 uncultured Phycisphaeraceae bacterium
AAAATCACCATCGCATCCCCGTACGAATAAAATCGATACCCCTCGGCAATGGCGATCTTATACCACTCCATCAACCGCGCGATCCCCACGCCCGGCATTGCCGCAACCAGGGCAAGCAGCGAGGATCGCGGCAGGTGAAAGTTCGTCATCAGGCAATCGGTAAAACGAAACTCATACCCCGGCGTGATTAAGAGCCGTGTCCAATCCGCATACCCTGTTTCGCTGAGACCTTCCCAGCCCGCAGGCAGGCTCTCCGCCGCGCGCACGCTGGTGGTTCCCACCACAAACACGCGTCCGCCACGCGACCGGGTTTCGCGAATCGATCGAATCGTCGCCCCCGTCACTTCCAGAAACTCCGCATGAATCGGGTGGTCCTCCACACGCTCGGTCTTGATCGTCGCAAACGTCCCAATCCCCACATGCAGTGTCAGCATCGCCCGCGAAACACCTTTACCCTCAAGCCCTGCAAACAGCTCCGGCGTAAAGTGCAGCCCCGCAGTCGGCGCCGCCACCGAGCCGGACTCCTTGGCATACACCGTGTTGTATCGCGTATCGTCGTAACCCGTCACACCCGGCTGATGGTGCTTCTTCCTCTCCTTCACAATGTAAGGCGGAACCGGCGTCTGACCCACCCGATTCAAAATCTCCTCGGGGCTCCCCACCACCCCCGGCATCACGCGCCACTTCCCTGCTTCCACTCTGCGTACCAGCTTTAAATCAGTCCCCTCTCCCAGCCGCACCGTCTCGCCCGGAAGCAATGTCCCGCGCGTCTCAAACAGCACATCCCACTCTCCATCGGGGTGATTCGCCAGAAACAATCCCCCCACCTTACCACCCGTTGAAACCCGCACCCCTTCAAACTTCGCCTTCAGCACCCGGGTCTGGTTGAACAGCATCAAATCCCCTGCCCCAGGCCCGCCTGCGATGTTCACCAGGTCCTTCACCTGCCGATGCAGCACCCGTCCGGTGGCGCGTTCCACCACCATCAGCCGCGCGCTGTCCCTTGGCTCAGCAGGGGTCGTCGCAATCCGGTCTTCCGGCAGGTTGTAGTCAAGCTCGGTCAGGTCCATACGCCAAAATCCCTCTCGATAAGGCGGGTATTGTATGTCCCACGTGGCTCAAGCACCCCTCCAACCCCAACCCCGGCAAAGCGTCTCCCGCGCGCTCTTGATCCAACGTCTCCGCACCCCCGCCATCCTCGCCGGTGCGGTCGCTTGCATCCTGCTCCTAAGCCAGTTCGACCATCTGGTCTTTGGCATCCCGCCGTCCCCAAAACCTGAGCGGTACCGGCTCACCGGATGGTCCCCCGATGGCTGCTTTCTCGCCACCCCGGTCACCGGCGGCGGCCCCGTCAAACGCGTCTTCCCGCTTCACATGACCCACCGCGGCCCATCTGATCTCCCCGCATGGCTCACTGCCCAGGACGTCTACCTACGCAGAACTCCCTCCCCCACTCAAACACACGACCAACTGCTCGCCCACAGCATCACCGACACCGACCACGGCTTTGACCTCATGGCCAGGCTCATCATCCAGGGCTGGCTCGTCCCACTGCCAAATCAAACGCTTGATACCCGCGAGCAGGCCTTCGTTCAGCAATGCCAATGGAACCGCCGAATGGCCTCCGGCAAAAAGCAACGCTCAAACGATTGATTCACCCCAGTTGCGCAACCACTTTCTTGATCGTCTCATCAATCCTGTCTTCCAGTCCCTGCGCAAATGGCCCAGGCATGAAATACGCCCGATGTGAGGTATCCCCCTCATACCCGCCTTCCATCCGGATGCGTTCATCGGGAATGTAGCATTGCACGTGATTCACATAAGCCGCCAGCATCGCGTGAGGCGTCTTTGCAAAAGCCCTCGCCCGCGGGCCCCACGGGCTGCAAACCTCGTCGGGCATGCCGATGATCGTCAGTTCCTCTCCCAGTTTCCATCCCGCAATGGCATATGGATACTTCGTGCGCGCATCGGGCAACTCAAGCGCCTGCCTGGCAAACGCCGCATCCCACACCGGCGAAGCTTCATCCGCCACCAGCGCCTTCATTTCCGCAGGTGTTTTCCAACGCGTAAGCCCAAGGTTCGCCGACGCGCTTACCGCTTTCAATGTCGGTGCAATCGCCACGCCGGGGTTCAGGCTCAAATGCTCCAGCACCTGCCCGGCAAGTTTCTCGCCCGCAGCCTTTGCCCCCTCAGGGCTCGCCGTGAAAGCCAGCTTCCCTGTCGCCGGGTCCGTATGGCTTACCTTGGCGTCTGCGCCTGGCCCCATGATGAACACCGCCCGCGTGCCCGGCCCCAGTGTCTCCGCCAGTTTGTCCCGCATCGCGCCCGGGTAGTCAGGCGACCATTTATCCATCATCCCGGAACTGGTGGGATGGCACGCATGCGCCACAATCAAAATGTGCCGGCCGTCGCTCTTGCCTGGGCGGGTGATCTTGATCACCGGCGTGTGACTGTCGTAGTGGCCCTCAGGATTGGCACACCACTCCACCTGGCGTGACTCAGCCACATACTTGCGCCGGCAATGCCCCACCTGGCCCGCCGCGTCATAAAACTCCAGCGTGCCCAGCGCAAGGTCCGCGATGGCCTTGTCCACCAGGGCCAGCATCTTTTCTTCCAGTTGCTTGAGGTACCAGAAGCTCGGCCCGCCTCCGCCGTAGTTGAACCGGTAGTGCGTCGCCGGCCCCCAGTGCGTATGCGAAGGCGCCAGCATCACCTGGTCACCGGCGATACCGTGCTTCTTTTGAATTCTTGCCCGCAATACATCCAGCGTGACATGCTCAAAGCCCAGCACATCCGCGGTCAGCAGCACACCCACGTGGCCCTTGGCATCGCGCAGCACCACCGCCTGGGCGATCAGCGGCGCATGCGTCCCCTGTGCGTACCGCTCACGCCCATACCCCGCCATGTGAATCGCCTTCTCCGGTGTGATCTCTTCCTGCGCGAACCCGATAGACCATTGGTTAGACGACGGCATGGAACCACCTCGTGAAATGACCAGCGTTCATCCTCGTGATTTTACCCCGTCAGGCAAGTGCATCACAGTTGCTGTTGGGAATACATACCCCCATGGGTAGTATGGAAATGCATGCGGGAACACCATCCGTACAACTCCAAGAAAAAAATATTTTGGATCACCTTCCTCACCACAAGCATCCTGGGTTGCACCTTTCTATGGTTTTTCAAGGTTTCCCCATTTCTCTCCGACATGCGAACTCTCGGCCAGATGACCGAGTTTGATAGGTCTACTTTCTGCTCAGGTAATATCAAACCAAACGCCGACGGCGAGTACTTTTACCCCTCAGTTGATAACCCTTGGATTCAAAATCAGTTAAAGCGCCACCCGGGAATTGTCTACAACCCTCAAGGCGATGGTCTTGGCCCAATGAAGCTGAACATGGATCATTCCAAGGGCCGCCTCATCGCCTGGTTTGACAAGCCAACCCCGCTTAACCGGCGCGTCATTCTCCACTCCAGCCTCGGCCGAACAGCCATTTCTGAGCCCGAATTTCAAGCTAAATACCCTTGGGCTACAACCGGGGAAAACCCAAATTAACGCGCTTTCACAATTTCTTCATGTTATCTTCATTCATCAACATACGGACGAAATCTGACCCGCACGGAAGCGAAATCGACAATGGCTGAATCCAATTCACTGATCACAGTTCATTTGGACCTCAAGGGGGTCATGTTCAAGCCCTCTTACCTCCCCACCCTTCTCAAAGACCTCAAAGATCAAGGCGTCAATTCCGTCCTCGTCGAATACGAAACCGTTTTCCCCTACAAAGGGCTCGACGCTTCCGACGACCCCAGCACCATCCTCACTCCTGCCCAACTCAAGCGGTTCCTGGGCGAAGCCAAGAAGCTCGGCATTGAGGTCATCCCTCTCCAGCAGTGCCTGGGCCACCTTGAATACATCCTCTTCAAGAAGCAGTACCAGCACCTCGCCGAAGACCCCAAATTCCCCTGCGCCATCAAGACGGACAAGCCCGAAGCCTTCGCCCTTGTCCGCAACATGCTCCAGCAGATGATCGCCGCTCATCCGGACTCCAAGTACATCCATCTGGGTCTCGATGAAGCGCATTCACTCTCCATGACCGGCAAGCGCATCGGCAAGGATGTGCTCACCACCTTCATCGAACACCTGCGCGAACTCCTCAAAATCGTCGAGCCCTCAGGCAAAATCCCCATCATCTGGGTCGACATGCTCCAGGATCACTACATCCCGGGCGCTTTCGACGAATTCAAAGGCCGGGTCATCTTCTCCATCTGGGATTACACCGGCTACGACGACAAACCCCAGCCCTTCAGCCGGCTCGGCGGCGGCTCACGCGTCAGCAAGCAATGGCTTAGCGAGCCTGAGAACCCCGCAGCCCCCTCCATCTCAGAAGGCACCCTCTTCATTGAAGACCTCCCCAAGGGCATCCTGGAGCAAATGAAGCCCTACCAGGTCGATGCGCGCCATCTCACCCGCAATTACTACTTGGACTTCTTCGCCCAGCAGGGCCTTGAGTGCCTCCCCGCCAGCGCCCTGCGCATGAGCTCCAACTACTCCACTCTCCCGCCTTACAACCAGCTCTTTAAAAACGTCCGCTCCTGGTCCACCGCCTGCAAACGGGTCGGCAAAAACTGCCTGGGCCAGATCGGCACCTCCTGGGCTCGCGGCCGCTCCTACCTGCCTCCCAACCTCATGTTCGACCTCCTCTGGCCCATCATCCATGAGATGTCGCGCACCATGGGCGGCAACCCAAAGCCCTTCTGGCCAGACCTTGACCCCAAAGTGGTCGATCTCCTCATCCGAACCCTCGGCCGAACCCGCGAAGACTGGCGCGTCGAAGCCCAGCTCATCAAGCAAATGCAGGACCTGGCCCCCAAAGTCAAAACCCACAAGTTCGAATGGCAAAGCCTGATCCTGATGACCCAGGTCCTCCGGCTGCAGCGCCGCGCCGAAATGATCATTCACGAAGCCGACTTCGTCTACGCCAACGACCGGCCCCTCTCCCACGAGTGGCAGCGCCGGATCGACGATCAAGCCCTCGTCACCCAGGAAATCGCCGCCCTTCGCAAGAAGGTCATGGCCCACTTCGCCAAGCGTTATCACGGCGAAGCCTTCCAGGAATGGGACCGCCACCTCTGGGACTTCTATCTCCTTCGTCTCAAGCAAGTCACCCCGCTCTGCAAGGCCAAGATCGCCAAGGCCAAAAAGCGCTGGGGTATCTGAATACATGAATCATTTCTTCAACGCGTTTTAGATCCATTCACATCTCCGTCACCCCCAATGTTGGAGCCTACCGTGAGCAAAACCTTCTACCCTGTTCGTACAAGGCTTGGCGCATTCACCCTCATCGAGGTCCTGGTGGTCGTCACCATCATCACCCTCTTGATCTCGATCCTGCTGCCATCCCTGGGTCAGGCCAGGTCTTCCAGCACCCGGGTCAAATGTTCTGCCAACCTCAAGCAGATCGGCATTCTTGCTGCGATGTATCAGGAGGACCACAAGCAATTCGCCCTCCCCGGCAATGTTGCGGCCAGCAACGCATCTGTCGCCTGGCAAAACTACCTCAACGTGGAATACGCCAACACCGGCACCGGCATGTTTCTCTGCCCCGCCATCCAGATCAGCGTGGGTGAAAAAACCGGCCATTTCATCCCGGCCAAGAGCTCAACGGCCAGCCCGTTTGACCGCCCCGAATACGACACCCTTGTGCGCTCCAGCTATGTGATGAACGTCATCGCCCCGCACACCGCCAACACTTGGACAGGCGGTTCCAGCAGTTGGTCCGGCGCCAGCACCCTGCCCACCCTGGGTTACAACGCCAAAATCATTCGCGGCTGGACCGGCGCCGCAGCCGGTGCCGGTGCAAACGCCAAAAACATCCCCATCCACACCGCGCTTCTGGACCGCCCTTCAGCGTCCATCTATATCGTCGACCACCGACCCGACTATTTCGACGGCGTCACCAACAACTCCGGCAATATGACCGGCGCTTTCCTGGATGGCATCTACGAATTCCCCACCACCGACTGGGGCTCCAACCTCGGCACCAATTCCGCCGCCGGCACCCCTCGCGTGAAAGTGGGCGTTAAGGTTCACTCAGATTCCTTCAATGCCCTCTTTGGCGACGGCCACGCCAAAGTCATCTCGTCTGCGTACAAGTCTGACCAGGACGCTTGGATCGCCAGCAGCAAATAATCTTTAAACCGCTTATTTGCTTGCTTCATCAAGCGCTTTCACCGTCGCCGCATCCAGTTGCAGTCTTGCCGCATCGGCAAGCTCCTTCACCTGCGCCACGCTTGTTGCACTTGCGATGGGCGCAGTGATGCTCGGCCGGGCGATCAGCCACGCCAGGGCCACTTTCCCGGGAGTCGCATTGTGCTTCCTGGCGGCATCGTCAAGCGCAGCCAGCACTTTAAATCCCCGGTCATTGAGATATTTCTTCATTCCCCCGCCGCGCACGCTTTTTCCAAGGTCTGCTTCGGACCGATACTTGCCGGTCAAAAAGCCCGAAGCCAGTGCGAAGTAGGGAATCACGGAAACCTTGTTCTTCAGGCACACGCCCTCAAGGGCCGCTTCATACCCGGCGCGCTCCATCAGGTTGTAGTGAGGCTGAAGGCATTCATACCGGGGTACTCCCAAACGCTTGGCAACCTCCAGTGATTCCGTCAGCCGAGCGGCATCATAGTTCGACGCCCCGATCACCCGCACCTTCCCCTGCGCAATCAACTTGGCATACGCCTCCAGAGTCTCCTCCAACGGAGTTTCTTTGTCATCGGTATGCGACTGATACAAATCAATGTAGTCCGTCTGCAGCCGCTTGAGCGAACGCTCCACCGCCGTAGCGATGTACCCTTTGGAGAGCCCCTTTTCTCCCGGCCCCATCTCCATTCCAAGCTTGGTGGCGATCACCACGCTCTTGCGCTTGCCCGAGCGTTTAAGCCAGTTGCCGATGATCGTTTCGGACTCCCCGCCTTTGTTGCCCGGCTTCCACTTGGAGTACATGTCCGCCGTATCGATGAAGTTGAAGCCCTCAGCGACAAAGGCATCGAGGATCGCGTGCGAGGTTGGCTCATCGGCCGTCCATCCAAACACGTTTGATCCCAGCGCCAGAGGCTGAACTTGAATGCTTGATTGACCGATGTTGCGTGTGCTGGTCATAGGGGGCTTCCGTGTGAAAAGGATGTGGTTTCATATTACGCAATCAGGCCGGCTCTGGTGAGCCGGCCTGATGTGAAGATTGTGTTTATCCGAAGACGGTTTAGTTGCGGTCGATGATCACGCCACCCGGGTCACGCTTCTGAAGGATGGTCTTGGGGTCCTCCACGCGCTTCTCGGGGTTGGCCTTGCGGTACAGGTCCATTCCATCAGGCTCGGCGAACGCCAGGTTCGGGTCCAGCCCCATGTTGGCCATCTGCACTGTCACAACCGGGAAAAGCCGGTCATAGCTCTTTTGCTTCAGGTCCAGGGGTGCATTGCGCCACACCCGGGCCTTAAGCAGCGCATCGTTCTGGGGAGACTTCATGTATTCCATGAAATTGTTCACCAGAATCTCATCAAACGGGGGCAGAGCCATGCGCTTGGCGCTGGAAATCACCGTGTCATAACCCTGCTTCTTGTTGTATTCCTCGTGCACCTTCTGGGCCACTTTCACAAACCGTTGGAACTGGTCCACCCGGTTCATCCCCAGGCCGATCATGATGCCGCGGGAAAGGAACGCATCGATCGCCTGCCGGGAGTTGGCGATCATGTCCATGTTCTCCACCATTTCGCCGTACACCAGTTGC
This sequence comes from uncultured Phycisphaeraceae bacterium, assembly GCA_964542875.1. Taxonomy (GTDB): domain Bacteria; phylum Planctomycetota; class Phycisphaerae; order Phycisphaerales; family Phycisphaeraceae; genus CAZGOM01. The sequence goes on from CAZIWA010000066.1 coordinate 7,780, forward strand.
TCAAGCGGCTGGAGGTACTTCCCCGAGAGGATCGGGGTGGAATTGGGAGCATGCTGCACTTCGTTGCGGATCTTGTCGTAGTACCGCTGGGCTTCGGCCACATCGCCGTAGAGGTACTCGAACATGGTGGCCTGGAGCAGGAAGTTTTCGTAACCCGCTTTGAACGAATCATAAGCCCCACCCTTGCGGCCGGCGGCTTCCAGGTGCTTGATGGCCTTGGTCAGTGCGTTTTCATAAGAGCTGATGAACCGGGTGTCGGGCAATAGGTCCAAGCGCTGGCTGATGGGGTCGAAAGCCACCCGGCCAAACTGCATCATGGATTGCGAAGAGTGAATCACGCCGCGATAGGTGTTCAGCACGTCCACGCTCGGGTCATTGGCCTTGTCACCGGGCATCACAGCCACGCCAAGGGCGTCCCAGTACATGCTCTGGGTCGCAGGGTGCCGCCAGTCCAGCGGGCCATACCCATCGCCGCCTTCTTCCAGCGGCGTCATCATCTTCAGCATGAACTTGGGGTCCATGTAGTAGTGGCGCACCAGCACATCTTTGCGCAGGAAGGCAAGCAGCGGCCCCATCAGTTTGGCCGTGTCCTTATCGGTGAACAACGCAGCCACTTTTTCTTCATACGGGTTGGACAACCTGAAACCCAAGATCGGTGCATCCGATGAACCGGTGATCGCAAGGATCGCACCCAGCCGGCGCAGCAGAAGGTAATCGCTCTCGTCCACGCCGATCTTGTATTTCGGCGCATCGGGAGGCAGGAACTCGCCCGACTCAAACCGGGCCACCAGCTTGTCCATGCCAGGGTTGGCCGCGATCAGCTCGGCCCGGGTATCGGGCGCATCCACAACCTTCTTGAAGTCTTCAAGAATCTGCTTGGTCGTCATGCCGTCTCGCTGGCCGCCCAGCACCTGCATCCATTCATCAGCCAGGCGCTGCTTGTAATACCAGTGCATGTCGTCCGAGGACTGCCCCACCTTGTGGAAGAAAATCCAGCCCAACTCCCGGTAAAGCCGGGTTGCCCGGGGGTTGTACTTCACACCCTTGCGCAGCAGATTGATGCCTTTATTTACCCAGTCCCAGCGTTCCACCGGGGTCTTGGTCATTACTGAAATGTTGTAAGCCATGTTCCAGGCATGAAACGCCCAGACCTGCGGGAAACGCGGCTGAAGCTCCGTGATCCACTGCGCGCACTGGTTGGCTTCAAACAGCTTGCCTTCTTCCTTGAGCGCATTGGCGCGATACCAAAGCACGTCCACCGCCAACCCACGGAACACCGAGAACAGCACTGCCGTAAGGATCGACTGAGGCGGCAGCGCCTGCGCATCCGCCAGCTTGGTATGGTCAGACTTTTGTGCTTCGATACGGAACGAATCCACGCGCGAGAGGCCCACCGTCCCAGCCAGCGTCAAGCTGACTATGAGGGCCAAGGTCGCCAGGATTTGAACTTTCCTGTTGTACGTCATCCTGATCTGCTTTCACACGGTTTATTGTTACTACGTCCCGGACGCCCCGAAGGTCTATCCAAAATTAAACAATCACCCTGGCCAGTTCCTTCAACCAGAAGAAGAACCAGGACAGCAGGCACACCACGCCGGACCACACAAGGCCGATCATCAGCCCGGCATTGCCCACCATGTCCCAGGTGATCACACGCCCATCCGCAATCATAGGACTCGGGTCGTGCTTGGAAAACGAAGGGATGAAAAACACGAACAGCTCGCCGAACATGCGCACGCACTGTTTAAGCGCATCCAGCCATTTGCCCTCGGAGATCTTGTCCCAGAGCGCGTAAACCGGGTTCAAGAGCGCGTTGCCTTCGTGCTGCGTGTGAGGCACCAGCGAGGCGTAGGCATTAAGCGATTCCAGAAGGAAGCCGCTGAAGTAGGCCACGATCAGCACCATCGATCCCAGAAGCGCCGCCACCGGGAATGTCAGGAACGTGCCGCACATGATCCCCACGATCGACAGGAACACCACCCGGAACCAGATGATGAACATCATGCGCAGCAGGTTGTTCTCAAACGTGTCCACCTGGTACAAAAGCTCCAGCCCGTCGGTCGTGCTGAAGGTGATCGACGGCGCAACCGGGGACTTCCCATCCGGCGGAGTGATATTGATCAGCGTCAGTTCCAGCGACCCATCGGGCCTCACCCATTCAGCGCCGATGGGGAAGTTCTGGAACGTCGCAGTCAACACCCGGATCGGCCGATCCGGCGGTGTCACCAACTGGCCGTTGATCATCACCAGCATCATGCCCAGATCATCCTCCGGGCGCGGCGACAAATTCGGTTTCATGCGCAATGTCAGCGCCGCCCCCAGCGTCTTTGCCTTCTCGAGCCCGCGATAGACATACGTCGCCCGATTGCCGGGCGTCACCGTAAGCCATTCGGCGATCACCTGCGTCTTGGCGGCTTCGAATGTCTTGGCTTTAATCCCGTCTTTTTCTTCGCCATAGATGTGCGCCGCGCTGCTTTGCAGTTCTTTGATTCGTTTCTGAATCAGATCGCTGAAGCCCACATCGCCCACCGGCATCGGGCTGCTCGCCCCGCGGGCCACCAGCACCTGGTCGCGAATCGCCAGCCGGTCGGCTTCTTCCTTGGCGGGGGTAGCTTCAAGCACACGTGCAAACACGTAAATCCCGCCGCCCGCCACCACCACCAGCACAAGGTTGAGCATGACCAGCCCAAGCCACTTGCCGATGATGTAGTCAGCGCGCCGCACGGGCTTGCTGAGCGAAAGGTAAATCTGCTTGTTCTTCACTTCCGAGCAAACTGTCCAAGCACCCAGGAACACGGACATGAAGCTGAGCAGAACCGACACCAGCAGCGTGCTCCAGGTGAGAAACGCCTGCATCCGGTATTGCAGCCGTTCGCTGAAGTCCTGCGCAATCGGGAACGACGGCACCACCAGCAGGATCAGCACGATGAACATCAGGCCGACCTTCATTCGCAGCGCTTCATCCACAACGGTTTTAGCGATGCTGAAGATCGGGTGTGAGTACGACAAAAGGAATCGGATCAACCAGATGCCGATGAAAAACGCCGCCGTCAAAAGCCAGAACCCGGCCACTGCCACTGCCAGGGGCTGTCGTCCGGATTGGAACAGCATCACGCTCAAAAACGTCGCGATCACGGTGCCATGCACCACCACGCCGGCCCAGTACACGGCCGAATACCTGCGCCAGTAGAACAGCCCCCATGAAAGCCACGCGTAACTCGCGAGAAACGCGATCACCGACATGATCACCCAGCCCGACGACCAGGACATCTGGGGAACCCCAACCTTCGACGCAGCGGCACTGGTCCGAAACAGCATGATCGCCGGCGTCCACAGGACAACCGGGATGAGAATCATGCCGACAAGCCAGGCTTTCCAGTTCTTGAGAATCAAATCACTGACTCCGTGTCGATTGAGGCCGCCGGCATTCGCACCGGCGTCGGAAGCGATGGGTTAGGAGGGCTTTTTCTTGTCGTCGTTGATCAGCGAGTCGATCACGCTCAGGTCAGCGGTTTCTTCCGGCTTGGGCGCCGGCGCCTTCTGGGGCTCGGGCGCTTTGGGCGTGGAAACCAGATCGCTGATGAGCTTGTCGTCCGCGGAGCTCTGCGCCGCCTTGGCTTCGTGCTTCTGCGCAGTGACAGCCTGGGCCGCTGCCGTCTCGCGTACTTCGCCCTGGGTGGGCGCCGGGGCGATCAGATCTGCGATCACCTGGTCCGCAGCAGCCGGAGAGTTCTTGTCCACCAGGAACTGGGCGATCTTGCCGGAGTTCTTCGCACCTGCGGTGCTTGCGCCCTCGGCGTGCGCCCGCTGCACGATCTCCAGGAACAATGCCTCCAGTCGCTGCCGGGGGTGTTCCACGCGCTCGATGTGCTTGCCGTGCCGGGCCAGTACTTCTTCCACTTCCTGAATCGTCTGCGCATCCAGTGGAGGCGTCTGCAGGGTGGTCTGGTCGTAACGGGTCAAAAGCTCGTCCACGGTGCCCATCGCACGGATCTTGCCGCCGAACATGATCGCCACACGGTCACAGACGTCTTCCACGTCCGACAGGAGGTGCGAGCAGAGCAGGATGGTTTTCCCCTTGCGGGCCAGCTCGACAATGATGTCCTTGGTCTGTCGGGTGCCGATGGGGTCCAGGCCCGTGGTGGGCTCGTCAAGAATCAAGAAGTCAGGGTCGTTGATCAGCGCCTGCGCCAGGCCGATACGCCGCTGCATGCCTTTGGAATACTGGCCGATGGGCCGGCTCTGCACCGCGTCGAGGCCCACCATTTCCAGCAGGCTGTTGATGCGCCGCTCACGCTGGCTTGAATCCAGGTTGAACAGCTTGGCGTAGTAGTCCAGTGTTTCCCGGGCGTTGAGGAACTTGTACAGGTACGACTCTTCGGGCAGGTATCCGATGTGCCGCTTGGTCTCCACTTCGTCGGGCCGCCGGTTAAACACCAGCACCCGTCCCGCGGTGGGGTTCAGCAAGCCCAGGATCATTTTGATCGTGGTGGATTTACCCGAACCGTTGGGGCCCAGAAGCCCGAAGACTTCGCCTTTGCGGATCTCAAAGTCGATGTTATCCACCGACCGGACCTTATTGCGCATCCAGAAGTCTTTGAAGACTTTAGAAAGCCCAATGCATTTGACGACCGCTTCATCGGAAATCTGCGGACGTCCCGGGAGCGAGGCCAAGCCGCCTGCCGGCGCCGCAACGGGGGTTTCAGTGAACTTTCCAAGACTCATATCAGGCTCCTGCACCGCCCGGGGGTTTCTAGGACGGGCTTGGGATAAAACTCACACATTAAGGCTGCGCGCCTTCAGGCTTCGTGGACATTGCACGCGCTCTGGCCGCCGCTTCTTCAGCAGCGCGCCGGTTGGCATTCTGCTGTTCCATCAGCATCTCACGCTCGCGCTGGATCTGAATGTTCGGATCCGGGTTGAGCTCCAGGTACACATGGCCCTTGGGCACGTAAAAGGTTTCGGTGGTCTTGTTGTTCATCACCTGCTGCTTGGCGTCCAGCCACAACCGGCTCACGATGATGTCACGCATGCCGGGCTTGCCGTTGAACTCGTTGAAGAACGTGTTGAACCGGTTGGCTTCCGTCTGTACCCCGGCGACGGTCGTCGTCCGGTAGTTGCGCGCATCGTTGATCATGGATGACACTTCACCCGTGATCCGGATGCTGCCGTACTCGGCGGGTGTTGCCAGTTCGGCAAAAGCCGTCAGGAGGGTCTTTTCGGCCTTGTCTGCTTCGGCCTTGTTGCCAAGTGCCTTGGCGGCCTGATAGGTCTGGATCATTTTCCAAACCTGCTCGTGCGCTTCGCCCGCGGTCTCAGCCAGGGTCCGGTTGCGCTCGCGCTTGGCTTCTTCGGTCTTCTTGCCCTTGTCGTTGTCGGCGCTTGCCACCGCCAGGAATGCCTCGCGCGTCGCCAGCGGCATGGAGCTCGCCGTCATGCTGAAGTTACGGGGTTCCAGCCGGATGCCGGAGTTGAGCTTGTTAAGCGTGTCCTGTGCCAGCCTCACGATGGTTTCCTGCCCGGCATTGCCCGCCACGATCTGGTCCGCGGTCATCGTCGCCACGGTCTCGATCGCCGCGGTCCGGATCGCATCGCTCACGATGCGCTCGGCCATGTTTCCACGGCCCGGCAGGGCAGGGTCGCCCACGTTGGTGATGAACTTGATGGTGTCGTCGATCGTGTAGTTCACCGCAAACTGCGCATGCACGATGTTGGCGTCGCCTGTGATCAGGGAGCCGTCTTGTTCCGGGTTAAGCGGACCGGACTTGCGCCCCATCAGGTCGTCGATCTTCATCGTCATTTCTTGATCATTCATCGAAAACCAGAAGTCCCGGCTGATTAAAACGCGCTGAGTCGAGGTGTTGACCCGCACCACCTGTTCAAGCGGAAATGGCAATGCAAAGTGCAGGCTGCCCGGCTTGATCACTTGCGTGCCGTCATCGGCCGTAACGATTTTGCCAAACCGCAGGCGCACCGCTTCATGCTGCGCCGGCACGCTGAATATGCCGGAACCCAGATAGAGGACGATGATGATCCCCATCACCACTTTCAAAAGGAAGAAACAGACCTTAAGCGCGTCGGCAACGGACTGTTGCGCCGCGTCAAGGGTTTCCTCCTGCACATCCTGCATTGGCTTTACAGGCTGCTCGGGATCGGCAAGCAGGTTTTCGTTCTTCGGATCGCTCATATCGATAGTTGCCTGGTATTGAGCTTAAAGGGACGTTTCAAACCATTCACGAACACATTCACCAACCGCGCAAATCCTTGCGGATTATTTCGCGGGGGCAGGCTTGGCGCCCTGCTTGTCGGTGCCGGGTTCGGTCTTGAACAAAGTCAGCGGAGAGATCTCGGAGTTCAGCACGAATGTCGTGTTGTTCGCCAGGATCGCCTTCAAAGCTTCCACCTGACGCAGGAACACTGCAAAGTCCTGGTCCTTGGAGAACTGCGCGTAGTACTTGGCCGCTTCCTGATCGCCTTCCGCGCGAAGCTGCGTTGCGCGCAGTTCCGCGAAAGCCAGGATCGTCGACCGGGTCGAAAGCGCTTCGGTACGGATCTGCGATGCCTGCGCATCACCTTCCGCGCGGGCCTTTTCAGCCAGCACGAACCGTTCCGCACGCATGCGTTCAAACACGCTGGATGTCACGCGCTGGGGAAGCACCACGCGCGTCACGCCCAGGTTTTCCACCTTGATGCCGTAGCTCACCTTCGCGGAAGCCTGGCTCTTTTGGATTTCCTTGAGCATCTCGGCTTCCATCTCTTCGAGCTTCAGCTTCGAAGTGTCCGTGTTGACGATCTGGTCAAAACGGTACCGGGCCACCACCGCCTTAAGGTTCAGCATCGGCGTACGAAGCTGGTCCTTGGCCCGGTCAAGGCTCTGCAGGCTCACGAAGAACGAATACGGGTCTTCGATGCGCCACGTGATGTACATCTTGATGATCACCGACTTCCGATCGGCGGTCTGCTGCTCTTCGATCTGCCCATCCATCACCTGAAGCAGCGTCGGATACCGCTTGATGTCTTGAAAAGGCCACGGCCACTTGAAGTAAAGGCCCGGTTCATAGCACACGCTGCCTGGGTTTTCCGGCGTACCGTTGGCATTCCTGGCAAGCAACCCATCCGCGTTCAGCTTCGGGGCATCCGCCCTGTTGAACGTAGTCCTCACGACGACTTCGTCGTAACGGACGATGAAGGTGCACATGTAGATCAGAAGGATTGCTCCAATGATCAAACCGACAATGGCCGTCAGCTTGTTCTTCATATCGCTCCGAGCTCCGTATTCGAGATTCTCTCTCTGGACTTGAACATGATCTAAAAAGACGACGATAGGACGTTAAACCGGCGAGACAGTAAGCCCCGCCCGTTAATTACTGGTTGCCACCCATGAGGTTGGTGATCGTGCTGGGCTGCTGCTTGAGGTCAAACCGGAATGTTGGCGGGATGGACAGATCGTTCAGCAGAACAATCTTCCTCCGGCGCGACAGCCCTTCGGTGACCGCATCCAGGTACTGCCGCTGACGAAACAGGTCCGGCGCACCCGTAAACGCGTGGTACTGCGCATCAAACCGCTCGGCCTTCGCACGTTCCTTCAGGTAGCGCTCCCACCGGTAGGCATTGGCCTGAAGAATGATGGTCGAAGCCTTGCCCTGGGCGTTGTTTTGCAGCAGTTCATCCACCGCTTGCAGTTCCGCGGCCAGCTTCACCTGCTGATCGGATGACTGCACCTTCTCACCCAGCTCACGGCGGTAAGAGTCATACTTGGAAATGGCCGCCGCAATCCGTTTGGCGATGTCCGCAGTGCCGGCCACCTCAGACAGCGTCACGTACGATTCCCGCATCGCCGTCTGGATCTTGGTCTGCTTTTCCTGATCCGCGGCAATCACTTCCTGGAACGTCTCGGCAACGTTGTCTTCCTCAGGCGGGTGAACCGCGCTGACGGTCAACAGCGTCACTTCAAAGCCCAGCCCAAGGCGTTCCACATCGCTCTTGATCTGCTTGAGAATCTCCGTACCCGCGGTCGACCGGCCGGAGCCCAGCATCGTGTCGATGTCGTGCGTCACGGTGAACTGCGAAAGCCGCTCGTTAGCGATGTTTTGCAGCAGCAGGGTCGGGTCCGAAGCGCTGGAGAAGTACTTCTGAAGGTCATTCACGCGGTACTGCACCAGGATCTGCACGCCCACCAGCGAAACGCCGGGCACCGCATCGGTCACGGAGCCGGTTTTGTTGGCCACGCCGGCGGCGCGCTTGGCTTCGGATTCAGCTTCGGAAACCAGCGGGCTGGGAGCTGCGATGAGGTAGTCTTCCTTCACATCGCTGCCGCCTTCGCTGTGCTTGTTGGTCCACAGGATGGCGCCATCGCGGGTGATGTCTTTGGCGGTGCCCACGCTGATGCTGTGCAGCCGGCCCACGTCGTATTTCTGCGCATCACCGATCGGCCACGGCCACTTCAGGTGCGGGCCAGGGCCTTCCACACGGTCCACTTTACCGAACGTGGTGATCAACGCCGCTTGCTGCGGCTCCACCACCACCAGGCTGGACATCAAAAGCAGGATGATCGCGCCAAGCAGGGCCAGAGGGCCCAGTGCGCGAATCAAAAGCTGGTAAAGCCAACTGCTGGTGATCTCAAAACCAAACTGATAGTTGATCGCTTCGTTGAAGGCCGAAAGCAGGCTCTTGGGTGAAGTCAGCAACCCCAGGATCCGGCTGTCAAACGGTGCCGGCGGCACTTCACCCGGGCGACGCGGACGATAAGCATTGAGCAGGAACCCAAGCAGGATTTCCAGCCCGATTACGATCATGATCACCGGCACCACGATGCCCAGCGCCGCCACCGGGCGCTTGTCGCCCGAAAGCGACCAGGCCATCGTCACCGCCAGAAGGAACAGGACGATGAAGTTGCCCATCAGGAAGCTGGCGCCCGAGCGCAGCAGCGACCATTCCGCGTTCTTGGCCATACCGGCCTGGTAGCGCGCGACGATGAATGCAACGAACGCCAGCATGCCGCCGACCGCCAGATAGGCTGGCGCACGGGACGTGTCGACCGAAGCCTCGATCATCTGGGAGGAGTTGTACCGGTACCAACCCAGCATGTAGTAGGCCAGGAACCCGCCTGACCCCAGCAGCATCAGCGAAATAAGGAGCCCAACGATGTTGAGGCCCCACTTATAGAGGCTTTCCAGGCGCCTCCGGGCAATCTGCAGATCCACCCCGTGTTCTTCGAAGATGGCCGCGGTCTTGGCATCGGCCCTCGCCATCACCTCTGCTTCCAGGGTCTCAGCGCGTTCCAGCCGGTGCTGGTTGAAGATCATCCAGAGAATGATCCAGATCGGCAGCCCGATCGCCAGATGCGCCGTGATCAGATACATCAGCATGCTGTTGGCATACAGCGCCGTGATGCCCATGATCACCGACAGCAAAAATTGAACAGTCAACCCGACGATTGCCGCGAATGACGCACGCTTGTAGCTGTGCTGGTCCTGACTCATCGATCTCTTCTCCTCTTTCCCTGCAGACAGGCTCTCAAACAAGAATCAGCCGACCGTATACTAACGTCTCACCGTTTTTTGCGCTTTGGGGCAAACCAGCCCCAGCCATTTTCGTATGATCTACCAGCCCTTCGAGGTTTTCAAGCCCGAACCCCCGGGCGAGACAGTCAAATCCTACGGTCGAACTTCACATGATTAAACAGACACTGGCCATTTCGAACAACACATACTTAGAGAGCATACGTCAGCCGATCTTTACGGTTCTGACTCTTTTGGTAATTTTGTTCATGACCCTCGGCCTCATGATCTCCGCCTACACCATGGACGATGACAACAAGCTCATGACCGACATGGGCTTGGGCTTCCTGTTCTTTTTTGGCCTGCTCCTGGCGATCTTCACCGCCGCAGGTGTGTTTAATCAGGAAATCGAGAACAAAACCGTTCTCACCGTCATCTCTAAACCCGTCTCCCGTCCGGCCTTCGTCGCCGGAAAATTCCTCGGCGTCACCGCCGCCGTCACCACCTTCTTCTGGATCGGCACCATCGCCTTCTTCCTGGCCTGCCGTCACAAGGTCATGCAGACCGCGTCGGATGAATTCGACTATCCGGTCATTCTCTTCGGTTTCGGCGGCCTTATTTTGTCCTTCGGCCTGGCCGCTCTGGGCAACTACCTCTACGGCTGGATCTTCACCTCCGCCGTCATCAAACTTCTGGTCATCATTGAAACTTTCGCCCTCATCCTCGTGCTTTTCATCTCCAAGGAATGGACTTTCCAGAACCCCCTCACCGATGTGAATCCCCAGCTTGTCATCGGCATCGTCATGGTGCTGGAGATGATCCTCATCGTCACTGCGTTTGCGCTCTGCCTGGCCACCCGAATGGGCCTGGTGATGACGCTTATGTTCTCCATGGCCTTCACCGCGCTTAGCCTCACCAGCGACAATTATCTCGGCATTCATGCCGCCAAGAACGCCGTTTACAACATCCTTTACCGGATCATGCCCAATCTCCGGGCTTTCTGGCCCGCCGACAACCTCACCCAGGAAACCCACATGCCCCTGCATTACCTTGGGGATTTGAGCATGTACGCAGCCTTCATCATCACCGCCATCCTGGCCGCCGCAGTCATTCTTTTCCAGCGCCGGGAAGTAGGCTAAAGCGTGCCCAATGCGCCGGTCGCCTATCCCGAACTGCCAGACCCTTCCCCTCTGGTGCTGTACTTCCTGGAATCGCCCTGGCAGTTGGTCGCCCTGCTTTCCATCTGCGGACTCGTGCTTCTCTACCAGGCCAACCAGGCCCGCAACAAGCGCTTCATGCACACAGGCATCGGCTGCATCGCGGTCGGATTGATCATTCTCATCATCGCTTCGTCAGTCACCACCCAGCGTGAACTCATCATCCGCCGCACCAACCAGATCATCTCCCAAACCACGCCGCTGGACATCGACGCAATCAAGCCTCTGCTCACTTCGGATTGCACTTTCTACCTGGGTCCAAAGCCCCCCGCCCCATTCCTGACCATCGGCCAGATTGAAACCTTCATCAAAAGCATGAAGATCAGCGCCATCCAGGCACAGTCCATCTCCCGGCTTGATGTTTCCATCGACACTCCCACCACCGCACGCACGCAAATCTGGATCAAAACCTACGTTAATTCAACCTCAGCGGGCGATCTGCCCCCCGTCGCCACCCGATGGGAATTTGAATGGATTCTTGTCGACAACGCATGGAAACTGCATTCCGCCCGCCTCCTGGAGCGTGATTCACCCTTCTGAAAGCTGGTATGAAGTCGCTTTTGAAATTCGTTATAATGCCCCTCATTCAGGGGGCGGACATTTCGTTTTCACCTGACCTAAGGCTCCTCAAAAATACGCCTGCCCTCCAAATGCCCACATCTGCCTGATACGGCCTTGGAGTTTTGAGGAAACGGTCATGACGACACGTACGTTTTTTCGGCTTGATTCTGGAAATTAACGCAATGACCATCACCTCAGATATGTCCCGCGAAGAAAATTTCATGGCAATGGCCTTGAAATTAGCCCTCAAAGGCCAAGGCAGGGTTGAGCCCAACCCCATGGTCGGCTGCATCATCGCGAAAAACGGCCAGGTTGTCGGTGAAGGTTTTCACAAACGCTTCGGCGGCTCGCACGCTGAAGTCCACGCCATCTACTCAGGCATCAAAGCCGGCACCATCGATAAAGAATCGCTCCGTGGCTGCGAAGTCTTCGTCACCCTCGAACCCTGCGCGCACTTTGGCAAAACCCCGCCTTGCGCAGACATGATCGCCTGGATGAAGCCCGATAAGGTCTACGCCTCCATGGTCGACCCCTTCCCGGAAGTCTCCGGCAAGGGCATTCAAATGATCCGCGACGCACGCATCCCCGTGGTCGTCGGCCTCCTTGAAGACAAGGCCCGCGAGCTCAACAAGGCCTTCATCAAGCGCGTCACCACCGGCCTCCCCTACGTCATGGTCAAGTGGGCCCAGACCGTCGACGGCAAAGTCGCCACAAGCTCCGGTCAAAGCAAGTGGATCAGTTCCCCCGAATCCCGTGAAGACGTCCACCGCCTGCGCGGCCGCGTCGACGCCATCATCACCGGCATCGGCACCGTCCTTAAAGACGACCCGCTTTTGACCCCCCGGCCTGAAGATTCCCACAACGTCAAACGCTATCCCGTTCGCGTGATCATCGATCCGCTTCTGGAGATCCCTTTTGATCGCCAGGTCTTAAAGCCCATCGACACGCCCACCAAGACCATCATCGCCACATCTGAAGCCATCGCCGCCGCTGACGGCCCCATGGTCGGCAAAATCAACCGGCTCACCGAGCTGGGCATCAAAGTGGCTCGCTTCCCTGTCACCACGATGGAATCCGGCAACCGCCGCCCCCGGCTGGACCTCAGCCAGCTCCTCAAATACCTCGTCGTCAAATACCAGGCCACCAACGTCCTCGTTGAAGCAGGCGGCTCCCTCGTCGGCTCCTTCATGCGCCAGCGCCTCGTCGACGAACTCCGCGTCTACGTCGCTCCCAACATCATGGGAGACAAAGGCGCGCTCAACTGCGTCGAAGGGTTTAACCCCAAAAACCTCGCCGAAACCACCCGGCTTAAGCTCAAGTCCATGGCCAAGGTCGGCGATGACGTCGCCATCTGCTACGCCATTGGGTAAATCCCAGCCTCCAGCCCCTACCGAACATTAAAAACCTTCGGCATTGTCCCCTTGGGCTTGGGTTTTTCGCCTGCCTCACGCTCTGAAACACCCGCATCGATCTTCCTGAGGTATTTGTCGAAAAACATCTGCATCACCCTCACCCGCTCGGCGTCGACAAACTGCCCCCCGCCATGCCCCGCACCGGGAATTTCCACATATTCCACCGGCACCTGTGCCTCTTTGAGCTTTTGCACAAACATCCTGCTCTGGTACACCGGCACCACATTGTCCTGGTCGCCATGCATCACCAAAAACGCCGGATCGTCCTTGCTCACCTGCAAGATCGGGCTCGCCAGCCGCGCCTTCTCCATCACCCGCGTAGGCGGTCCTCCCAGAAAATCGGTCAGCTCGTTTTTCGGCGTCGACGTATTCACATCCGTGTTCAGCACCTTCTCCGGATCCATCGGCACCACGTGCTCCCGGGGGAACTCTTTGCCGTTGAAATACTCCACCGCCAGGTTTGTGGCCCCAAACCAATCACACACCGCCTGCACGTTGCTGGACACCTCGGTAAAGTCCCCCTCACGCCCTTCCAGTTCCGCATGGTTGTTGGTGGTCCCCATCAGAGCCGCCAGATGTCCCCCCGCGGAACCGCCCATCACTCCGATGGCTCCCCCGTCGTACCCGTATTCATTGGCTTTCGCCCTTAAAAACCGCACCGCTGCCTTGCAATCCCAGATCTGCGCCGGAAATGTCGCCTCTCCCGTCAATCGGTAATTGATGCTGGCCACCGCATAGCCATGCTTCACCAGAAACAGCGCGTAGCAAGGCTCCTTATCACCCTCTTTCCATCCTCCGCCATGCACCCAGATCACCAGCGGGCGGATTTCGCCCGGCTTGGGCCTGACCTTTGGCACAAACACATCCAGGGTGAGAGCTTTCCCATTAACCGTGGCGTACACCACATCCCGCCGAATCTCCACCGGGCCCACCTGACGCTCCACGGCTTGATTCTGACGCTCCCACTGATCCACCCCACCCCCGACACCCTCCGAGCCCTCGGGCTTCGCCTGCGCCAATGCAAAGCCAACGGTGAGGCCAACAACACACACCGACACCCCGACACTCAACCTTCGCATTGCCATGCTTCATCGCTCCTGGACCAAAGTCTAGCGTTCCAGGCGCTGGCGTGACGCATCAAACCGGTGCTCGCTCTTGGGCATCCCCATATCCCCCCGAACTGTATCCCGCACGTCCGGCGCCGGATGATTCATTGTCTTGAGCCCCTCCGCCGGCACGTCGATTCGGCAAATCAGATCAGGCCCGGAAACCGATATCTGTACCTCACCGGCAAGGTTAAACCGCACCAGCCCTTCCACCAGCGATCGCCCCGATCCGGAATCCCGGCTGTTGAAAAATCTGGCATGCGCCTGCGCATCCGATCCCGTCACCACCAGCAGAATGCTTGCCATTTTCACATGGCCAAAGCTCGCCTGAACGCCGTTTGCGGGAATCTCGCTCCAATCCGCGGTCAAAAGTACGCTGGCTTCCGGCAAAGTCGCGCAATGCGCGGCATGCTCTGCCACCTCCTGCAACGCCGCCACCAGCGCGGACACCTGAAGCGGGTCCAATTCAAACACCCGTTCGGGGTGGCTTTTAACATCCAGCCTGGCCAGGCCGTGCGCGGCCAGGGCTCCACGGATGATCCGCTCCACCCCTACGGGCTCAAACCCACCGGCCGCGATCAGCTCATGCGCCACCTTAAACCCGGTGATTCTCCGCTGCAGCCGTTCCGTCAGGTCAGGCACGCTCACCGACGAGCGCCGGTAGATCGTCAGCAGTGACCCCAGCTCCGCCAGGTTGTTGCGAACCCGGTGGTCCACTTCTCTAAGCAGCGTTTTCTGCATCGCATTGAACTGTCGTTCGGCCCTTAGCCTTGATTCCAGTGCCAGAAAGTGGAATCGGACAAGGCAAAACAGCAACACGGTATTGGCCACAATGAATGCAAGGCCTTTATAGGTCTGCATTTGTGTAATCATCTCTGGCGAAGTGACAAAATACGCAAGCACCCGGTCACTCACTGTGATCCAGAGAATCGAAAGACCAAGATAAATCAGCGCAATACGCGCCGCTGTTCTCATGCGTGGCCCCCAGTCTGGCCCGCCGGACATACGGCGGACCGGAGACTAATCCTGGAGATCGTCACACAAAAACAGGGTGTGCGGTCGTGACTTTTCTGAAATGAATTCCGTCATCATCCATTCAACCAACACACACGCGTACATGCAACCGGGAATCATGCATTTACAGATAAATTTCCGTGATTTTCACGGCCCAAACTTTCCCGCGCAACCACCGGTTCAACGATCCAAACCCTTGCGCAGTTCCGCCAGCCGCTCATGCCAGGTCAAATCAAAATGAAGCGGCGTAACCGTGATGTAACGCTGAAAAAGCGCCTCCACATCCGTTCCCGCCACCCGCTCTTGAAAACTCAGGTGATCCCTGGCGTGATACCGAGGATGCTCCTCGTCCTGGCCGTGAACCGCATCGTAGGTGTCCACCATCGGCGAAGTCGATGCCGGCACCACCCGAACCCCCAGCGGCGGCTCCCCGCGGTCGGTAATCGGCAGGTTGATGTTCATCACACAGCCAACACCCACCCCTTGCGCAACCACATCCTTTAAAACCACGCCCGCCCATTCTGCGGCCTGGTCCCAATTGGTTAATTCCCGCTTGCCCAGGTGCAGGCTCATGGCGATCGCGGGAATGCCCGTCATCGCCGCTTCCCGGGCTGCCGCCACCGTGCCCGAATAGAGCGTATGCACCCCCAGATTCGCTCCAGCGTTGATTCCGCTGATGACAAGATCCCACGGTTCCTTGCCCACCTTGGCCCGGGCCACCTTCACGCAATCAGCAGGAGTACCCGAAACCGCATGCCCAACAAACAAAGCCTCACCGTGTGCATGCACACGGTGAGGCTTGATCGTAAGCGGCATATGAAACGTGACAGCGTGGCTCTTGGCCGACTGCACCGAATCCGGTGCAACCACCGTCACATCACCCAGGCCTCTGGCAGCCTTGTAAAGGGCCGCCAAACCCGGCGCGTCGATCCCATCATCGTTGGTCAGGAGTATCCGCATGGCCAATCGATCCGGGAGCGTTAAGCGCTAGTCTCAGGCCTGAGCCGGAGGAGTCGCGGGGGCTGCTGCACCGGCGGTCTTTGCGTCCTGGGCCTTCTTGGCCTTGGCTGCGAATTCCACACGGTAGTTGGCCTTCTGGCGCCGGCGGGAGAACTGGCCGGACACCTGCGGACCTTCTTCATCACCCACCAGTTGGAGCACGCAGAGGCTGGTGCCGTCACCGATACGGTGCTTGGCCAGCTTGATGATCCGGGTGTAGCCACCGGGACGGGTGGCGTACTTGGGGGCGATCTCGTCAAAAAGCTTCTTGACGAGCTTGGGGCCACCGGTGATTTCACCGTACTTGTTGCGCGTGACTGATTCGTCAAAGTCGCCCTTGACGATGATCGAGTCATGGCCCAACATCGAGATCACGCGCCGGCGCGAAGCCAGGTCGCCCTTGCGGGCCGCCGTGATGATCTTCTCGATAAAGCCCTTGACGCTCTTGGCCTTGGGAATGGTGGTCTCGATTTGCCCGTGTGTGAACAGGGCGATGGCCAGGTTCCGGCGCAGGGCGCGGCGGTCTTCGGCGTCACGAGAGAACTGGTAACCAGCAACACGATGCCTTGTCATGACTCAATCTCCAGACAAGCCCGTCACCGGGCGTTTAAAATGCTCAGTCCGCGTCCACGTTGAAGTCAGCGGGAAGCTGGCTGCCAAGCGCGAGACCGAGGTCCTCGAGCTTGCGCTTGACTTCACGCAGGGAGGTCTTGCCGAACGAACGAACCTTCAAAAGGTCCGCTTCGGCCATCTGCACCAGATCGGCAACCGTGACGATCTTGGCCGACTCGAGGCAGTTGCTTGCACGCACCGAGAGCTCCAGTTCGGAGATCGGCATGCGCAGCTTGCGCTTCAAGTCTTCATCAATCTGGGCCGTCTTGCCGGCTTCTTCCGTCGCCGTTTCGCTGCCCAGTTCAAAGTACTGCACAAAGGGGTTCAAGTGCTTGCGCAGAATCTTGGCTGCTTCCACCAGCGCGTTCTCCGGAGAGATCGTGCCGTTGGTCCAGATTTCCAGCGTCAGCTTGTCGTAGTTGGTCTTGGAACCAACGCGGGCATCTTCAACCTTGTAACGAACGCGAGTCACCGGGGAGAAAACCGCGTCCACGGGAATCACGCCGATTTCCTGGTCTTGGTTGCTCTGGTACTGCTCGCTCGCAGGAACGTAACCACGGCCCTTCTTGACCGTGAATTCCATGTCGAAATCCACTTCCTTCGTCAGGGTCGCAAGAACCAGGTCCTTGCTGTGGATCGTGATGGAAGGGTCGGCTTCGATAAGGTCACAAGTGACTTCACCAGGGCCTTCGGCCTGCAGGCGCATCACCCGGGTCTCATCGGCCGTGAGCGACACAACCATGTTCTTGACGTTCAGGATGATGTCGGTAACGTCTTCGGTCACGCCTTCCAGGCTGGAAAACTCGTGAGAAGCGCCCTTGATCTTGATCGCCGCAACCGCAGCGCCTTCCAGGCTGGAAAGCAGGATACGGCGCAAGCTGTTGCCGATGGTCGTGCCAAAGCCACGCTCAAACGGCTCGATCACAAACTTGCCGTAAGTCGCATTATTCAGTGCCGCATCCGGGATAACCCGGCCGGGCAGTTCAAGGCCGCGCCAGCGCATACGCATGATGATTCTCCAGTCGGCGTCGTGAAACAAATCCCTCAGGCTTCACGCGTAAACAGGTCGCCGACCGACCGGTACGCTTCTTGTCCTGAAAGACAACGATTCTAAAATTATTACACGCGCCGACGCTTCGGGGGGCGGCAACCGTTGTGGGGGATCGCCGTGCGATCTTCGATCGCCGTGATCTTCAGGCCAGCGGATTGAAGCGCAGTGACGGCGGACTCACGACCGGAGCCGGCGCCCTTCACGCGAACTTCGATTTCCTGCATGCCCAGCTTCTTGGCTTCCGAGGCCGCTTCTTCCGCTGCCCGGGTGGCGGCGAAAGGAGTGCTCTTACGGGAACCCTTGAAACCCACAGTGCCCGCCGACTTCCAGCAAAGCGTTTCGCCGTTGACGTCAGTGATGGTCACCTGAGTGTTATTGAACGACGCCTTCACGTGGGCAATGCCACGCGTGACGTTCTTACGTGCTTTCTTCTGCTTCTTAGCCATATCTCGCCTTTAAGTTCGTCGCTGCCACTTTCCCACCTATTTTCCAAAGGATCCCCACATCGGGGCCCAGGAACGGGCGGGCAGCTCGCTTTAAGGGTGAACAAATCATTCCGGCCCCAGGCCACGATGGCCCGGGAACACCGATTACTTGAGCGCCTTGACGCCCTTCTTGCCGGCCACCGTCTTACGCTTGCCCTTGCGGGTGCGTGCGTTGGTCCGGGTCCGCTGGCCGCGCGTCGGCAGGCTCTTGCGGTGACGGTCGCCACGATAGCACCGGATATCGCGCAGACGCGCGATATCCTGTGAGACCTTACGGCGCAGTGCGCCTTCGATCTGATAGTCGCGATCGATGATCACGACAATGGCCACAATCTGATCTTCCGTCAGCTTGTTCGCCCGGGTCTGGCCATCGATTTTGGCCTCCAGGAGAATCTTTTCAGCGTTCTTCGGGCCAATGCCGTAAAGATAACGCAGAGAAATGCGGATCGGCTTGTTGTCTGGAATGTCAATACCGGCGATACGAGGCATCCTACGCTCCTGCTCTGTTGGAAATGGACGACAAGGGTCTCAACTCATGAGGCCCTTAGTCACCTCAACCCTGGCGCTGCTTGTGCTTGGGATTGGTGCAAATCACACGCACGACGCCCTTGCGCCGGATGATCTTGCAGTTCTCACAAATTTTACGAACGCTGCTTCTAACTTTCATGGCTCGCTCCTGTGCGAAGCGCGACATTAGACCAAAAAGGTCGGTCGCTGTCAAACGTGCGCCGGCGAACGCCGCCAGCGATCTCTCAAAAGTGATCCTTGTTCAATGCCGGTAAATGATCCGGCCCTTGGTCAGGTCATACGGACTGATCTCAACCGTCACACGGTCGCCGGCAAGGATACGAATGTAGTTCATCCGCATCTTTCCCGAGATAACCGCAATGATTTCATGCTTGTTTTCAAGCTTCACCCGGAACATTGCGTTGGGCAATGCATCCAGGACTTCGCCTTCAATCGTGATTTTTTCTTCTTTTGCCATATGTGTCGTCCATCAACCCTGAAACTTGTTTCCAAACGTTTTTTATTACCGGCCATCCGTCAATACATCCGCACCCGTCGCGGTCACCGCAACTGTGTGCTCGTAATGCGCTGATGGCGTCTTGTCACGTGTGATCACCGTCCAGCCGTCGGCAAGGGTCATCACCTCGCCGGAGGCGCCCACGCAGCACATCGGCTCAATCGCAAGCACCATGCCCTCTTCGAGCAGAATGTCGTGCCTCAAAAGATCCCGACTCACAAAGTTGGGGATCTGCGGCTCCTCATGCAGTGCTCGGCCGATGCCGTGCCCCACAAAGTCCCTCACAATCCCGAACCCATTCTTCTTCGCGTGGTCTTCCATCAGCTTGGCGATCGAGCTCCACTTTCGGCCCGGCCCCACATTCTTCACCGCAATATCCAACACCTCGCGCGTCACCTGGCACATCTTGGCGGTCTTGGGACTCACATCCTCCACCAGCACCGTCGTCGCCGAATCTCCGCACCAGCCGTCAACCGACACGCCGCAATCCAGACCCACCACATCGCCAGCCTTGATCTTCCTGCCCGAACCAATCCCGTGAACCACTTCTTCATTCACGCTGATGCAGATGTTCCCGGGGAAGGGCGGCACGTTGCGGCCTGGATAATTCTTAAACAAGCCAATAGCGCCCAGGCCGGTGAAAGTCTCGTATGCCAGCTTGTCGATCTGCCCCGTCGTCGCGCCGGGCACGCACGCTGCGGCGCACGCATCAAGCGTCTGCCGGACAATCCGGCCCGCTTTGCGCATTTGTTCAATCTCAGGTTTTGTCTTCTTGATGATCGTCATGAAGAAACAGGCCTGACCCTAAAAACAATCCCCCCGGCATCGGGCCGGTGGGACAGGAAACTCACACTCGTGGGAGATCAATTTGGCATACCGCCGCGAATCTTGTGGCTCTTGCCCGATTCGCTGAGGAAGCCCTGATAGTTGCGCATCATGAGCGCTGCTTCGATGCGTTGAATAAAGTCAAGCATCACGCTGATGACAATCAAAAGACCCGTGCCGCCCAGGAAAGCGGAAACTGACTGATCGACATGAAGGGCGCCATGAATAACCGTGGGGACCACCGCAATCAGCGCCAGGAAGGCCGCACCGACGTAGGTGATGCGTTCCATCACTTTTTCCAGGTATTCCGCAGTACGCGGACCCGGGCGGATGCCCTGGATGAAGCTGCCATGGTCCCGGAGCTGCGTGGCGATTTCATTGGGCTGGAACTGAACCGTCGTCCAGAAGTACGAGAACGCGTAGATCATGATGATGTAGATCAGGATATACGGGTATTGCTCGTGCTGAAAATTAAGGTGGATGAAGTTGATGGTGCTGGCCCAGGCAGACTGTTCCTGGCCTGCCGATACCACGGGAAGCGAAGACTGTAGCCAACTGATAAGCATGGTGGGAATCATCATCAACGAACTGGCGAAGATGATAGGCATCACGCCGCCATGGTTGACGCGCAGAGGCAGGTAGGTCTTCTGACCGCCATACACGCGGGGCCCGCGGGTGTGCTTGGCCTGGTGGACCATGATCCGGCGTTGACCCTGGGTAATCAGGATGGCGCCTGCGACCACAACCACGAATGCGAAGACGATGAAGGCGACTTTGTCGGCGCCGTAGCTGTCTGAACCGCCGCCCGAGATGCTGAACTTGCTATAGATCGTCTGTACGGCCTGAGGCATACGAGCCACGATACCCGCGGTGATGATGAGTGAAACACCATTGCCGATGCCGTACTTATCGATCTGTTCACCGATCCACATAAGAAAAACGGTGCCTGTGACCAATGCGGTGAGCCCGCAGATCCAGAACACCATTTCACCGCTGTATTCCGCATAGACCATCTGCGACCGCTGGAACATGCTGAGCATGATCCCGCCTTGGACGATAGCAAGAGCGACCGTGGCGTACCGGGTGTACTCCATGATCTTCTGCTGGCCCTGGGCCCCTTCCTTTTTCAAGGCTTGGAGCTGAGGCAGAACGGTTGCCAGAAGTTGGAAGATGATGCTTGCCGAGATATACGGCATAACACCGAGGCCAAAGATCGAGCTTTGCTCGAACGTGCCACCGGTGAAAATGCTTACGTATTGCGCCAGGTTACCCAGCGCAGTGTCGGCGTTCTTTTCAGCCGCGCTCTTCAAAGCATCGTTATTGATGCCAAAGAGCCCGATGAAGTGACCGAACCGATAGATCACCAGCATGCCAAGCGTGAACAGAATCTTGTTCCGCAGGTCCGGTATCTTCCAAATATTCAGGAAGGCTTTGAGCATCGGTCGGGGGCTTGCCCTTAAGGGTTGAGCCGGGTCTGATTAGTCCCGGGTCTGAGCGCTGCCGCCAGCGGCCTGGATCTTTTCGATCGCAGACTTGCTGAACGCATTGGCAGTGACGCTGAGTTTCTTGGTGATGCTGCCCAGGCCAAGAATCTTGACGGGCAGAGACAGGTTCTTGATGACCTTACGCTCAACGAGCGCTTCGGGGGTGACGCTCTCGCCGGCGTTGAACGCCTCTTCGAGGGTCGAAAGGTTGACTGCGAAGTATTCCACCCGGAAGTTGGCGTTGTTGAAGCCACGCTTGCCGATACGGGTGAAGAATGCCGTCTGGCCACCTTCGCGGCTGGCGCGAATCGAGCCCGACCAACCGGAGCGCGAACCCGCACCCTTGGTACCACGGCCCGCGGTCTTGCCGGAGCCAGAGCCGATACCACGGCCGATGCGCTTGCGCTTCTTGTGCTTGCCAGCCAGTTTCGTTACATCGTGAATCATCATGGGCGATCACTCCTCGTCTCATCTGCGGAGACGGTGGTCTTGTTAGGTTAAGGGATTACTGAGGGGCTTGTTCAGCCGCAGGAGCGGCGGGAGCTGCAGGAGCAGCCGCTTCGGGAGCAGCTTCAGCGTCACGGCGGCGACGGCCACCACCACGCGGACCAGCTTCCTTCTTACCGACGTTGTTCACAGGGCCCTTGGCCTTGGGAGTGTCGGTCGCACGCTTGGGAACATACTTAAGACCAGCCGAGAGGAGCTCGTCGATCTTGGTGGAGGTGACTTCAGTCCCACGAAGACCGTGGACTTCTTCCTTCATGCGAAGCATCTTCAGGCCTTCGATCGCCGCCTTGCAGAGGTTCTTCTGGTTCGTCGAACCATAAGCCTTCGTCAGGCAGTCCTGAACGCCCACCATTTCCAGCACCGCGCGCACCGTGCCGCCCGCGATGACGCCCGTACCGGGCGCAGCAGGGATCAGCCGGACCGAAGACGCGCCGAACTTGCCTTCCACAGCGTGGGGCAAAGTGCCGGCCTGCAGGGAAACGCGGCTCATGTTCTTGCGCGCATCCTTCTGCGCCTTTTCGATCGCGGCGGGAACGCCACCTGCCTTGCCGTACCCGATGCCGACGTTGCCGCGGCGATCGCCGACAACAACCATCGCCG
>CAZIWA010000067.1:0-30155 GCA_964542875.1 uncultured Phycisphaeraceae bacterium
GGGGCGCTGGACGCGGCCGTTTTGAAACCAGCCACGGTGGTCACCCGGAAGCCAGGTTCCATAGGTGGTCCATGTGGTGAAGATTGCGATCGCCAAGATGGGGATGGTAACGGAAGTTTCGAGCGGTGGGGTAGTGCTGATGTTGGCGTGGGGGTACTCCGTCGCTGGCGCTTCCGGCTAACGCAGAGCAGAGCAGAGCAGAGGAGTGGGTGCTTTACCAGTCCAGCGGGCCTTGCCAGGTTTGCTTGAGTTCTTCGAGGGTGAACTCGGCGATTTTGCCGTACTGGGAGCAGCGGACGTTGAGCTTGTGGTGGGCGCTGAAACGGCCGATCTGGCCGAAGGCGACGCCGGCGGATTTGAGGGTTTTGATGACCTGGTCGACCTGGCTGGGGGAGACTTCCAGCAGGTAGCGGCTGGGGGTCTCGGAGAAGCATGCCGAACCGTCGTCCAGGGCGGACATGGCGGGCATGTGTTCGAGGTCGATGTCCAGGCCGATGCCGCCTGCGAAGGCCATTTCGGCTGCGGCGACGAGCATGCCGCCTTCGGAGCAGTCGTGAGCGCTGGCGATGAGGCCCTGCTGGATGAGGCTGGCGACGGCTTTGGCGTTGCGCGGGCCGACGGTGAGGTCGACCTTGGGGATGGCGGGGTTGAAGACGTCAGCATCGGTGAACTGGCCGGCGTGGCTGCCGCCCATGGCCGCTCCGGTGAGGCCGACGATGATGAGCAGGTTGCCGGCGCTCTTGGCGTCCATGGTGCGTGCCTTCATCACGTCCGGGACGATGCCCAGGGCGGTGATCAGGAGCGTCTGCGGGATGGTGATGAGCTTGCCGTCCTGCGTGGTGAACTGGTTGGAGAGCGAGTCCTTGCCGGAGACGAAAGGCGTCTTGTAGGCCAGCGCGCCGTCGTAGCAGGCCTGGGCGGCGCGCACGAGGGAGCCGAACTGGTGGGGGTTGTCGCAGCGGGGCCAGCAGAAGTTATCGAGGATGGCGATCTTGGAAGGGTCTGCGCCGACACAGACGACGTTGCGCACGGCTTCGTCGATGGCGGCGAGGGTCATCCAATAGCTGTCGCCCAGGAGGGTCTTTTCAGAGAGCCCGGTCTGGAGCCCGCAGCCCACGGCAATGCCTTTGTTGGAGGTGAGCTTGGGGCGCACCACGGAGGCGTCGCTGGGGCCGTCCTGCTTGATGCCGACGAGGGGTTTGACGACGGAACCGGCCTGCACTTCGTGGTCGTACTGGCGGATGATCCAGTGCTTGGAGGCGATGTTGGGGTGCTTGAGGAGGGCCAGGAGCATGTCGTGAACCGACACGCGGCTGCCACATTGCCCAACCGATTCGGCGGGCACGGCTTTGAGCTTGATGTGCGTGGTTTCGAGGTTCAGGGCGTTTGCCGCCTGGGGGAGGGGGCTTTGCCACTTGGCGGTGCGGGTGGGGGTGGGGATGCCTTCATGGAGGAAGTGCATTTCCAGCTCGCCGACGAGGGTGCCCTTGTAGTAGAGGGAGAGGGCAGGCTTGCCGTGGGCATCGTTGTGGCCGAACTGGCCGAGGTCGCAGGCTTCCACGTCGTTGGCGGCGCAGATCTTCATGAAGCGTTCGAGCTTGTCAGCGGGAACGGCCAGGACCATGCGTTCCTG
The DNA here is from genome assembly GCA_964542875.1 of uncultured Phycisphaeraceae bacterium. Classification (GTDB taxonomy): domain Bacteria; phylum Planctomycetota; class Phycisphaerae; order Phycisphaerales; family Phycisphaeraceae; genus CAZGOM01. The sequence goes on from CAZIWA010000067.1 coordinate 1,634, forward strand.
GGCTTCGGAGATCCAGACTTCGGTGTAGGAGAGGCCCTGGTATTTGAGGGGGGCGCGTTCGAGGTCGACCTTTGCGCCGATGTCCTTGGCCATTTCGCCGACGGCGGAGGAGAAGCCGCCTGCGCCGCAGTCGGTCATGCCGGAGTAGAGGGGGCCGTCGTGCTGGTCGCGGGCCTGGAGGAGGGCGTCGAGGGTCTTTTTCTGGGTGATGGCGTTGCCGATCTGGACGGCGTGGGCGAATTCATCGGCGTGGGTGTTGGTGAGCTCCGCGGAGGAGAAGGTGGCGCCGTGGATGCCGTCACGGCCGGTGCGGCCGCCCAGGGCGATGATGCGGTCGCCGGGCTTGGAAGCGCCGAAGCATTTATCGAGGGGGATGAGGCCGATGCAGCCTGCGAAAACCAGGGGATTGGCGAGGTAGTCGGGGTGGAAGGCGACGGCGCCGTTGATGGTGGGGATGCCCATGCGGTTGCCGTAATCGCGCACGCCGGCGACGACCTGCTGGAGGACGCGCTTGGGGTGGATGACGCCCTGGGGGAGGTTTGAGGTGTCGGGGAATGCGGTGCAGAAGACGTTGGTGTTGGCAATGGGGCGGGCGCCCAGGCCGGTGCCCATGACGTCGCGGATGCAGCCGCCGATGCCGGTGGCCGCGCCGCCGTAGGGCTCGATGGCGCTGGGGTGGTTGTGGGTTTCAACCTTGATGCAGACGGCGTCTTCATCGTCGAATTTGACGATGCCGGAGTTGTCCTTGAAAACGCTGATGCACCATTCCTTGATCGCGGGCTCGTCCTTCATGAGTTTGAAGGTGGCCGCGGCGACGGTGGACTTGAGCAGGTTGTTGATGGTGACGGAGCCGTCGGCGTTGAGCTCGTGGCCGGGGCGGTCCTTGAGGGCGGGGCCTTGGGCGGTGGGGATGGAGATGCCGGCGGTGGGCTCGGAGTAGCGGACGGTGGCCTTCAAGGTCTTGTGGACGCAGTGTTCGGACCAGGTCTGGGCGAGGGTTTCGAGTTCGATGTCGCGGGGTTCGCGCTTGGCGTCCTTGGTGGAGAGGGCGCGATAGTAGTTCTGGATGGCCTGCATTTCGTCGAGGCTGAGGAAGAGGTGGGCCTCACGGGACATTTTGATGAGGCCGTCGGTGTCGAGGTCGACGAAGGGGACGCTGGTGATTTTGAGCTGGTAGTCTCCGCCTTGGGGGAAGCGGTCGGGGGAGAAGGGCTTTTCGTAGATGTGCTGGATGACGGTGTTGGCCAGGAAGCGCTGCGCGAAGGCGCGGGCGTGCTGGCGGGCCTGGGCGGCGTAGTCTGCGCCGGCGAAGCGGAGGTCGTAGCGGAAGCCGGTGCGGACCTGGACCTGTGAGCCAGGGAGGGAGAGCATCTCGGCGATGGCGTCCTGGGTGGACTGGGCGACGGGGTCCATGACGCCGGGCTGATAGTGGACTTCGATGAGGACGTTATGGTCGTCGGAGGGAGAAGCGCCGAGGACGGCGGTCTGGTTGACGGGGTCGGCCAGGAGTTCCGCGGTGATGCGCTGGACGCTGGATGAATCCAGTTCACTTTCGATGAGATAAATGCGGGAGACGGCCAGATGCGAGAGGCCTGCGAACGCGGCCTGGGCGTCCTTCAAAAGGCCTGCGGCATGGGGATCAGGCTGGCCATGCCTGGGGTGGACTTCGATGCGGGAAACGGATTTGGCTGAAGCTGCGGCGGGGGGTTGGGCGACGTTCGTGGTCATGCGGTCCGGCTCCCGATTCTGGCGTTTTGGGGTAAGGGGGACATTATAGCTTGGGATGGGGCTGGGGTCTTGGGTCTAAGGTCTGGTCAGAGGCATGGACGGGATGGGGAGGTAATAGAGAGGAGAAGAGCGAACCCCTAAGGCACGAAGACACCAACGAGAAGCCAGAGAAGGGATGCTGAGTTTTTGATGGATTTATCAGGGTTAAGGGAGGATTTACGAACAGGAAAAATGACCACAGGCGCCGAAGACGGCGCCTGTGGAGGGTGAGGATTGGTTATTGGCTTCAGGCTTGGGGGGGAGTCGGGGGAAGGGAGTTGTTGCGCAGCCGGATGGCCTCGGAGCGGGCTTTGAGCTTCATGTTGAACATCTCCACGCCCAGGGAGAAGGCCATGGCGAAGTAGATGTAGCCCTTGGGGATGTGCTGGTGGAAGCCATCGGCGACGAGCATGGTGCCGATGAGGATGAGGAAGGCCAGGGCAAGGACCTTCATGGTGGGGTGCTTTTCCACGAATTCGCTGACGGCCTTGGCGAAGAACATCATGACGCCGGAGGCGATAACCACTGCTGCAATCATGACTTCCACTTGCTTGGACATACCGACGGCGGTGATGACCGAGTCAAGCGAGAAGACGATGTCGACGATGAGGATCTGAGTGATGACCATGGCAAGAGAAGCGCCGACGGCTTTGACTGCGGAGGGGTTGGAGGCGTCGGTGTGGTCGACGGCTTCGAGCTTTTCGTGGAGTTCCCAGGTGGCTTTGCCGATGAGGAAGAGCCCGCCCAGAAGCATGACGAGGTCTTTGCCGGAGATGTGGACGTTCCAGCTTTCGATGGAGATGAGCGGGGCGGTGAGTTTTACGAGCCAGAAGATGGACAGCAACAGCAGAATGCGCATGCCGACGGCCAGGCCGATGCCCAGGCGCTGGGCAAAGACGCGTTTTTCCGGGGGAAGCTTGCCGGTGAGGATGGCGATGAAGATGACGTTGTCGATCCCCAGCACGATTTCCAGCGTGGCGAGGGTGGCAAGGGCGATGAGGCTGTTCCAGGAGAACAGGGCGGGGATGGCTTCGTCGGCCGCGGGCAGGGTGGCGGCGGCATCGGCGGCGAAGGTGAGGAAGTTGGGGTCAAAGAGCATATTTGTGGGTCCGGAGGTGCGGCGTTGGCGCGAATGGTAACCCATTTGGCCTTGTTTGAGGGAAAATAAGATATCCGGTGTGGGGTTTCAGGGGCGATAAACGGGGGGCGGTTTTTCGCCGGTCCGGCTGGAGTGAGGTGGGATCAATAGATATTTTTATCTTAGTGTTGATTTTACAATTAGGATGGTGTATAAATAACACCATCAATTGGAGAAACGTCATGCGGGCTCTGACAGATCTTTACAAACCGGGACTGGCGCTCTTAACGGATCTTTACCAACTGACGATGGCTGCGGGGTACTGGAAGCTTGGCCGGGCCGAGGAAGAGGCGGTGTTTCATTTGTTTTTCCGGAAACCGGCGTTTGGGTCGGGGTTCACGGTGGCCGCAGGGTTGGAAGCGGCGGTGGACTACCTGAAGGAATTGAGATTCACGGAGGATGACACGGCGTACCTGGCGGGCCTGACGGGCAATGACGGGCGGGCGCTGTTTGAAGAAGGGTTTTTGGCGTACCTGAGGCAGATGCGCTTTACGTGTGATGTGGACGCCGTGCCGGAAGGAACGGTGGTGTTTGCGCAGCAGCCGATGGTCCGGGTGAAGGGGCCGATCATCCAGGCGCAGATCATCGAGACGCTGCTTTTGAACCTGGTGAACTTCCAGACACTTATCGCGACCAAGGCGGCCCGGGTGTGTCTGGCGGCGCAGGGGCAGCCGGTGCTGGAGTTTGGGCTGCGGCGGGCTCAGGGCATCGACGGCGGGCTGTCGGCGGCACGGGCGGCGTACATCGGCGGGGTGGCGGCGACCTCCAATGTGCTGGCGGGCAAGCTTTACGGCATCCCGGTGCGAGGCACTCACGCGCACAGCTGGGTGATGAGCTTCGAGCGCGAAGATGAAGCATTTGACGCCTACGCCAAGGCGCTGCCCAACAACTGCACGTTCCTGGTGGACACCTACGACACGGTGAAGGGTGTGGCCAATGCGATCGCCTCGGGGAATCGGCTAAAGGGCCTGGGTTACAAGCTGGCGGGCGTGCGGGTGGATTCGGGCGACCTGGCGGGGCTTTCGGCCAAGGCCCGGGCAATGCTCGATGAAGCGGGGTTCAAGGATGCGTATGTCGTAGGGTCCAATGACCTGGATGAATACGCGATCCAGGAGCTGGTAAACCGGGGCGCTGGGATCGGCGTGTGGGGCGTGGGGACCGCATTGGTGACGGGGGGCGATCAGGCGGCGCTGGGTGGTGTCTACAAGCTGGGTGCGGTGCGGGCTGCGGGCGAAAAGGCCTGGCGCGGACGGATGAAGCTGTCTGAGGAGCCGGGCAAGAGCACGTTGCCGGGTGTGCTGGAGGTGAGGCGGTTTGAGGTGAAAGGGAAGTTTGTGAGGGACGTGATTTACGCGGAGGGTGCGGAGGTGGAGGCGGCGGACCTGCAGGGTTTGCCGGATTGGGCGGCGGGCGGGGACATGCTGGTGCCTGTCTTCCGGGCGGGCAGATGCGTGTACGACCCGCCGACGTTGGGAGAGGTGAGGCAGCGAGTGAAGCGGGAACTGGCGGCGCTGCCGGAAGGGTGCCTGAGGCTGGAAGCGCCGGAGCGGTATCCGGTGTGGATCGGCAAGAGGCTGGCGGCGGAGAGGGAGAGATTGAGAGAAGGGTCTGGGGTTTAGGGTCTGAGGTCTGGCCGGAGGGGATTGGAGTGAAGAGTCGGTGCGGGATGGCATGCGTAGGAGGCCCTCACCCCGGCCCTCTCCCTGAGGGAGAGGGGTAAGAGGTTTAGAAAGGAGACGGTTATGAGACTTATCAAGATTGCTGGTGCGGCGCTGAATCAGACTCCATTGGATTGGGACAACAACCTGGGGAATATCCGGGAAGCAATCCGGCAGGGCCGGGAGCTTGGAGTGAGCGTGCTGTGCCTGCCGGAATTGTGCATCACCGGGTATGGGTGTGAGGATGCGTTTGGATCGCCCGGCGTGTGGGCCCGGGCCTGGGAGGCGCTGGAGGATTTGCTGCCCGAGACACGGGGGATGGTGGTGACGCTGGGGCTGCCGGTGCTGTTCAACAACGGGCTTTTCAACTGTGTCGCGGTGTGTGTGGACGGCAGGGTGGCTGGCCTGGTGGCCAAGCGGAACCTGGCGGGTGAAGGCCTGCACTACGAGCCCAGGTGGTTTAAGCCGTGGCCCAGAGGTGTGCGCAGGACGGTGGGTAACGGCCTGCCGATCGGGGACCTGATGTTCGATGTGGGCGGAGTGAAGATCGGGCTGGAGGTGTGCGAGGACGCATGGGTGGCCAAGCGGCCCGGCGCACAGATGGCCAGGCGCGGGGTGGATGTGATCCTGAATCCATCGGCCAGCCACTTCGCGTTTGGGAAGTTTGAGGTGCGCAAGCGGTTTGTGATCGAGGGATCGCGGGCGTTTGGATGCACCTACCTTTATGCGAATTACCTGGGAAACGAAGCGGGCCGAGCGATCTACGATGCGGGTGTGCTGGCGGCATCGGGCGGCGCGCTGGTGGCGCAGGGGCCGAGGTTCTCGTACGAGCGGGTGTGCGTGACGGCGGTTGAAGTGGATGTGGACGGCACGCGCGCCGGGCAGTGCCGGACGGGCAGCTTCAAGCCCGACGTGCGGGCGGACAAGGGGTGCGTGGAGGTGGCGTTTGAGTGGCCGATGCGGGGGCCTGAAAAGGGAGGATTGTGCGTCGCGGCGTGGGAGAAGGGGGCGATCAAAGAAGAGGAATTTACCCGGGCGGTGTGCCTGGGGCTGTGGGATTACTTAAGAAAGAGCAGGTCGCAGGGGTTTGTGGTTTCGCTTTCGGGCGGCGCGGATTCGGCGTGCGTCGCGGCGCTGTGCGCGATGATGCTGAGGCTGGCGATGGCAGAGATCGGTGAGCCCAGGGTCGTTGAGGCCTTGCCATGGCTGGCGTGCGACAACGATGGGTTTGTGGGCCAAGAGAACCTGACGCAGCGCCTGCTGACGTGCGTGTACCAGGCGGCGGCCAGCAGCACGAAGGTGACGGAGAACGCCGCAAGGGGCCTGGCGGAGGGGCTTGGCGCGACATACATCAAGCTGGATGTGACCGGGCTGGTGGAGACGTACACACGGGCCGCGGAGGGGGCGGTGGGACGGGAGCTGACGTGGGACCGAGACGATGTTCCGCTACAGAACATTCAGGCGCGGGTGCGCGGGCCGGGCGTGTGGTTCATCGCGAATTTGAAGAATGCGCTGCTGCTGGCGACTTCGAACCGGTCGGAGGCGGCGGTGGGGTACGCCACGATGGACGGGGATACCTGCGGCGGTCTTTCGCCGCTGTCGGGGATAGATAAGGCGTTTATCCGGTCGTACCTGAGGTGGCTGGAAAAGACCGGGCCTGATGGGCTGGGATCGATCGCAGAACTGGCGGGCGTGAATGTGCAGGCGCCGACTGCGGAACTGAGGCCGGCAGACCGCGGGCAGACGGACGAAGACGATCTGATGCCGTATGAGGTGCTGGAGGAGATCGAAGACCTGGCCATCGGGCAGAAGCTTTTTCCCAAGGATGTGCTGGCCCGGATCGGCGTGACGTTTGGCGAGTATCCCAGGCAGAAACTTACGGGCTGGGTGGTGAAGTTCTTTGAACTCTGGTGCAGGAACCAGTGGAAGCGAGAACGGTACGCGCCGGGGTTTCATGTGGACGACAAGAACCTGGACCCGCGGAGCTGGTGCCGGTTTCCGATTTTGTCGGGGGGCTTCAGGGAGGAGTTGGCGGAGCTTAAGCGGGGGCATGGGGAGGAGGAGGGGAGGTGATGAAGAAGGGGCTGGGGTCTGATCAGAGGGAAAGAGCCGGAGTGATGGATGAAACTTTTAAGGAGATGAACCATGGTGTTTACGTATGAATATCCGAGGCCTTGCGTGACGGTGGATTGTGTGGTGTTTGGGTTGGATGAGGATGAGTTGAGGGTGCTTTTGATACAGAGGGACAATCCGCCGTTTGAGGGGAAGTGGGCGCTGCCGGGCGGGTTTGTGAATATGGATGAATCGCTGGAGGCGGCGGCGCTGCGGGAACTTGAGGAAGAGACGGGCGCGAAAAACCTGTTCCTGGAGCAGCTCTACACGTTTGGCGATGTGGGGCGAGACCCCCGGGACCGGGTGATCACGGTGGCATATTTCGCGCTGGTAAAGCTGTCGGACCAGACCATCCAGGCGGCGACGGATGCGCGCAGCACGCTGTGGTTCAACATCAATGAGATTCCGGAACTGGCCTTTGACCATGCCAAGGTGCTGGCCACGGCGTACAACCGGTTGAAAGCCAAAGTGCGCTACCAGCCGGTGGGGTTTGAGCTGCTGCCGGCGACGTTCACGCTGACACAACTGCAGACGCTTTACGAGACGATTCTGGATCGTCCGCTGGATAAGCGGAACTTCCGGAAAAAGATCCTCTCGATGGACATCGTGGTGCCCACCGGTCAGGTGCAGCAAGGGGTGTCTCATCGGGCGGCGATGCTCTATCAGTTCGATAAAGCGACGTACGACATCAGGACGCGGGAGGGGTTCAACTTTGAGTTGTAAAGAGGAGGTGGAGGGCCGTCAGGCCTCTCCTCCTTCCTTACAACGCCGACTCTTCAAAAGGAGATTTGCGATGAAAGCTCTGATTCTGGTGGATATTCAAAATGACTTCATGCCCTGGGGATCGCTGCCGGTGAAGAATGCGGATGAAGTGATCCCGGTGGCGAATGAGTTGATGGCGTCCGGGGCGTTTGGCCTGATTGTGGCGACGCAGGACTTTCACCCTGCGGGACACGGCTCGTTTGCGAGCCTGTACCCAGGGCGCACGCCTGGGGAGATGGTGCGGCTGGGAGATACTGCTCAAATTTTGTGGCCCGACCACTGCGTGCAGGGAACGGGCGGTGCGCTGTTTGCGCCGGGGTTGAACACGCGGCTGATCCAGCGTGTGGTGCCCAAGGGGACAGACCCCGGCATCGACAGCTACTCGGGCTTCTTCGACAACGCCCGGAAGAAGGAGACGGGGCTTGCGGAATTGTTGAAGGCCGCGGGCGTGACGGAGGTGACGATCGCGGGTGTGGCGACGGATTATTGCGTGCGGTTCACCGTGCTGGATGCGCTTGAGCTTGGGTTTAAGACACACGTACGCCTGGCGGGGTGCCGGGGCGTGGAGCTGGCGCCCGGGGATATTGAGCGAGCGGTGACGCAGATGCGGGAGAGGGGGGCGGATTGCGGTTGATCGTGAAGGAGGGGGAACTCTTGCGAAAATCAACCGGATTTGGAGGCGCGTGCAAGCACTGCGTGGGGCCGCGCTGTGCCACCCGGGATGAGTCAGGGCCTGGCTCTTAGCTGGGAGGCGGCGTGGGCGCGCAGGCGGAGGAGCTCGGGATGGTTGGGGATCTGGTTGAGGCCGGCGTCCAGGACGGTGAGGGCGAGGTCTGGGCGGCGTGCGTTGACATAGAAGAGGGCGAGGTTGAAGTAGCCGTCGGGGAGAGCGGGGTTTAGGTCGACGGCGGCGGCGAGGTGAGGGAGGGCTTTGTCGGGCTGGCCGTGGATGGCGAAATAGCTGCCGAGATTGGCGTGGGAAACCGCTTGCATCTGGATGGCGGGGATGAGGGTGAGGTTTGAGAAGATGGTCAAGGGGATGAGAACGGCGATGGCGGCGATCCGGGCGGGGCGGAGGCTGGGGGTGGTGAAGATGATGCGCCAGGGGGCGGCGACGGCGGCGGCGGCGAAGGGGATGAGCATGAGGATGCCGGGGTAGCGGTAGCGGGCAAAGATGTAGAAGGCGATGACGCTGGCAAAGTAGAGGAAAGTGATGACGTAGAGGGGCAGGAGACGTTTTCTGTGGGGCCAGGTGAGGAGGAGGCCCACGCCTGCGAGGGGGACCAGGAGGCCGACATGGAGAAGGGAGAGGATGTTTAAGAGGGAGGAGTATTCGGCCCAGGTGTAGAGGTCTTCGGTGTCGCCCAGTTCGGTGGCGTTGAAGGCGAGGGCGGTTTTGCGGAGCGTGAGTTTGGTGAAGGCGGCGGGGTTTTGAGTGATGAAGGAGAGGGCTTTGTCCCGCCAATGGTTGGAGACTTCGCCGGGGGTGAGTTTGCGGTTGGCGGCTTGCTCGGCGAGGGCGACGGCGTCGATGCGTTCGTATTGGGCATCGCCGCGGCCGAAGATGAGGGGTGCGTAGGTGCCGTCGGCGGAGGGGTTGTTGCCGATGTAGAAGTTTGGGCCGAATTGGGAGGTGGTGAGGTGGAATTCGCCGCCGACGTGTTTGTTGCGGAGGAGGACGGGGAGGAGGACGAGGGCGAAGGCCAGGGCGTAGGGGAGTGCGTGGTTGAGGAGTGAGCGGGTGAGGGTTTGGAGAGGTGGGGCGGTGGATTTTTTCGAGAGGGCCAGAGAGAGGATGACCAGGCCGGGGAGGAGGAGCGCGATGGGGAGCGCATTTTCACGGTTTAAGGCAAACAGGCCGGCGGTGAGGCCCAGGGCTGCGGACCAGAGCACTGTGCGCGGGTGGCTGGGCGAGGGGCGGCAGAGGCGTGAGAGCGCCAGAAGGAGCAGGGCGATGAGGAAGCTGTCGAGCGCGGACTTTTGAATGATGAGGTCGAAGAAAATGGCGACGGGGAAGAGGGCGAGGATGATGCCGGCGAAGAGGCCGGTCTTGGGGTTGAAGAATCGGCGGGCGGCATCAAAAAGGGCGACACAGGCGAGGCTGCCCAGGATGGACTGGATGATGCGCACGGCGGTGAGGGAAGGGCCAAAGACCTTGTAGATGAGGGCGAGGAAGTAGGAGTAGAGGGGGGACTGGTAGAAGACTTCGGTGCCGATCCAGTCGCCCTGGGAGATGCGGATGGCCCACTCGTGATAAGCCTTGGAATCGCCGAGGATGACGGCCAGGACGTCTGAGCCATGGAGCTGGAAGAGGATGGCGAGGCGGATGGCCAGGGCGAAGAAGAAGAGCCCGGCAAGGGTGAGGAGGTGGCGGGATTTTTGCGGGGTGAGGGTCACGGGAGGAGTGTAACGGATGAAGGGAGGTCAGATGTCAGATGTATGAAGTTGGATGTTGGATGTTTTTCGGAGAGGAGTTTGGAGGGCGGGGGAGTCGTTGGGTGGAGGGTGTTTGCTGGCGGCCCTCACCCTAACCCTTGCCCGGTGGGGGCGGGGACCGGAAACGGTAGGATGTTGGTCTATGACTAATACACGAGATTCGGCGATGCGGCGGGCTTATTGGACACAGCAGGTGGAGTTGGCGGTGTTGTTCATGGAGCGGGTGAGGACCTGGGAGGTGGCCGAGTGCGGGGAAGGGCTGGTGCATCTGCCGACGGCGGCGCGTGAGGCTGGGGTGGAAGTGTTGTTTTCGGAGAAGCCGCATGTGCAGGGACTGCCGAGGTTGTATTACCTGAGGGCCGGGCAGATCAAAGGATTCATCGGAGCGGCGCGGGAGTTTAATGAGATGGGCTGGGTGATGCGGGTGGAGGATGGTTTTCGGTCAAGGCAGATGCAGAAATTTGTGGGGCGGCAGCCGCTTGTGTTTGATGCGGTGCTGAAGACCTGCATGTGGGAGCTGGGGGGCGCGGTGCCGACGCCGGAGTTTATGTTTCACCGGTGCAAGTCGATGATTGCGTATTGTCCGAAGGTGGGGACGCACATGTCCGGGAGCGCGATCGACATCAGCTTGTTTGACCGGGCGACGGGGGAGGAGATCAGCCGAGGGAAGCCTTATCTGGAGATCAGCGAATGGACGCCGATGTTTTCGCCGTTTGTGGATGCGCAGGCGATGGCGGTGCGGATGAAGCAGGTGGAGGTGATGCGTGCGCACGGGTTTGTGGAGTATCCGTTTGAGTTCTGGCACTTTAATTCGGGTGATGTGTATGACCGCCTGCTGACGGGCCGGCAGGATGCGGCCAGGTACGGGGCGGTGGACTTTGATGTGAAGACGGGGAAGATGACGCCGATCGAATCGCCGGAGGAGCCGCTTAATTCATTCGAGGAGATGCGGGTGGAGATTGCCGGGGCGATTGGGAGAGCGGGGGGGTAACGTCCCGTGTCCCGTGTCCCGTGTCCAGAGTCCAGAGTCCAGAGTCCAGAGTCCAGAGTTCAGATGTTTGGGATGGTGATGGGTTATTGTGGTTGAAAGGTTGCCGGGTTGATTGGGAGCGAGGCTTATTTGCGTGAACAGGCGGAGCACCTACGGCGCAATTCGTGGGTGTATCTGTTTTCGGTGGTGGTGGTTGGACTGTCGGGGTCGTTTGGGGATCTGGGGGTGGTGGTGCCGAGCTTGCTGATCAAGCTGGAGGCGCCGGGGTGGCTGGTGTCGTTCCCGATGGTGGCGACGATGAGCATTGCGTATCTGCCGGTGCTGCCGATGGGGTGGTGGCTGAAGGCGGGGATGTCGCGCAGGAAGCTGTACATGGTGACGTGTGGGGTGGCGTGCGCAACGCTGCTGGTGATGATTGTGCCGCTTTATGCGGGGGCGACGCGCGAGCAGATGCTGGCGTGCGTGTTTGCGAGCATGCTGGCGTATTCGCTGGCGGTGGGGCTGACGATTCTGCCATGCTGGGATTTGCTGGCGCGGCTGTTTGCGGAGAAGGACCGCGCCCGGCTGGTGAGCATCGGCCAGGGAATGGCGCAGGTGTGCGCGCTGTTTTCGGGGGCGCTGGGGGGGTGGATCCTGAGCCCGGCGGGGCCGTTTGAATACCCGATGAGTTATGCGGTGTCGCTGACGCTGTTTCTGCTGGGAGCGCTGTTGTACATCGCGTGCGTGTGGGGGATGCATGAACCCAGAGCGGTGCAGGAAGAGGAGGCGACGGAGGGGTTTGGGGCGTATTTGAAGGGGTTGGCGGCGATGCCGCTTCGCGATCGGGCGTTTGGCCGGACGGTGGTGGCCGGGTGTGCGGGGGGGATGATCGTGGCGGTGGGGCCGATGGCGCTGGCGTATGCGACACGGCATCGGGGGTTTGACCCTGCGTGGGTGGGCTGGCTGGTGGGGCTGAAACCGTGCGTGGCGGTGCCAATGGTGCTGGTGGTGACCAAGCTGTCCAAGCAGGTTACAGCTCAAATGATTTGTGTGATCCTGGCCGTGATGACGACGGTTGGGCTGCTGATGCTGCTGGTGTGCTGGGGCGTGTGGCAACTGGCGGCGCTGATGCTGGTGGGGCAGTCGTTTCTGCTTTATGCGTTTTGCGTGCTGGCGGTGATGCGACATGCAGGAACGGGGCAGACGCATCGGCATTTGACGGTGTTTTACACCGCGGCGGCGACGTGCGGGCTGGCGCCGATCGCGCTGGGGTGGCTGATGGACCGGCAGCCGACGCTGGCGGTGGCGGTGGCGGCGGGAATCGCGGCGGTGACGGCGGGGATGTTTTGGAGAATCAATCGGTTGGAGCGGGGGAGAGCGGAGTTTTGAGAGAGATTGAAGAGGAAGAGTTAACCCAAAGTCACGAAGGCACGAAGTTAAGAGAGGAAAAACGCAGCCAGGAAAGGTGGAAGACAAGGACAGACGGAGTTGGGTCGTTGCGGGTTGATTGGTATGGACGTGGGCGCGTGTAGAGAAGAAAGAGAAGAACCAATCAAAGGGTGTTTGCACCAGGGCCTTCGCGCTGGGAAGCGCTGCGATCCTGGCTGTCATAGGGCCGTGCCTTCAGCACTTGGGATGAGGATGCACCCCCCTCAGGGAGAGGTTGGCGTTGGATTTCAGGCTTTGGGTTTGAAGGCGCCGGAGTCGGGTTTTCTGGCGGGCTTGCCGGAGCGGCGGTTTTCGAGGGTCCAGGCGACTTCCAGGGCGGTGGAGGGGCGATCGGCGGGGGATTTTTCGAGGAGGGAGGAGATGAGGTTGCGGAGCCAGGCGGGGACATCGGGGTTGAAGTTTTCGATGGCCGGGGGCGTCTTGTGGAGTTGGGCAAGCATGGCGTCGCGGGCTTGTTTGTCGGGGAAAGGGACCTGGCCGGCGAGCATCTGGTAAAGGATGACGCCAAGGGAGTAGAGGTCGACGCGGGTGTCGATGTCGGCGTCGGATTGGATCTGCTCAGGGGCCATGTAGGCGGGGGTGCCGATGGGGATGTAGACGCCGGTGATGTCGCTGCCGCGGTCGCCGGTGATCTGTTTGGCGAGGCCCAGGTCTGCGACCTTGGGGATGCCTTCGGGGGTGAGGAGGATGTTGGCGGGCTTGAGGTCGCGGTGGGCGATCTGGAGGCGGTGGGCTTCGTGGAGGCCCAGGCAGATGTCGTGGGCGATCTGGATGGCGTTGTCGAGGGAGAGGCGCTGGCCCGGGGAGGCGTTGATTTTGTTTTTGAGGGTTCCGCCTGAGACGTATTCAAAGGCGAGGTAGATGCCCAGGGCAGACTGGCCGATTTCATGGAGGCGGACGATGTTGGGGTGGGAGAGGCGGGCGGCGACGCGTGCTTCCTGAAGGAAACGTTTGCGGGCGTCGGTGTTGGCGAGCCATTCGCCGCGAACGAGCTTAACGGCCATGTCCATGTTGAGGAGCTCATGATGGCCGAGGTAGACCTCGCCCATGGCGCCTTTGCCGATGAACTTGATGAGCTTGATGTTGCCGACGCGGTCGAGGATCTCAACGGCGTTGGGGCGGACCATGTCCGAGGCTTCGGCGAGGGAGATCCTGGCGCCGGGGTCGGATTTGCTCAGGTCGTGAACGTAGACCTCGGGGGGCGGGAGGACGTGGGTGCGGTCAGCCTCGGAGAACTCCTCATCCTGGGCGTGAGAGGCGGCGAGTGCGCCGGCGGTGACGGCGGGCATGCCGGCCCTGGCAAGAGAGAGGGTGTAGAGCTCACGGTCGCGCTGCTGCTTGCGGGCGATGCAGGTGGTGAGGCGGGCCTTGAGGATGCCCTGGTTAAAGGGTTTGACGAGGTAGTCGATGGCGCCTTTTTCGATGCACTGGATGATCTGGCCCTGGTCATCGCCGGAGGAGATCATGAGGACGGGGATATGGGTGAGCTGGGGGTCGCTGACGATGGCTTCAAGGAGCCGGATGCCGTCCATCTCGGGCATGGAAATATCGGCGAGGACGACGTCGATGTTTTGCAGGCGGAGGATGGAGAGCGCTTTGCGGCCGTTGTCGACGGCGATGCCGGCGAAGCCTTCGGATTTAACGCGGGCGCTTAAAAGCGTGCGGATGGCGGGGTTGTCATCAACGATGAGCACGGTGCCCCGGACGTTGCCTGGGGAGCCTTGCATGGGTGCGCCTTGAGAGTTGTCTGACGGGTCTGGAACCATTTACGACTCGGGTTCACAATCGGAAGATTAAGTAAAAGAAGGCCGGAAAACGGCTTGGACAGGTGCGTTATTCACTTGAGACAGGAGGCAGGAGGTGAACGTCCCATTGTCCGGACACCCAATATTTTAGGCCCTCATAGGTCCGGGGCCAAGTCGATTTAAGCTCTTTTATGGAGTTATCAATGGATTCAAAGTCCTGATCGCGTGCGGCGAGCTCGATTTTAAGGGCAATGTCGGCAAGTTTACGGGCGCCGAGGCTGCCGGTGAGGCCTTTGATTTCGTGCCCGAGGCGGCTGATTTTGACGGTGTCCTTGAGGCTTAAATGGACTTCAAGGTCGGAAATGCGCTTTTGTGTGTCCTGCTCCATCTGGCCGACGAGGCTTTCCAGGAGGCCGGGGTTGCCGTCGCGCTGGAGCTGGATGAGGTCGGCGAGGATGTTGGTGTCGAAGAGGTCTGAAAATTCCTGGGGGGAAGTGGCGCCAAGATTGATCGGGGGGCCGGCGAGGTCCGCGGGGGTGAGGGTGGGGAGCGTGCCAGCGGCGGGCTGGGCGACACCCGAGAGCCGGTGGACGGCGCCTGGGGTGGAGGGGGTTTGCTTTAAGGCGCGGACGAGCTCTTCGGGCCGGACGGGCTTGGAGATGTATTCGTTGAAGCCGGCGTCGAGGCAGGCCTGGCGGTCGCCGACCATGGCGTTGGCGGTGATGGCGACGAGCCGGGGCTTGGGGCGGTCGTTGTTTCGGCTGAGGATCTGCTTGGCGGTGTCTATGCCGTCCATCTCGGGCATGAGGACGTCCATGAGGAGAACGTCGTAGAGGTTTTTCTCGACGAGGCGAAGGGCTTCGATGCCGTTGTTGGCGACGTCGGCGCGGTAGCCGAGCTTGGCGAGCATGGCCAGGAGGAGCTTCTGGTTGATGCGGTTGTCTTCGGCGATGAGGATGGAGAGGGGGTGTTTATCGGCCAGGGCGGAATCGTAGGAGAAGTGGCCGGTGCGGGTGTGGGTGCGGCGGTTGGTGGCTGCGCTGAGGCCCCCTGAGGAATGCTGGGGGTCTGAGCCCATTTCGCTGATGTCCTGGGCGGGGCATTCGTGTGCCGGGAGGGTGAACCAGAAGCTGGAGCCTTTGCCGGCGGCGGAGTCGACGCCGATTTCGCCTTGCATGAGATCGACGAGGCGGCGGCAGATGGCGAGACCCAGGCCGGAGCCGCCGTACTTGCGGGTGGAGGTGGGGTCTGCCTGGCTGAAGGACTTGAAGAGCATGGGGAGCTTTTCAGCGGGGATGCCGATGCCGGTATCGCGCACTGTGAAGCGGATGAGGCGCAGGGGCGTGGATGGGGCGGTGGTGCCTTCGGGGGCGGTGAAGTCGGGCTCACCCGGGAGGGCTTCGACGTCGATTTCGACCTGGCCCTTGGGGGTGAATTTGACGGCGTTGCCCAGGAGGTTGGTGAGAACCTGGCGGATGCGGATGATGTCGCCATAGACGCCGCGGGGGACGTTGCTGTTGATGGTGAGGGCGATGCGGATGCCTTTTTCGCGCGAGCGGGACGAGACCTGCTCGATGGCGCCGTAGACGCAGCGGTGGAGGTCCATCGGCTCGTACTCCAGGGCGAGGCGCTGGGCTTCGATCTTGGAGAAGTCGAGGATGTCGTTGATGAGGGTGAGGAGGGTTTCGCCGGAGAGGCGGATGGATTCAACGTAGTCGAGCTGCTGGGGGGTGAGCTTGGTGTCCAGGAGGAGGTTGGTCATGCCGATGACGCCGTTCATGGGCGTGCGGATTTCATGGCTCATGGTGGCCAGGAAGAGGGACTTGGCTTTGTTGGCGGCCTCGGCTGCTTCGCGGGCGCGGATCATTTCCTCTTCGGCTTTGCGGATGGCGGAGAGGTCTGAGATGGAGCCGAGCATGCGCATGGGCTTGCCGTCGGAGTCGCGCAGGGCTTTGCCCATGCTCATGACCCAGAGGTATTCGCCGTCTTTGTGGAGGATGCGGAATTCGACGCGGAAGGCGTCGTTGGTGTCGAAGTGGGACTGGAGAACGCCTTTGAAGCGTTCACGGTCGTTGGGGTGAATCCTGGCGAGGCGCTGGGTGAAGGGGCTGAGGCGCTCGGTGGAGGGGAGGCCAAGGAGGTGGAGGAGGCCGTCAGACCAGTAGCAATCGCCGGTGGCGAGGTCGTAGTCGTAAGCGCCGTCAATGGAGGCCTCAAGGTGCATGCGGGTGAGGTCGCGTGCGGCTTCGAGGGCGGTCTGATCGCGCTCACGGGTGGAGAGGAGGTCGTTGACGGAGTCGGAGAGCTGGACGATTTCAGCGCCGCGTTCGGGGGGGAGGCGCAGGGAGAGGGTGGGGTCTTTGGCGAGCTCCGACACCCTGCGGGAGAGGCTGGCGATGGGGCGCAGGACCTGGCGGTCGATCATGAGAACGACGACGGAGCCGACGGTGAGGCCCGAGACCAGGAGCATGAAGAAGAACCAGGTGGTCATTTCATTGACGGTCTGGCCCAGTTCACGGTAGCGGGTGATCTTAAAGAGTATGGCGGGGGTGCCGGAAGGGTCTTTGATCTGCAGGAAGCCAAGGAGCTGGCGCTGGTCTTCAGGGTCTGTGAAGACGAGGTCGTTCTTGTTTTCCTGGGAGAGGATCTGGGTGGCCTTGATGACTTCGTAGGTCTGGGTGATGGAAAGGTTTTGAACGGTGACAAGATCGGTGGGGCCCAGGGAGAGGTGGCTGACGCCAGCGCGGTCGATTTTCCTGGCGACGAAGATGTAGCCGACGGGGACTTTCTGGTTTGGCCGGATGATGGGGCCGGAGCCAAAGACCCAGGTGCCTTCGGGGGTGGAGAAGATGCCGGACTGGCGGCCGTTGGGCTCGGCGGGGAAGAAGACTTCCTTGCGTGAGCTGATGAGGTTGAGAATGGTTTCGGGGGTGGGGGAGATGATGCCTTCGCTGGCGTCGCGGGTGCGGCCGACGAGGACACGGCCGCGGTTGTTGGCGATGACGACCATGCTCAGGGAGTAAGAGCGAAGGACGCCTTGATCGTCTTCAAGGATTTCAGGGACGAAGTTGGGGGAGGATTTTTCGACGTAGTTGTTGGCGACCTCAAGGCGGCCGTAATCGCGGGCGATCTGGGCGAGACTGTTTTTTTCGCTGTCGAGGGCGTCTTTGATTTGTTTGAGGGAGCGCTGGAGCTGGGCGACTTCGAGTTTGTCGAAGCCTTTTCGGAAGGTGAGTTCGGCGGCGAGATAAGCCAGCAGCAAGATGGCTGCCAGGAGCGAGAGGAGAGTGAGGATGGTTTTAAATCGAACTGTCATTGCGATGATTTGGAAAAGCTGGGTGGTTTTGTCCCGGGCCTGTCCTGAGAATAGATGCGCGAGTCTCGCGAAATGAACCCAAGGCAGGCTTTGCCCAGGCCTGTCTTCGCCGCGCGGTGCGACGCCCCTTAACCGCGGCTTGGGCGTGTGATGTTCTCCGCAGGGTTAAGCTGGGAAACAGTTTACATTAAAGTTTGGGGAGAAGGGTGTGATATGCCAGGTTAAAGCATTTGGGGTATTTGCCGGCACATGCATCCGGGGCATCGGGTTTTCGGGTTATCGGGGGGCTTCGACTCAGTTCATGCCACCCAAGGTGAATGCCATTTTTGCGGCAAGCCAATCGGTGGCACTGGGATTATTCAAAGGTCCCATTTGGAGAGCCAACGGATTCCGGGGCAGCGGCAGACGACAGCCCGAGGCACCTCATCCAAATGCTTTTTCTGCGTAATGGGCGAAATCAAGCGGATTTAGGGCGGGTGAGATAAGTCACTCTTGCGATGGGGGGCAAACGTCAATAAACTGTTGCCCGCCCACCGGACCGCGGCGTGTGCCCGACTGCGGTGGAATTACATATTTTAAGAGGGTTTATCGGATGCCCATGAAGAAGACCAGCAAGGCTAGCACATCAGCCAAGAGCGAATCCGACAAGAGCGTTAAGAAGAGCGCGGGCGTGAAAACGTCTACCAAAACAGCCAAAGCCGGGGAAACCAAGCCGGCGAAGCCCGCGAAGGAAGCTCGGGTTACGAAAAAGAGCGCAGGCAAGACCGTGAAACCGCACCTGGTGCTGAACAACGATCCCAAGCGCCAGGTGACCGGGTACGACGAGATTCTGACCAACAACGGGCCGATCCCGGTGGCGGAACTGCGGAAGATCAAGACCGGGCTGACCAAGAAAGACATCGACGGGTTCAAGAAAGACCTGCTGGAACGGCGGGCGGAACTTCTTGGCGACGTGAGCTCGCTTGAAGCCGAAACCAAGGACCACTCCTCGGGCAGCAACTCCAGCATGCCTGACGACATGGCCGATGCCGGCAACGACAGCTTCGAACACGAAGCGACCCTGGGGCTGATGGAGAAGGAACGCAAACTGCTCCACGAGATCGAAGGCGCCCTGGTGCGCATCGACGAGGGCATCTATGGCGTATGCCTGGAGACGGGCAAGCCCATCGGCAAGCTCCGGCTGGAATTCAAGCCCTGGGCCCGGTACTGCATTGAAGTGGCCCGTGAGCTTGAGAAGAAGGGCCTCATTAACAATTGAGGTTCGACTCCACCGGGTGGCTGCGAAGTGGTTGGGCGTTGAGCCGCTTTATTTATGATTTATGATTTATAATTTATCATTTGCAGAGTTGGGCTCGGGGGCCGATTTTGCAGGTCATAAGCGATATTTCAGGTCATGTGATAGGGTGGTCGGAGTGGTTTAGACCTATCAGTGACGGGTGGCTCTTGGCTGGCCAGGACGAGATAGATACGAAAGAACCGGCTAAACCAGAAAAGCTGGCGTGGCGGTCGCCTGGGGTGGTGGCGGTGTTCTTTCTGCTGGCCATCGGGCTGCTGGCCGCGGACCTGTGGATGAAGGACTGGGCGTTTAAGAACGTGGCCACGACGCCGGTGGTGCTGACCCGGGAGAACGCACTGGAACCGGGATTCTGGCAGCACTACGAGCAAAAGGACAAGGACAATGTGGTGGTGCCCAAGGTGCTGGGGCTGCGGCTGGTGACCAACAAGGGGGCGGTGTTTGGGATCGGCCAGGGCAAGCAGTATTTTTTCGCCAGCGTGACGGTGCTGGCGGTGGCGGTGATCGGGTGGATTTTCTTCCGGAGCCCGGCGAAGGCGTGGATGACGCATTTGGCTTTGGCGTTCATCCTGGCGGGGGCGGTGGGGAATTTCTATGACCGGGTGGTGTTCGGGGTGGTGAGGGATATGTTCTGGCTGTTTCCGGGGACGAACATTTTTCCGTGGATTTTCAATCTGGCGGATGTGTTTCTGGATGTGGGGGTGGTGCTGGCGGTTTACATTATTTTTTTCGGGCAGCCGAAACCAGACGTTGAAGAAGGCCAAGGCTGAGGGGGCCGGGGCCGCCTCGCTCGGGGTGCCATTGGACGCCGAGGTAGAAGGGTCGTGTGGGGTCGTCTACGGCTTCGATAACGCCGTCGGGGGATTTTGCGACAACGCGGAGAGAGCCGGGGGTGGCCAGGGCCTGGCGGTGCCAGGAGACGATGGTTTCATCCGGAAGGGATTGCGCCCCCAGAGGGGAGTCGGTTTGGGTGAGCTGGATGGCGTGGCGGGCGTTGTTTTGATGGTCGGCGGCGGTGGGGAGGGTGTCGGCGAGGAATTGATTAAAGCCTGCGTTTTTGTTCAGGCCCATGAGCTGCATGCCCCAGCAGATGCCCAGGACGGGGGTGTCGGGGAGGGGATCGATGGCGCGCATGAGGGCGAGCTCGAAGGATTGGCGGCGGGGATCGACGGGGGTGACGCGGGGGTCTGTGGCGGCGTTAAAGGCGGACATGTCGGGGCAATCGCCGCCTGTGAAGACGAAGGCGTCGCAGAGGGCGAGGTAGTCGGGGATGAGGTCTGTGCATTGGGGGAGGAGGACGGGGAGGCCGCCTGCGAGGGCGACGGCGTCGGAGTAGGCTTCGGCGCTTTCGTAGCGGCGGGTGCCTTTGGCGGTCTGGCCGTTGTCGACGGTGATTCCGATGCGGGGGCGGGGTGTCATGGTGGTCCGGGGAGAGGGGAAGGGGGCTTGAGGGAAGGGATTTTTAACATGATTCACGAGATGGTTCAAGGTTTGAAGAAGAGTCTAGGGGCTGGGGTCTGGTCAGAAGAGATGTGAGATGTATGAGGTTAGATGTCAGATGTTTTTACAGAGCAGAATCAGAAGAGGGACATCCCTCACTACAGCCCTCTCCCTGATGGGGCTTTGGCTATAAGGTCGAGAAAAAGATTTGAGTGTTGTTTGGCGGTTGCTGGGGAATTGAATTTCGGCCGTAAGACGGGATGCCGGATTACGACGAAGAGGTCTAATGCGACCTACCTGAGATGAATTCGAGATTCAGGGTTGTCGGGCGGGGAAAAATCTTTTTTGTGCGGGGGCACAAAGGGCTGTCGTGCGTAACTTTGCATTTCTATAATGCTCGCTCGTTTTCGAGGATTTATTGGAATGGTTTTGCGGCGAGAGCCGCTGTAAGGCACGAAACATGACAATGCCCGCCGGACAGGCCACCGGGGAAATCATCGCCCGGTACGACGCTTACATGATCAACAACCTCCCGCGGTACGGCGTGGCGGTGGTGCGTGGTCAAGGGTCGAAGCTGTGGGACGCGGAAGGGCGCGAGTATCTGGACCTGTTCTCAGGGTTCGGGGCGGGCGTGCTGGGGCACTGCCATGCAGACCTGGTGGACGCGGTGACCAAGCAGGCGAACCTGTTGTGGCACGTGGGCAACCTGCTGCACACGGAACCGCAAACCAAGCTGGCGGAAGCGATTTCCAAGCATGGGTTTGGCGGCAAGAGCTATTTCTGCCACTCCGGCGCGGATGCGAATGAAGCGGCGATCAAGCTGGCCCGGCTGCGGGGCAAGCGGCACACCGGGCCGGGCGGGGTGAAGAAGTTCAAAGTGGTGAGCGCGTTCAACAGCTTCCATGGTCGGAGCTTCTCCACCATGATGGCGACGGCGCAGGACAAGGTGCGGCTCGGCTTTGAGCCGTGGCTGGAAGGGTTCACCCACGTGCCGTTCAACGACCTGGCGGCGATGCGCGCCGCTGTGGACGACCAGACGGCGGCGATCATGGTGGAGCCGATCCAGGGCGAAGGCGGCTGCAACATGCCGACCGAAGATTACCTGATGGGCCTGCGCAAGCTGGCCGACGAAAAGAACATCGTGCTGATTTTCGATGAAGTGTGGACCGGATGCGGCCGCACGGGCAAATACTTCGCCCACCAGCACTGGGGCGTGGTGCCCGACGTGATGACGCTGGCCAAAGGCGTGGGCGGCGGGCTGGCTGTGGGCGTGATGTGCGCGCACCCGCGGGTGCAGGAAGTGTTTGACTGGAAAGACAACCACAACACCGTGGCGCAGGCGACGACGCTGGGCGGGAACTGCCTTTCCATGGCGGTGAGCGCGCGGATTTTCGACGTGCTGGAACGCGACGGCCTGGTGGAGAAGGCTTTTAAGGACGGGAAGTATTTCAAGACCAAGATCAAGGAAATCGCCAAGCGGGCGCCGGGCATCAAGGAAGTGCGCGGACATGGGCTTTTCCTTGGGATCGAACTGGATCCGACGGCCAAGGGCGCGACTTTCAAGAACGCGGCTGACGTGGTGAACAAATGCATGGCGGCGGGCGTGATGCTCAACGGAACGCAGAACACGGTGCTGCGGATTGCGCCGGCGCTGAACATCAGCCGGGAAGAACTGGATAAGGGATTGGCGGTGATTGAAAAGGTTCTGGTTGGTTGATGTTAGGTATGTGAGGTAAGATGTGAGACGTGTTAGAGAGCCTAGAATGTAGAGGCTTACCGCGATTACGGGGGCGCGGGCAAGACATGCTCACGCGGACGAGAGCATGGCACACAAAGTGGGAAGCCGCTGCATGATGCATGTGCAGGCGGCCCTCACCCCAGCCCTCTCCCAAAGGGAGAGGGGGCCAGATTTGAATTGCTATGGCTTTTGATCCTTTACATATCCTGGCGCCGGATGGGCCCATCGCCCGGCGGTTGGCCGGGCGTTATGAACAACGGCCTGAGCAGATCGAAATGCTCAAGGGCGTGCAGAAGGCGATGGAGGACCGGGCGCATTTGGTCGTGGAAGCCGGGACGGGCGTCGGAAAGAGCTTTGGGTATCTGCTGCCGGCGATCGAGCGGGTGGTGAACAGCCCGGTGGGCAAGCGGCAGCGGGTGGTGATCTCGACGCACACGATCGCGCTGCAAGAGCAGATCGTGCAGAAGGATATTCCGCTTTTGCAGGCGATTATTCCCGAGGAGTTCACCGCGGTGCTGGTGAAGGGACGGGGGAATTACGTTTCGCTGCGCCGGCTGGGATTGGCTTCAGGCAGGCAGGAACAGTTGTTTGCCGATGCGGAGATGACGCGGTCGCTGCATGTGATTGAGGATTGGGCGTACGAGACGGATGACGGGTCGCTGAGCACGCTGCCGAAACTGGAGCGGCCCAGCGTGTGGGAGCGGGTGCAGAGCGATTCGACCAACTGCATGGGCAAGCGGTGCCCGACGTATGAGAAGTGCTTTTATCAGCGCGCGCGCAGGCGGGTGGAGAATGCGGATTTGTTGATCTGCAATCACGCGCTGTTTTTTTCGGACCTGGCGCTGAGGGCTGAGAGCGGCGCGGGGATATTGCCGCCTTATGACCATGTGATTCTGGACGAGGCGCACACGATCGAGGACGTGGCGGGGGACCACTTTGGGCTGGCGGTGAGCGAGACGAGCGTGCGGTTTTTGCTGAACCTGCTTTTGAGCGAGCGCACGAGCAAGGGATACCTGGCGGTGCTGCGCGAGCGGCCGGGGGCCGATGAAAGCGCGGTGGAGCGGGCGATTGCCAGCGTGAGCGATGTGGACCGGGCGAGCACGGAGTTTTTCGATCGGCTGGTGGACTGGCGCAAGAACAAGGGGCCGTCCAACGGGCGGGCAATGGAGCCGGACATCATTTCCGATAACCTGAGCCCGGCGCTGGCGCACCTTGCCTCGTGCCTGAAATTGATCAAGGACCGGACGGAGAACGAGCCGGACAAGTTTGAGCTCACCAGCTACGCAAGCCGGTGCGAAAACATGGCCATGGAAGTGGCGGCGCTGCTTGGGCAGAAGGTGGCGGATTGCGTTTACTGGGTGGATGTGAATGAAGAGGGGCGGTTTCGGAAAGTGGGAATCTCATGTGCGCCGATCGATGTGGGGGCGCTGCTGCATGACCGGTTGTTTGGCGCGACCAATGGCGATGGCGATCCGGTGAGCGTGACGCTGACCTCGGCGACGCTGGCGATTGACGGGCGGACGGGGCCGGCCCGGAAGTTTGTGCCCAAGCCTAAGCCAGCACCCAAAGTGACAGTGGAAGACGTGGAAGAGGTGTTTGATGAGAGCATCGCGCCCTGGGAGACAGCGGAGGATGTGAAGCCCGCTGCGCCATTGCCGAAAGCTGATTTAAAGAAAGAGCAGCCTTCGCCCGGCCCTTTCCCTGAGGGAGAGGGGGTTAAGAAGAGTGCGGAGCCGCATCACCCGGGGTTTGACCACTTTATGGCGAGGGTGGGGAGCACGAGCGCGCGGACGATCATGCTGGGGTCGCCTTATGACTATCAGAAGCAGGCGAAGCTGATTCTGGATGCGACGCTGCCGGAGCCTTCGAGCCCGAATTACTTCCCGCAGCTTGCGCCGGCGTTGTTGAAATATGTGGATCAGACCGACGGCGGGGCGTTTATTTTATTCACGAGTTATGACGCCTTGAGGAAGAGCGCGGAATGGCTGCGGCCGTTTTTGACGAATCGAAGGATGCCGATGCTGGTGCAGGGTGAAGGGATGCAGCGAACGGCGATGCTGGATGCGTTTAAATCCAACCCCAGGAGCGTGCTGCTGGGGGCCGATTCGTTCTGGCAAGGCGTGGACGTGCAGGGGGATGCGCTGCGGAACGTGATCATTCCCAAACTGCCGTTTGAAGTGCCTGACAAGCCGCTGGTGGAGGCGAGGATTCAAAGGATCAAGGAGCAGGGGGGGAACCCGTTTGCGGAACTGACGCTGCCGGAGGCGATCTTGAAGTTCAAGCAGGGGTTTGGGCGGCTGATCCGGTCGCACAAGGACACGGGGATCGTGGTGGTGCTGGATTGCCGGATTGCGACGAAGTATTACGGGAAGAAGTTTTTGCAGGCGCTGCCGAAGGTGCCGACGCAGACGGTGCGGCGGCCGTATGATCCAAGTGAGGAGTATCGGTGAGGCGGAGGGGCGTGGGCTTGGGGGGCTTGGAGTGGGGGGTGTTGATTTTAAGGGTGAAATGAGGCGTTTGTGTCGAAGCGGACGTTGAATCATCACGTGCGGAAGTTGGCGTGGTTTTCGGCTGTTTTGGTGGCTTTGGTGGTGCTGGTGTGGTTTGTCAGCGCGAAGAGCCCGCTGCGGATTGCGGTTGAGAAGAGCCCGGATGTGAGCGAGGCGGGGTTTAAGAGCGCGAAGTTGGTTGAAGCGGTGATCGCGCTGAGGCATGCGGGGAAGGAGAAGGCGCTGGAAGAACTGCGCGGGTATGCGGAGGGACGGGGACGGGATGCCAATGAACGGGTGGCGCTGATTGCAATATGTCTATTTCCCAACCAGGGATTGAAGGTGTCGCTGGGGGCTTCAAACCCGTCCAGCCTGACGGAAGAGGCCATGGCCAAGCCGACGTTTCCGCTGGTGTTTTCGCGTGGCGTGCCGTTTTTGATCGTTGAGGGATATGCCCTTGGGGGGATGTTGAGGCCGGCGAATCAAATTGTTGATGATTGCAAAGGGCTGGTGATGGTGGATGTGGATCTGCCGGTGAGCGGGTATCCGGAGGCGGCGCAGGCGCTGGTTTCGTCGGAGGAATTTAAAGCGATGTTTCTGGAGGAAAGCGATGCCAAGCGGGTTGGGGCGTATGTTTTGGGGCAGGCGCGATGAGGCGGTTGTGAGGTATGAATGCGGCGTATGGATGAAGGCTGCCGACTGATGGGGGCGCTGATATGCAGATTGCCCGGATTTGGAAAAACCAATGGGATTTCGGGCAGCCACGCACGGCAGCCCCAGAGTACCCCTCAAAATGCGGGTGCCCCGTCTGATGAAGTGTTTTTGTGTTGAAGAAAGCGAAACCGTGCTACAATATTAGATCGCCCCAAATCAGGACTTAGAAGAGCATGAGTTCACGGACCTCCAAACCGCAGTCTGTTTCCGTCAGCGTGAAGAAGAAAAAGAAACCCGAAGCGGTTGAGACGATCTCTTTTGTGAGCCTGGGTTGTCCTAAAAACCTGGT
Organism: uncultured Phycisphaeraceae bacterium; assembly: GCA_964542875.1. GTDB lineage: Bacteria > Planctomycetota > Phycisphaerae > Phycisphaerales > Phycisphaeraceae > CAZGOM01. The sequence continues at coordinate 26,951 of CAZIWA010000067.1, forward strand.
GGACTCCGAAAAGATGCTGGGGCTTCTGGCTGAAGACGGGCTGATCCCGGTGAATGATCCAGATGACGCAGATGCAGTGGTGATCAATACTTGCGGGTTTCTGGAAGCGTCGCGCATTGAATCCGTGGATGAGATCAACAAAGCCGCGGAACTGAAAAAGGCCGGAAAGATCAAGCGGATCATCGTGGCAGGGTGCCTGGTGCAGCGGCACCGGGCCAAGATGCTGGAATGGTGCCCGGATATCGATGCGATGATCGGGGTGTTTGACCGGGATAAGATCGTGACCGCGGTGCGCGGCGAGAGCGGCGAGCGTGAAAGCGGCTCCGGCGACGGCGCGGTGTACTCCAGCATCGCGGGCAACGCGACGGTGGCCAAGAAGGCGCGGCGGATCACCGAAGAAGGATACTTTGAAGACGATTCCTCACGGCTGCGGCTGACGCCCCGGCACTATGCGTACCTGCGCATCAGCGAAGGGTGCAACCAGAATTGCGCGTTTTGCACGATTCCCTCCATCCGCGGGAAGATGCGGTCCAAGCCTGTCGACAAGATCCTGGTGGAAGCGCGCGAATTGCTGAGCGATGGTGCATTTGAACTGAACCTGATCGGGCAGGACACCACCAGCTACGGCAATGACATCGGCTACACCGGCAAGGGCAAGGGGCTGGTGGGGCTGCTGACGGAGATGAATAAGATCGCAGGGGAATTCGGCGGGGCCTGGGTCCGGCTGATGTATGCGTATCCGTCGGCGTTTGAAGACAGCATGATCGATGCGATCGCGTCGCTGCCGAACATCGTGAAGTACATCGATATGCCGCTTCAGCACATCAATGACGATGTGCTCAACAACATGCGGCGCAAGACCAGCCGGAAGCTCATCGAGACGCTGCTGAACAAACTGCGCAAGCGGATCGTGGACAAAAGCGGACTGGGCATGGCGATCCGGACAACATTCATCACCGGTTTCCCCGGCGAGACGGAGGCGCAGCACAAGGAACTGGTGGAGTTCGTGCGCGACTTCGGGTTCGACGCGATGGGCGTGTTCCCGTATTCGCCTGAGCCGGGCACGCCCGCAGGGACGATGTATGCCTCGGGCGGCGCGCTGCCGGATGATGTGGTGCAGGCACGGCTGGAAGAGCTGATGCTGGTGCAGCAGGAAGTGGCGTTCTCGCGCAATAAGCAGCTTGCCGAAAAGGGCGTGGAGCTGGATGTGCTGGTGGACGCGCAGACCAAGACCAGCGGCAAGCAGACGACCGGCGTGGGTAAGGGCGGCAAGCTGTACATGGGACGCGGGTATCACCAGGCGCCTCAGATCGACGGGGTGACGTTTATCCAGTCCAAGGAGAAGATTTCTCCTGGGGAACTGGTGCGCTGCAAGATCGTCGAGACCGATGGGTATGACCTGATTGCGCGGCCGATCACGGAGATCGGGAAGACGTTGAGCTTGTCGGTGAAGAGGTGAGAAGGTTAGATGTGAGATGTTTTTAAGAGGGATGCGGAAGCGGGCAGTCGTTGCGTTGAGAGCATTCGCAGGCGGCCTTCACCCCGGCCCTCTCCCAGTGGGAGAGGGGGCAAGGAAGTGCGGAAGGCTCTATTTCCAGGTGGGGGTGTCGTCGTAGAGGCCGGGGGTGCGCTGGTGGGCGTGGTAGACCTTCATGTCCAGGTAGTTGCCGAAGGATTCCCAGAGGGCGTTGCCGACGTAGGCCTGGGTGATGGCGACGTGGTGGGGGAAGTGGCGTAAGAGGATGTTGCGGTAGAGGGATTGCAGGTTTTTGATTCGGCACCAGCCGTACGAGCCTGAAGTGGCTGCGGGATTGTCTTCGATTTCGCCTTGGGAGACGACGGCTTTCCAACTGCCGTCGGGGTCCTGGGTGACGCGAAAGAGGGTGAGGGGGGAGGCTTTGGCGACGAGCTCGACGGTGCCCTGGGAGTTGGCTGCGGGGGCTGCGCCGGAACTGACGATGATGCCGTGGATGGAGAGCTTGGGCTGGCTCCTGGCGAAGGAGCGGGGGAAGACGCCGCAATGCCAGACGTTGACGAGCTCATCGTCTTCGTTGTGAAGGTTGTTCCAGTCGGCGAGGGCGGCGGGGGTGCCGGAGGCCAGCAGGCAGGCGTGCATGGAGAGAGTGCCAAGGATGTCGGCCTCGCAGGCGGCGGCGATGTTCTGGTCGCCCAGGCGGGACATGGTGGTGCAGCCGCAGATGCCGAGGTTCTGCTGGATGGAAGTCCAGCATTGAACGCCGTAAGCGTCGATGCCGTTGTCCTTGCCCCAGCGTTTCAGAAAGACTTCGAGCTTGGCCATTTTGGCGAGGGAGGAGGCGTCGATGCTGGAGGCGTCGGCGTAGTTTTTGATGTCGGCGATGGTGGCGATGACGTCAGGGTCGGTGTCTTTGGTGCGGTCGACGCCGGCGAAGACTTCGCTTAGGTCCATGACGACGGTGGTGGGGCCCAGGCGCTGGAGCATTTTTTCATCGAAGCGGCAGGTCCAGAAGGCTTCGGGGCGGGCGCCGATCTGGCCGTAGCGGGCGTTTTTCACGCCGTGAATGATCCGGCAGACCTGGGCGAACTGGGTGATATCGCGGGCGAAGGAGAGGTCTGTGGGCATGCAGATGGGGCGCGAGCCGATGGTGTATTTGACGCCGATCTGGCGGAGGGCTTCGCCGATGGAGAGGAGACCGCAGAAGGCATCGCGGCGGTCCATGCCGGGCTTGAGGGTGGAATCCTCCTGGCAGCCGAAGATGAAGATGGGGACGTCGAGACGGGCCTGGCGGACGGTCCAGGCGGCGCCTTGCTCATCACCGAAGTTAACTGCGCCGATGACGATGCCGTGGACGTTTTCTTTTTTGAAGAGTGCGGCGGTGATTTCGGCCTCGTGGCGGTTTTCAACGCAGCCGATCTTGGTCATTTCCGGGGTGGGGACGATGACCTGGAGGCCCGCGGACTCCAGGGCCTTGATGGTGGCTTGGCGCATCTGTGCGGCGAGGGTTTGGGAGAAGAAGCCACGGTTGGCGGGGATGAAGCCGATTTTCAGCGGGGATTGTTTGGGGGGCATGGGGGCTCCAGAAGAAGGGGCTGGGGTCTAGGGTCTGGGGTCTGGTCAGAGGGAGGCGGAGCCGGAGAATCAGCAGGTTTATTGGGGTGGCGTTGGCGTGGGCAAGACACAGCACTGCTTGGGGTGTTTGGTTCGGACACATGGGTAACACATGTT
>CAZIWA010000068.1:0-29164 GCA_964542875.1 uncultured Phycisphaeraceae bacterium
GGATGAGGATGCAAGGGTTTAATCGAACAGTATTGACCCTCACTCCAGCCCTCTTTCTGAGGGCGAGGGGGAAGGAAGTTGATGCGTTGACGTGGCAAGAGAGGCGGATGGTAGATTGGTGGAAAATCAATTCACCAATTCTCCGAGGGATCATCGATGAAAAGTTTTGTGGTTTACGCGGCGTTGGTGGCGATGCTGCTTGGTGTTTTATGCGGGTGCTCGGTGCAGGCGGGGAGTGGGCAGGTTTATCGGGTGAAGCACACGGTGATCGAGCTGTCGGAGGGGGACGTGCCAAAGTTTCATTTGATGGCAAAGTCGGAGCAGATGGCAGGTTCGCCATTTGATGTTGCGGTGGTCGATCGGAGTGATGTGTCACTGCTGCTGGAAGAGAAGCCCGCAAAGGGGGTGCGGCTGGGGACGGACGAGTCGCAGGCGGATCTGTGGAAGCAGGCGTATGTCTGGGCGCATACATATGTGGGCGGGGAGAAGTCGCGCGGTGGACACGCGACGGGGGTGATTGGTGTGCGCGGACTGGATGGGCGGTTGGAAGTGCGGATCGATCTGGTGACGGAGATTTCAGGCTTAAACGGCAGAGAGGCTGTGGCGGTGCATGGCAAGACGTTTTATGAGGGGCCAGCCGGCAATGGGCGCGTGGTGGTGTTTATTGCGCCGCTTAGTGGTGTGAGCAAGACGGGGCTGGTGGAACTGGTGGTTTATGAGGTGAGTACGGCGGAGTGAGTTTTTTGTCCGATTCAGAGAAAGCGGCGGAGAAGGACCGACGAGGCGCGGGCGTGGGCGAAAATTGCTATTATTCCGGTGGGCTTAATCGATATAACATTCACGCTTTTTGGCGTAAGGGATAACACATGAGCAGCACCACGACCGCAGGGTTCCGCATCGGGTTTCGTAAGGGTTGGTCGCCTTGGCAGCAGGATGCCGGGCTGCTGGCTGCGTTTGTGAAGGAAGCGGGGTTCGCCGCGGTGGACATGGGGGACAACGTTGAGCTTTCCAAAAAGGTCGTGGCGGCGGGAGCGAAGATCGGGAGCGCGGACCTGACGGATTGGAAGGGCTTGATCAGCCCCGACAAAGCACGGCGTGCGGATGCGGCGGCGAAGAACATCGCGCTGATCGGCGAGTATGCGAAGCTGGGCGTGAGCAAGTTTTTCATCGTGATGCTGCCGGAAGACCCGGCGCTGCCTCGCGCGCAGAATTTTGGATATATGGTTGAGGGCGTGGGGCCGGTGCTGGAAGCGCTGGACAAGGTGGGTGGTGCGATCGCCATCGAAGGGTGGCCGGGACCGGGTGCGCTTTGCGGTACGCCCGAGAGCCTGCGGGCATTCCACAAGGCGCTGCCGAATAAATCCAACGGGATCAACTACGACCCTTCGCATCTGGTGCGCATGGGCATCGATCCGCTTCGCTTTTTGAATGAGTTCATCGGGCGGGTGGTGCATGTGCATGGGAAGGATTGTTTTATCGATGCGGAGCGGCAGTACCTTTACGGCACGGAGCAGCCGGTGACGACCGGCGAGCCGGGCCGGATGTTTGGCACTAACCACTGGCAGTACACGATCCCCGGGCACGGGCAAATTCAGTGGGACAAGACGTTTTCGATTCTCAAGGCCGCAGGGTTTGATGGGTTTGTCGCGGTGGAACTGGAAGACGACCGGTTTAACGGGACCGAGGCGGGGGAGAAGAAGGGGCTGAAACTGAGCCTGGAATATTTGAAGGGGTGCTGAGGGAGGATGGAATTATGAAGTATGAGTTACGAATTATGAATTGAAGAGGGAGAAAGAAGCGGGGCGCCGGTTTCGCCGAACCAGAGAAGGTGATGGCGGTCGGGGGGCAGGACGGCGCGGATTTTTTCGTTGTAGCGGTCCATGGAGGGTTGGTGGCTTTCGTGGAATTTCACCGCGGGGACGCCTCGCGCCTGGAATTGCAGGAAGATCACTTTGCGGGCCTGCGTGTCGGTGTTGTAAGAGCCAGAATGGAGGACGCCTGACGAACCGATGCTGATCTGGCCGGCGGTGGCCAACACGGGGATGGAGGAGGGATAGTCCAGCGCGGGCACCTTGGCGCGGGTGCTGTTGGAGACGGTGGGGAAGCCTTCGTATGCCCGGGCCAGTTGGCGGTGCGTACCGGGGCGGAACATGAAGGGCGCGCGCGTGGGGGTGACATCGGTGAGCCAGACGAGGATGGTGCAGAGGATCCTGCGAGGAGTGGCGTCCAGGTCCGCGAGGGAATAGCGGATGTCGGCGTGTTCTTCCTCAAGGCCGGCGTGGCCGTCCCGGCGAGGAGCGGTTTTACGAAGAGCCAGACCGCGGAGGCCGATGTGTGGGGTGCGGAGCATCTGGGCGGCGACGGACTCGATGAACGGGTGGAAGGTGAGATGGAGCAGTTCGGGCTCGAGGTAGTCGGTGATGAAGCCTTCGGGTTTGTCGCCGAAGTGACGGTCGGTGGCCGCTGCGGCTTGGGCGACTTCATCGGGCGTGAAGGGCGTATCGATGGTGAGGAGCCCGTCGCGGTCTATGGCAGTGAGCTGAGTGGGGGTGAGCATGGTTTTGTTTTAACGCGGAATGGGGCGAATGGCCAGAAGTGAACCGCAAATAAATAGTCTGATGGGGCTTGTCAATTTAATGTCATGACATAATATGAGAGCCGGTTCCAAGAAGTCTTGTTTTTTTGATTGAGATTCCAGTCTTCATGCATGTGAAGGAAAGTGTTTATGTCGACCCAATTGCGCGCGGGATTTACGTTGGTGGAACTGCTGGTGGTGATCGCCATTACGGGCGTGCTGATGGCGGTGCTGCTGCCTTCACTGCGCGAGGCGAGGAAGAACGCCGAGAGCGCGGTGTGCAAGAGCCGGGAGCGGCAGATCGGGATTGCGTTCGGCAATTACAACGCGAGCTTTAAGCAATACTTCCCTTATGCGAAGCCTTATTGGACGAGCAGTTACGGGATTCAAAATACAAGCGCTGAGAACTCCTGGACGTTTAAGATCAACGATTTCCTGGGTGGGTACACGCTCAGCAGCACCCCCAAGCAGTTGATTTGCCCATCTAATCCATGGCGGGTGGTGACGGGTGGCACGTCGCAGGTGAACACGGTGTCGACCTATGGCATGGGCCCTGCGTTTCCAGCAAGCGGCAACACTACGCGCGGTGCTGCTGCAACGATACCGATGCTTCGTGAATCTTCCCTGAAGGTACCTTCGCGAATATTGCTGATCGGTGAGACGCCGATGGGTCAGGGGACCGAATATGGACGAGATTTTGAAGAGGGCCAGGCGCTGGATCCGCGAATGTTTCGGACAGATAACGCGATTTATTATGCGCAGGCGCCGGTGGGATTTTGGTATGGGGATGAATTTGCGGCTCCGCCTGCTGGGACCAACCCAATTGCCCGGGTGAACCACAACATCGGGTGGAACTCTCTGATGAGTGATGGCAGCGTGCAGTATCACAAGAAGGCTCAGTTGCAGATCTGGGCGAACCATACGATCAGCGGGACGCTGGGTACCGAGGGGTATATGTTCTGGCGGAATATGTGAGGTTTCGAGGATTCAAGCGCTCATATAGGGCAGCGGTTTTTCCGCGACTATTGAGGTGGCGGAAAAATAGAGTCATTTAAAAACGACGGCTTACCGTGGGCTGCGCTCGACGGCTCATGGCCACGCGTTGATCCCCCGATGGAGCGAAGAAAGTAGGCGATGGAAAGCACGTCATGCTCCGCGGACGAGGGCATGGCACCCACGGGCGAAGGCCGCAGAAAAAGCCGGCGGGACGCCAGCGTTCCAGTTCCAGATGCGTTTACGAATCAGAGCCAGCTTTTGTTTCGGTGAGTGGTTGTCAAATGAAGATGAATGGGTCAGGGGGCGGGTTTGTAGACGAAGTATTGCCCAGCGCCGGCGGAAGCGCCCCAGTATTGAGTGTTAACGTTCCAGACGTATTTACGCCACTCGACGTGGCCGTCGACCATGGCGTTGTGTGAGCCCAGGGGCTGGTAGTTCCAGTTGGTGTCGTGTGTGTTTGCGGGGACGGTCCAGACGCCGCCGCCGTTGTTGCTTTCGCCGGGGGCGCGCAGGGGGTCTGCCCAGACGATGCGGGTGGAGGGCTTGGGGCAGAGGGGGAATTTGCTGAGGCCGGGCATGTCGTAGATGACGTTGGAAGCGCCGGCGAGGCCGCGGCCGGGACCAACGAAATAGGCGTAGCCGGTGCGGTCGCGGTTGTTGTTTTCGACGGCGACGGTGCTCCAGCCGAGGCCCGATGCGGTGAAGGAAGGTTCGTAATACCACTTGGGGTCGCGGTAGTAGAGCCATTTGGAGGGCTGGGCGCGATAGATGCCAGAGGGGCACCACCAGAGGAGGGGGTTGGCGGCGCCGTAATCTTCGTAGAGGTCTTTGCGGGTGGGGCCAAAGAAGGCGCACTGGGAGCCTGAGCCGTACCCGCCGTAGGGGACGGTGCCTTTGTTGTCGTTGGACATGAGGATGGAAGAGATCATGAGCATGCGCAGGTTCGCCTGGCACCTGGTGGCGCGGGCCATTTCCCTGGCTTGAGAGAGGGTGGGGAGGAGAAAGCTGGCGAGCACGGCAACGATGGCGATAACGACCAGTAATTCAACGAGTGTGAAAGCGCGGGCTTGGGATCGGGGCATGTCGCACTCCAGGATGGCCGTCGGGTGGAGAAATGGAGGAACCTTGCCTCAAAAGCGCGCCATGGTGCGATGAGACGTTTGTAATGTAGCGTGTAGACAGGAAATAACCAAGGTTATTTTGAGGATTCCGCGTCAGCCTTGGTCCAGCCGTCGGCGGGATCGTAAGTGGTCATGTTCTGTGCGATGGAAGCGGTGTCGGAGCCGAGGTCTTTCTGGTAAACGATGCCGCGTTGGTTGACGATGAAGGTCATGACGCCGGAGTTGCCGTATTTGGCGGGATAGGCCACGACGGCGAAACCCAGCACGTAGTTGTTGGGCTGGACGTAATTCACCACGCCGCGGCCGGGGTGGTTGGGGATGGTTTGAGAGGGAAGCATGCGGTAGCGGTAGCCGTGGTAAGGCGCGGGGGAGCCGGTGAGCTGATAGCCGTCCTGGGAGGCCTTGCCGATGAGCGGGCCGAGGGGGCTTTTGGCGTAAGGGCCGTCGGCGGAGGCGGGCCAGTAAAGCCCGTCGCGCTTGCCGGGAGAGCTGATGAGCTTGGTGGCGTAGTTGGGGCGGCCGACTTTTTGAGGATCGCGGGCGGCATATTCCCGCTGGGCGTCGACAATGGCGAGGCAGACCTGGATGGTTTCCAGTTCGTTGTAGCCGATGCGGCGGGAGAGGAGTTCCTCACGGCCGTCTTCGGGGCTGAAGGACCATGTGTTGGTTTGAGGGTCCTTGACGATGGGGATGGCCATGGGCCAGGCATCTTCGCCGACGGCGATGACGACGGAATCATCGGCAGGGGCTTGATCGGCTTGCGACGAGGCGGGGGTGTCAGAGACGAAAATGTGTTTCTGGTCGTAGCCATCCAGGAAGTGTTTGATGGCTTGCTTGTCGGCGACTTCATCGCCGGAATAGAGAAGTTCCTGGTAGTCGGAGCCGAGGATTTTCTTAAGCCGGGCTTCGTCCTGGGCGCGCAGCGCGGTGACGAGGGTGCTTGCGGCTTCATCGGGTGAGGAGAAGGTTTCCTCAGGCGCTGAGGAGCAGCCGACCAGGAGAGCGAAGGCCAGGAGTGCCGGGAAGGCGGTGAGCTTGTGTAGTTGCATGGTTGTTTTCTTATTTGGTTGGAGGAAGGCAGAGCGAAGCGGCTGAGGGGGATGACGAGGCCGGGGAGCGGTTAGCGTCTACGGCCACCACCCCCGCCGCCGGAGTGCTGGGCGGGGCGGCTGTAACCGCGGCTGGCGTTGCCGCGCTGCGCGGCCTGGCGTGTGGCGTGAGAGCCACGGTTGTAATCGCTGATCGCGGTGGATCGTGCTTGCTGAGAGCGTGCTTCCTGCTGCCGGTACTCCTGGGCGCGAGCTTCGCGCTGGCGGTTTTCCTCTGCCTGGCGCTGGCTGGCCTGGGCCTGTGTTGGGGTGTTTTCGCGGCCGCGATAGGCCTGGCGGGCCTGGGTTTCACGGTTGGAGGAGTTGTAAGCGGAGAAGCGGTTGCTGGTGGCTTGATCGCGATAGGCCACGCCGTCACGGTGGGCTGGGTTGTGCTGCCACGTGCCCTGGCCGTTTTTGAAGTTGGCGTTGTTGGCGTAGTAGTTGTTGTACTGGGTGCGGTCAATGGCCCAGCGGTCGTTGATGTTCTGATTCACGTTGACGGCGATGTTGGGGTTATGGCCCCAGTTGCAGTGGCCCCATGCGTATCCCCAGGCGACGCCGTGGCGGAAGCCGACGGTGTATGCATAGCCGGGGTTGTAGTAGTAGGGTGCGTAAGCGGTATAAGGCCAGTAGCCGTAGACGTAATTGGGATCGTAGGTGGGGACGTAGATCTGTTCAGGGTCGGCGGGGGCGATGGTGATGTTGGTGGTGCCGGTGGGGCTGGAGGCGTCCGCAGCGACCTGTTCGGTGGTGACGGTCTGCTGGGTGTTGGTGGAGAGGTTGCCGGCATCCTTGGCCTGGGCGCGCAGTTTCTGGACGGCGGCCATGACGCGTTTTTGATCTGCAAGGAAGGCGTCGCCCAGCAGAGAGGTGGTGGAGAGGTTGTCGCTGAGCATCTTGAGGACGCTGGGGAAATTGACGAGTGATTTGACGCTTGGGTCCCAGGATTGGTTTTCCAGCGCAAGGGCGAGGGCGTCATCCTTGAGAGTGGGGTTTGCCTGGAGCCAGCGGTCGGCTTCGACGATCTCCACGGGATAGGTGGCCGCCATGAGGATTTGCGAGAGAAGGGTGTCGGGATAGAGGGCAACGGGCGCGACGGCCTGGGCGATCTGGGCATCGCTGATGGGATTGGCCGCGGGCTGCGCGGGGGCGGTGGCCGGCGTCGCTGCCTGGGGCGGGGTTTGGGCAAGCGCCAGAGTGGGCGCCATGAGCATCACAAGGCAGACAATGCGGCTGAGCGAGGCGCGTGTGTGGCGCATGAGATGGGTCCTGTGGAGGAAGGGGCCGGAGGGAGGACTGGTTCCATCATATTCATCGGGATGGAAAAACCAAGGACGAAGATGCGCTTGCGCTATCGGGTGAATAGATAGAGAGAAGCTTGTCATTGCGGTATGTGAATAAGCGCCATGAAGGCTCGATGGGTGAATGATGCCGTGGGTTTCGCTTGAGGATTCGCTATACCTACGGCTGTGGTGATTCGGGGAATGGGGTGACTCAAAAATGATCAGGCGGGAGACGCGTGGAGTGCATCACGCAGGGCTTGGACATCCGGGTAGCGGCCGGCGGGGTCCTTTTCCAAGCATTTAAGAACCACTGCGCTGAGCTCCGGCGTGACGCCGGAAGCGAGTTGGTCCGGCGCGATGGGTCGGTCGCGCTTAATGCTGGCCGTGATGTCGATGGCGCTTGCACCGGTGAACGGCGGCACGCCGGTGAGCATGAAATAGAGCACCGCGCCCATCGAATAGACATCGCTGCGAACGTCGACGGCACCGGCGGTGGCCTGCTCGGGCGATGAAAAGTGAGGCGAGCCGATGGGCACATTGGCGTGTGTGATACCGGGATCGCTGGTGGCGGTTTTCACAAGGCCAAAGTCCAGGAGCTTGGCGGTCTCTTCCTGGCCGGGGTGATTGACGATGAAAATATTTGCCGGCTTGATGTCGCGGTGAATGAGCCCCAGGCAATGGGCTTCCTGAAGTGCGCCGCAAACCTGGAGGAAGAGCGTTAACGCACGAGCAGAGGGAATGGGGCCGTTCTGGGTGACGGTGTCCTGAAGCGTGGCACCTTTGAGGAGCTCCATGACGTAATAGAAAACCCCTTCATCGGTGCGGCCGTAATCGTAGACCTCAACCGTGTTGGGGTGAGAGAGGCGGGCGGTGGCTTGAACTTCACGCTCAAAGCGGGCGATGGCGGCAGGGTCGGCATCAAGACCGGGACGGATGAGCTTAATGGCGCAGGGGCGCTTGAGCAGGTCGTGTTCCGCACGGTAGACCTCGCCCATGCCGCCTTGGCCGAGCTTTTCCTTTAAGCGGTAACGCCCAAGCTGCTGGGCTTTAAAGAAGCTGTAGCGGATGGCGTGAATGGTGTGGGCGCCGTAGATGCCTGCGGCGGCGGCCAGCAGCAAGAGCGGCACCGGGGTGCCATGAGAGACGGCATTGAGGGCCTGTTGAATGGCGGGTTCATAAAGGCCGAGCAAGTAGAAATTGACGTGAGGAAGAATGCACAGGGGAATGATGATGAGCGCCGCACGGCGGCCGGTGTTGGGAATAAGCAGGCCGTAAAGAATGATGAACACGGCGCATGCGCCCTGGACAAAGTAATAGTCCATGTTGGTGGTGGCGAAGTCGCCGGCGCGGGCGCGCTCCAGCATGAGGGCATCAGGCATGGCGGTGGCCTGGGCGAAAAAAGCGGCGAGGATGAAAAGCTCGACAGTGCGCAACTGCGCCATGGAGAGCCGAAGCCGGCTTTGCAGTACGAGAAACGAGGCGAGCAACACCGAGACGGTGGCCAGACGCAAAGACAAAAGGGGGAAGGCGAAGGTTCCGATGAGCAGCAGGAGTTTTTCAATTGTGAGAACGAGCGCAATGGTTTTAAGCCGCTTGCGCAGAAGGCCGGAAACCTCGCCGGTGAACCTGGTCTGGCCGGTTTCCACGGGCGCAACATGGGGACGGGCATGAGGCGTAGAAGCACTTGCGCCAGCGCCGGGGGCGAGGCGGTCCCACAACCGGCCGGGGAATGACAGGATGCCGGGAAGGCGCGTCATCGGGAGCCTTCCTGGGTTGCATCCGGCACCCTGGCTGTACTGGCCTGGGAGAGCGCAATGGCGAATTCGGATTCGCCCTGCGGCTGGCTTTGCGACTGGGCGACTAAGGCCTGCTTTTGCCACCAGAGCTGGGCCCAGTGGGGCGTCCATGCGAACGACCCGGGGCAGGCGTCGAGCGCAACGAGAAATTCTTCGATGTTCTGGAAGCGGTCGGCGGGGCTTTTTGCCAGGCACTTGAGAATCAGGGCGTCAAACTCCGGGCCGATGGCGCTGTTGTGCGTGGAAGGGGGCTTGGGGGCATCGCGCGTGTGCGCGATCATGATCTCGAACTTATTTTCACCGGCGAAAGGGGGCCGACCGGTGACAAGGAAATAGGCGCTGGCACCCAGGGAGTAGAGGTCTGTCCGGGAATCAATGTTCTGGCTGGCGCGGGCTTGTTCGGGCGACATGAACATGGGAGAGCCGCAGACAACTCCTTTTTGCGTGAGGCCGGAATCCTGTGGTGCATCGGCGGTGCGGACGAGGCCGAAATCCAGCAGCTTGGCGACATCGTATTGACCGGCGATTTGAGCCGAAAAGATGTTTGCGGGGGTGATGTCGCGATGGATGATGCCCAGGGAATGGGCCTGGCGAAGCGCACCGGCGATCTGACGCAGGAAGTAGGCCGCGCGCGCGGTGGGCATGGGGCCGGTGACGGCGACCATCTCGTGAAGGCTCATGCCCTGGAGGCATTCCATGACGTAGTAGAAGACGCCTTCGTTGGTGCGGCCGTAGTCGTAGACTTCGATGGCGCTGGGGTGGGTGAGCTGTGCGGTGGCCCGGGCTTCGCGCTCGAAGCGTGCAATGGCGAGGGTGTCTACTTGTTCGGAGGGGCGGATGAGCTTGATGGCGCAGGGGCGCTTGAGGAGGTCGTGCTCGGCGCGGTAGACCTCGCCCATGCCGCCTTCGCCGAGCTTTTCTTTTAAGACGTACCTGCCGAATTGCTTGGCTTTGAATTCGTCGCGTCGGATGGTGTGCAGGGTGTGAGCGCCGTAGATGCCGCCGATGGCACCGAGCAGAACGATGGGCGCGGGCGGGCCGTGGTGGAGCGACGCAAAGGCTTTCTGAACGGCGGGGTCGTAAAGGGCGAGGAGGCGAAAGTCGAGCGTGGGAACAAGGGCCAGGGGGATGATGATGGCTGCGGCGCGCCGCCAGGTGTTGGGGATGTAAAGCCCGTAAAAGATGAGCGAGATGGCCCATATGCCCTGAGCAAAGTAATGATCCATGGTGGCCGTGACGTAATCGCCGGCAGCAGCGCTCTGGGAGATAAGCGTATTGGGCATGAGCGTGGCCTGGAAGGCGAAGACGATGAGCGCGACGGACTCAATGATCCGAAGCTGGAAGGCGGGGAGCGTGGGACGCATGCGCAGAATGACCTGCATGACGATGGCAGCGATGAGCATGCCCGAGCGCAATTGCAAAAGCGGCAGGTGCAGCGTGGTGACGAGGCTGACCGTCATGGCAATGGACATGAAGAGCGTGGCATTTGTAAGCCGGCGATGCAGCAGACGTGAGAGCTCGTCAGCGAGATTGGGCTGGTTTGGCCCGACAACATGAACCTTCGCCGACGGGTCCGTGGAAGACGGCGGAGCGATCGTGTGATCGCCGGGTGGGTGAAGCTCAATGTTGGAAGAAGCGCTCATGAGAATTGGTTTGTTCGAGGCGGATAGATCAACCGAGGGAGATTTTACATGACAGAGTGAAGGAGGGGAATGTTGGCGTGCGGGGGGGCAAGGCGATCGTATTTGACGAGGGATTGAGTGCCCGGACTGCGGAGGGGAGGGTCGCGCGCAGGACGCAGTGCTTGCTGCGGTGTTTGACGCCCCTGGGATGGTTGGTGTTGAGGGTGGCGTGTAGTTGATGTCGGTTGAGCGGGAGGTCGGCCTGGCGCCCGAGTACCTTCGTTTGCACGTCGGGCTAACGTGTTTTTGGTGTGAGGTGGTGCTTGGGGGTAAAGAAAAACGCGCCTGGTGGGCGCGTTTTTCGGGAAGGTTGATTTTGCAGGCCGTGGCTTAGAGCTTGATGCTGCCGAGGCCCATGCCCAGGCCGCCTTTGGGGTCCATGCCGCCCTTGAGGGGCTTGCCGTCCTTGCCGACGGTGGGACGTGCGGGCCGGGCCGACTGGCGTGCGGCGGGGGCCGGTGCGCCTGCGGGCTTACGGTCGCCACCCTTGCCGGGGACGGGCGCGGGTGCGCCTTCGCGGACGGGCTTGAGCGAGAGACGGATCCGGTGGTTTTCCGGGTCGATGTCCAGCACGCGGAAGGTTTTCTTCTCGCCGACCTTGAGGATGTCGGTGACTGCGTTGACGCGGCGGTCAGCCAGTTCGGAGATGTGGACCATGCCTTCAACACCGGGTTCGAGCTCAATGAAAGCGCCGAACTCAGGGGTGCTGATGACGGTGCCTTCAACCATGGCGCCGGTGGCGTACTTGCCTGAGGCGTCTGCCCAGGGGTTGCCGTCGGCCTGCTTGAGGGTGAGGGTGATGCGGCGCTTTTCCAGGTCGATCTGCATGATCACCAGGCGCACGACATCGCCGGTCTTGACGACGTCGCTGGTCTTGACGTGGCGCTTCCAGGAGAGCTCGGAGTGGGGCAGGAGGCCTTCGATACCGGGCTCCAGCTCGACGAAGGCGCCAAAGTCCGCGGTGCGCAGGATGCGCGCGGAGATTTGTTCGCCGACGGTGTACTTGGTGCCGAGGGTTTCCCACGGGTCAGGGGTGACCTGCTTCATGCCGAGGCTGATGCGGCCTTTTTCTTTATCGATCTTGAGCACCTTGACGGTGACGGTGTCGCCGACCTTGACCACTTCACCGGGCTTGGTGACGTGTTTGTAGGAGAGGTCGGAGAGATGGACGAGGCCGTCCATGCCGCCGAGGTCGACGAATGCGCCGTATTCGACGATGTTGGAGATCTTGCCTTCGCGCTGCTGGCCGACTTCGATTTCTTCGAGCAGCTTGGCCTTCTTGGACGCGCGTTCCTGTTCAAGGAACTGGCGGCGGCTGATGAGGATGCGCTTGCCCTTGCGGTCGATTTCCTGAACGACGGCGTGGTATTTTTCGCCGACGAGGGGTTCGAGGTCTTTGATGTGGTGGAGGTCGATCTGGCTGGCGGGCATGAATGCCTTGATGCCGCCGACCATTTCAAGTTCCAGACCACCCTTGTTGGTGCCGGTGACGCGGGCTTCAACGATGGCGCCCTTGCCGAGGTGGTCCCAGGTGGTGCGGGTGACCGCGCCTTCGCGGGAGAGATGGACAATGCCTTCGGCGGCGTCGAGCCGTTCGAGGACGAAGTCCATGATGCTGCCGATGCGGGGAGGACGTTCAAACTGGATGAGCGGAACGACGCCCTGGAATTTGTTATCGATGCCAGCGAGCTCGATGAAGACGTTGTCGCCATCGATGGCGCTTACGCGGCCGCGCTTGAGTTCTTTCTCAAAGCGCGCGGGCTCTTCGCCTTCAGCGCCTTCGGGAGCGGGCGCTTCGGGAGCGGGTGCCGATTCCTTGAGGATGTCTTCCATGCTCTTGCCCTCAAGCTCGCGCTCGACTTGGGCGTCAATGGATTCGGTGGCAGGAATGGCCGGCTGCTGGTTTGGGTCAATCTGACTCATAAAACGTCCGTCAAAAATCGTGTCATTGTTTCAAGACTTAAGCATACCCGGCCCGGTCGACACGGGAAAGACCGTCGGGCGCGTCATGATACTCGAATCTTGGATTGCGGTTGTGCAAGTGGGGGTAATAGAAAAAATGAAACACGGCCTGGGGATGACCCAGGCCGTGTCTGTGATGCTTAAAGAGCCGAGAGAAACAGGCGGGTTACTTGATCTCAGAAATCTTGATCGGGGTCCGGTGACGCGCCGAGACAATCGCGGCGTGGAGCACTTTCTGTGTTTCGTAGGCGTCTGCAAAGTCCGGGAGAGGGACGATGGGCTTGACGCCGGCGATGGCGTTGACGATGTCTGCGGCCTGGTTAATGAAGCCGTGTTCGTAGCCGATGATGTGCGCGTCGGGCCACCAGTTGGCGGCGTAGGGATGGCCGGCGCCGCCGGAGGTGACGTTGATGGTGGTCCAGCCCTGGGTCTTGGGATCGAGGGTGGCGTCGAACCATTCGAGTTCGTTCATGCGTTCAAAGTTGAAACGGATGGCGCCCTTTTCGCCGTGGATTTCGATGCGGTTGCGGTTCTGGTCGCCGGTGGAGAGCCGGGTGGCTTCGAAGGAAGCGACGGCGCCGCCTTTGAAGCGTGCGAGGAAGAGGACGGCGTCATCGACGGTGGACTTGGCTTTCTTGGCCTTGGAGGTCTTTGCGCCCTTACCGGAGATTTCGCCGCCGCCGGAGGTCATGACGTCGCGTTCCTTGATGAAGGTTTCTTCAATTGCGCCGATGACTTCGGAGACTTCATCGCCGGTGATGAAACGGGCCATGTCGATGATGTGGGCGTTCAAGTCGCCATGCGCGCCGGAACCGGCCAGGTCGCCCTGGAAGCGCCAGAGGAGAGGCGTGGAGGGGCCGCCCCAGGATTGGAGGTAAGCGGCGCGGATGTGGTAGATGCGGCCGACCTTGCCGGAGGCGACAAGCTGGTGGGCCAGCGCGACGGCGGGGCAGCGGCGGTAGTTGTACCAAACGAAAGTCTTGGACTTCTTGGCTTTCTTGGCCGCGGCGACCATTTCGCGCGCGTCTTCAAGCGTGCCGGCCAGGGGCTTTTCACAGGCGACATGCTTGCCGGCTTCCAGCGCGGCGATGGCCTGATCCTTATGAACATAGTTGGGGGTGGAGACGTCGACGAGATCGATTTCCGGATTGGTGGCGGCCTGCTTCCAATCGGTGGTGTGGTTCTGCCAGCCCCAGCGCGCGGCGAACTTGGCGAGCTCTTCAGGATTGCGCGCGGCGATGGTGTGCATGACGGGGAGGAGGGGCAGATCAAAGAACTTTGCGGCTTTGAGATAAGCGTTGGAATGCGTGCGGCCCATGAATTTAGAGCCGATGAGTGCGACGTTGAGGGTGGTCTTGGCGGCCATGAAAACAGGTCTCCGGATGGGGTTGGAGGATGGGAACCTAGGTGCGAGTTAACGTACCGTGCCGGATGTGGGGAGGCAAGTAGTCAGGGGGGGATCGATGGCACGTTCGCCCGGGCTACCGGGGTGAGGATGATCATGCGCGCGATTACTCAGGCACCATGCGTTTAATTAAACGTTTCCGTGACGAAGGTGCCGTTGTTGCGATAGAACTTGAGGTAAGTGAAGTTTTCGCCTTTGGCGGAATCCACCACGTGGCCGTCGGCCAGGCCGATGTTGATGCGCATGTTGTGCGCCCAGGGTGCTGTCCAGAGATTGGTTCCGTGGGAGAGCCCGTGGTTGTTGTAGTAGCAGGAATCCGAGATGGCGTTGAGCTCGCTGAGGCGCATGCTGATGGCGCCTCTTTGGAAGTTGATCGGACTGGCGGCGGCGGTGGGGGTGTTGATGAAGATGTTGCCGGAGGTGTAATCCGAGCCGATGAAAACATTCAGACCGTAAGACCGGCCGGAGCCGGAAAGAAGGGGCGAGATGTTAAAGGTGTCCGGACATTGAAAGACGGGAAGAAGCTTATCAGGCGTGCGAGTGTCGTAAGACCAGACCTGGGTGGTGAACTGGGAGTTGGATGTGGCGCCGAGATAGAGGCAGAGTTTTTTCATCCAGCGGGCAGCAGAACCCGCATTGCCTATGGCGTTGCCCACGACGGCGTCGGGGTCGTAGTTGAAGTTCACGCCGCGTTCGTGAGGGCCGTAGCCCTGGTAATCCATCGTGTAAGCGGTGACGGCGACGAGCTGCTGGCGGATGTTCGCCTTGCACTTGGCCATGCGGGCCTGCGCGCGTGCCATGGAGAGGCCTGGGACGATAAGAGATACAAGAACGCTGATGATGGCGATGACGACGAGCAGTTCAACAATGGTGAAAGCCTTGATGCCAGATGAAGTGCGCATGGAGCAGGTCCAAACAGTAAGGAAGAAAGGTGGATAGACGATATATCATTGCCCATGGCGGAGCAATAGAAATAGCGTGCGCTATTTGAGTTGATGTTTGGGCGGAGTGCAGGTGGTCTGGAGATGAAGGGGTCAGGAGACGGCTTTGGGGCGGACGGGTTTTTCGCCGCCTTCGATGGAGCGGAGGTAATCCAGCACGCGTTTTTCCTGCTGGATGTGGGCCAAGAGGGTTTGCGGGTTCCAGCCGTCCTGGCGGGCGACGGCTTCCAGCTTTTGGATGACGCTCTGGTGGGCGGGGTCCTGGCCCAGGTCGTGCCATTCGTTGGGGTCGGTTTGCAGGTTGTAGAGCACGGGCGGGTGCGGAGGGGCGAAGCAGGCTTTGAAGTTACCCAGCCGGACCATGCGGATGGGGACGCGGGTGCCGCCGCAGGCGTAATCGGAGATGACGGGGCGGTCATGCCAGGTTTGGGTGGGGTCTTTGAGAAGCGGGAGGATGGATTTGCCCGGCAGCGGGGTGGGCCAGGATTGGCCGGTGAGGTCCAGAAGGGTGGGCAGCCAGTCGATGAGCGAAATCGGGGCGTGGCAGGTGCCCTGGGTTTGAAAGCCGGGATCGGAAAGAGGGCCGGCGAGCACGAAGGGGAGACCGACGGATTCCTGGAAAAAGTTCAGCTTGGACCACATGCCGTGGGTGCCGTGGTTATCGCCGTGATCGGAGGTGTAGAGGATGATGGTGTTTTCAAGCTCGCCAAGCTCTTGAAGACGTTTCACAAGCTGGCCGACCATGTGGTCGATTTTGGTGACCATGGCGTAGTAGGCCCGGCGGGCATTTTTCACCTGCTGGGGCGTGGCACCGTCTGTGGAGAGGCCGAGCCATTTGCGGCTGCCCTGCATCTGCTCCGGGATGTGCGATTCAAACAGCGCGCCGGTGGGCGGGGTTTCCGGTAGTGGGATGTCCACGCCTTCGTAAAGGTCCCACCACGGTTTGCTGACGTTGTACGGCGCGTGGGGCAGAAAATATCCCACGGACATGGCCCAGGGTTTGCCTGTGGCCTTGCGCTGGGCAGAGGAATAGGCGAGCTCATCCATTGCGGAATCATACACGGATTGGTCGAAGAGCTCGCCGCGGGTGGGCTCGTCGGTGGGGCCTGCACGCTGGACGGAGCTGATCATGACGTAGTCGTCGGTGATGGGCTTGAGCCAGGGGTCATAGGCAAAGGGGCGCTGGTAGGGGTGATATTCGCCGGAGATGCGGCGTTCAAAGCCGTGGAGCTGTTCATCGCCGATGAAGTGCATTTTGCCGGCGATGGTGGTTTGATAGCCGGCGCTGCGCAGGGCGTGGGCCCAGGTGGGGATGGCGGCGTTGAGCATGGAGCCCAGTTCCCATACGTTGTGCTGGGGTGTGAGCAGGCCCGTGAGGTAGCTGGCGCGGGCGGGCGTGCACATGGGGTATGGGCAGTAGGCCTGGGTGAAGGTGACGCCACGCGCGGCGAGGGCGTCGATGTGCGGAGTCTTAACGCATGGGTGGCCCAGGCAGCCAAGCACGCCGGGGGCGTGCTGGTCGGACATGATGGCGAGGATGTTTGGTTTTTTAGTCATTGGGGACGTGCATGAAGGGAAACGGGAGGATTAATTTAGCATGATGCGTACGGCCGGGGTGGCGCCTACCCTAAAGCGTGCACCGCGCTTTGCGAAGAGGATGATTGTATGGCTAAAGGCCCGTCGATTGTGTTGTATGTGCTGGCGGGTCTGGCTGCTTTTCTAATCGTGATCGGTTTGATCGCCGGGGGAAGGTTCGCCTATTACCAGCACCTGCAGAATGCACCGGGATTCGTTGCCACAACGGTGCCGATGACGACGCCGTTTGTTTACCAGATCAAATGCAATCAACCGTTGAACGTGTTCATCCTGCTGGGCAACGGGGTGAGGGGAGACGTGCCGGAATCGGTGACCGCGACGGTGACGGGTTCGCAAGCGGTAACGGTGGGGCGGGTTATGAGGTCCGGGGGTTTTTCAAACGAGGGAATCAGCGTGCTGCTGGCGCCCTTGCCGGGACCAGGCACCTATGACCTTCAAGTGAACGACAGCGCTAACGCGGGCGGGCCGGGAACGGCTCTGACTTTGTATCTCGAGTCGGTCATCCTTAAATCAGACCTCTGGTATCTGGGGCATGGGTTGATGACGGTGTTGTTTCTGGGAAGTGGGATCTTCCTGGCGCTGGTGGTGGGCGGCGTGGCGTGGTGGGCTAAAGCGCGTCCGCCAGCACGGGTGTGGGAGGGAGAGTAGAACATGGCGAAAACGGAGAAAAACCCATGGCGAGTGTGAGTGAGCATTACGACAAACATCTGGCTCCGGTGTACCGATGGATGGTGGGAGACGTGGGCCGGGCGATTGAGGCCAACGTTGAGCTATTGCGCGGGCTGGGTCTGGCGTCGAGGGATCGCGGGCTGGCGGTGGACCTGGGGCCGGGAATCGGCCTGCAGACGCATGCGCTGGCCAGGCTGGGGTACTTCGTGCTGGCTGTCGAAGATTGCCAGGAACTGGCCTTGGGCCTTCGTCGGGAGACCGACGCGATGCCGGTGAGGGTGGCGGAAGATGACCTGATCAACTTTCGGCGGTATGTGGATGAAGAAGTAGAAGCGGTTGTCTGCATGGGCGATACGCTTACCCATCTGGAATCAACCGGTGTGGTGGCGAATGTGATCGAAGACATCGCCAATGCGCTGACGCCCGGCGGGGTGTTTGTGACCACGTTTCGGGATTATTCAATCGACCCGACTGGGACGAAAAAAACAATCCTGGTACGCGGCGACGACACGCGGATTTTGACGTGCCAACTGGAGTACGAAGAAAAGCAAATCCTGGTGCGGGATTTGCTGCATGAGCGCAATGCAGACGGAGGATGGAAATTGCGCGTGAGCGAGTATCCGAAAGTGCGGGTGGCACCTGACTGGGTGGAAAAGGAAATGGGGAGTGCGGGGTTTGAGGTAGTGAAACGGTTTGAGGCGAGCGGGATGGTGGGGCTTATGGGGCGTAAGCGGGAGTAAGGTTTATTGCTCCAGAACGATGATTTCGAACGTGCCGAGCGTCGGGAGGGTGACGGTGTTGCCGGCGATGGCGCAGGGTTGGCCGGCGACGAGGGCTTTGGCGGATTTGTAAGGTGAATTGGCGGGGAGCTTGAGCGTAACGCCGGATTGCGGGGCGACCTTGGTGTACGGGCGCGGGGCGATGCCGGCGTAGTTGATCAAGTGGACGATGAGCCGGGGTTTGCCGCTGGCTGGGGTTTGGGTGCGCAGGGCAACTTCAATGTTACCCAGGCCGCCTTGCAGTTGGATGAGGGGAGTGGAGAAGTTGCGGGCGGCGTTGGCGAGGATTCTGCGGTGTTCATCGTGGGCGTACTTGATGCTCATTTCCATGAACGTGCCGGCGAGGAAAAGTGATCGGCCTTTTCCGTACTGGTTAAGAATGATGGCGGGCTGGTCCAGCGGCGTGGGATCGGTGTAGCGGCCTTCCTGGGGCTTATGGAAGCGTGCGAGGATGCGTGCGCCGGCGTGGGGGGTGATGTTCACGCCGAATTCCGGTGCGGGGAGCCAGTCGGCCTGGTTGTCATAGAAGAGGTCCAGGGCCTGGCTGACGGGATCGCCGGAGGCGCAGAAGGCGTTGAAGTTGTTGTAAGCAGTGGTGGCGCCGGAGAAGTCTGCGCCCAAGACATCGGCGAGGGCGAAGTTTGGCCGTGGAGTGCCTTCCGGTGTGTAGAGGGAGGTGTCGAAGGTGGAGATGAGATTGCCGCCTTGCTTGACGAATTGGCGGATGAGGTCGCAGGCCTGGTCTGTGAGACAGGCGCTGGTGGGGAGGATGAGGCAGTCGTATCGAGTGAGCTTGGCGAGGGTGAGGTCGTGGTCGGTGATGACGTCGAAAGGGACGCTGGAGCGGCCGAGGATGTCGCATGCGCCGTTGAAGGACTCGCCGGAATTGCCCTGGCGCTGGGTGAAGTCTGGGTTGGAGGATTTGCCGTAGAGGTCGGAATCTTTGACGGTGGTTTTGTAGGCGTCCTGGGTGGCGTAGGAGAAGAGCACGGCGACACGTGAGGCGGGTTTGGCGTCCTGATAGTACGGGGCATTTTGCGCAAGGAAATGCATCATTTCCTTAGCGGCCTGGCCGCCGGGGTGATCCATAAGGGTCATGGTGCCGCAGATGCCGTACCAGAGGTTTGAGCCGTGGGCGGCGGCGGAGGCGATGCAGAGGCGGGTTTCGGTGGGGGTGTGCATGAGCCAGGACCACGGGGTGTGGTTGGCCGCCATGAAGATGACGCGTGGTTTTTCCGCGGCGAGGGCTTCCAGAAGCTTTGCGGAGATGCTGGGGTGCCAGAGGGGGAAGTCTTTGGCGGGGCCGTAGAACATGAACCCGCCTTCTGTGCCGAGGATGTCGTTGCAGGGGAGTTCATCGGCGAGGGAGGCGTAGGAGGGGCCGGGGTCCTGGGCGGGGAAGTTCCAGTAGCAGGCGGCGTCCGGCTTGAGTTTTTTGAAGAGGGAGTAGGTTTCGCGGACAAAGTCTCCACGGCTTCTGGTCCAGAAGGCTTTGGTGTCTTTGTTGGCGTCAGTGGCGGTGTCGAGGTCGCCGCCGGTTTCGATTTTGAAGCGCTTTTTGCAGGCGGGGCAGTGGCAGGGCATGACGACGGGGCCGTCGAGAAAGAGGCCGTCGAAGTCGTAGGATTGCAGTTCTTTGAGGACGTTGAAGAAGTATTCGCGCCAGGGGCTGTTGACGCACCCGGAGTAGTAGGTGCCGTAGAGCTTGGTGTACTGGCCCTGAGCATTTCGCACGGCCCACTGGTCGGCCTTGTGGTTCTGCGAGCCCGAGAGGATGTGGACGTTTTGATAAAGGATGATCCGGAGGTTTTTGGCCCGGGCGTCGGCGAGGTAGCGCTTGAGGATGTCGGCGTGGAGTGCGGGATCAAAGATGGCGCTGTAGCTTTCCGCCATGGGGTGGAAGAGTTGCTCGACATTGAAGCCGGCGTCGAGCCATTTGTCGATGACCTGGAGGGTTTTGCCGCCCTCAAAATTGCACTGAAGGGCGGCGATGCGCATCTGCTGCTTGAACCAAGGGGTGTTTGAGGTGGTCATGGGGAAAAAGGTACATGGAAATATCGGCAAGGTAAAAAGGGAGCGGTACGAAGAACGAGAGTTTCTGAACGGGTGGGCAGGATTTTCAGGAATTTCCGGGCACAAATGGAGAACATGGACGACGGTACAATCGGCGGTCATTAGAGTGATGTTTGATGGTACTTATCCTGCGGTTCTCAAAGGCTTCACAACTACTAAGAGGGTGAAACATGGCGATGCAGATTGTCACGGTGGGCACAAACGCGGTGGTGGGGTTTGCGGCCAAGGAACTTCAGCGGTGCCTGAAGCTGGCGACGGGAAAAAAGCTGGAGATCAAAAAGGGCACTTTGGAAAAGGCGCCCGTCGATGCGCTGGTGCTGGGGACGTTTGCGGATTTTGGCCAGGCCGAGCCGCAAGCCGAGGGGGATTTGAATGACCATGTGATGGTGACGCCCGTCAAGAAGGGCGCGAAGGCCATTGGGTATGAATTGACGGGGGTGAACGGCCGGAGCGTGCTTTTCAGCGTGTATCAGTATCTACAGGCGCTTGGCTTTGCGTGGATTCGGCCCGGAAAGCTGGGGGAGGTGGTGCCCAAGATCAAGAGCGTGCTGCCCGCCAAGCCCGTGACGGTGGATCACAAACCGTCGTACAAGTTCCGGAGCATCTGCATTGAAGGCGCGTGCTCGCGCCAGCACTTGATCGACCTGATCGACTGGCAAACCAAGCGGATGATGAACGGGTATTTCATCCAGTTTGAGTATGGGTCTTGCTTCCTGAAGCAGTGGTACGAGCGGCCCGGGAAGGACGGGAAACCGGTGGGCAAGATCAGCGAAGGGGAGATACGAACCGCGGTGGACGAGGTGATCGCCGCAATCAAAAAGCGCGGGCTGAGCTTTGAGCGCGTCGGGCATGGCTGGACGACTGCGGCCCTGGGCATGACCGGCGAGGGGAGCGAAGGCTGGGGCACTGTGGATACCAACGCGGTGCCTGCGGAGAAACGGGAGTGGATCGCCAAGGTGGGCGGCAAGCGGGAGTTTTTCCGCGGCGTGCCTTTGAACACGAACCTGGACTATGCACGGCCAGACGTGCGCGCGGCGATGGCGGACGTGATCGTGGATTATGCAGGCAAGCACCCTGAAGTGGACCTGCTGCACTTTTGGCTGGCCGACGGCACCAATAATCATGATGAGCATCTGCCGGAGCGGCCTTCGGAATATTTCATCGACATGCTCAATGAGCTGGACGCCAAGCTGACGGCCAAGGGCCTCACGACACGCATCGTGTTTTTGATTTACGTGGACCTCCTGTGGGCGCCGATGCGGGCGAAGCTGAACAATCCGGATCGGTTTGTGCTGATGTTTGCGCCGATCACCCGGAGCTACCTGACGGCGTTTGGCGATGCCGGCAAGAGCGATGAGAAGAAGACGGAGTTTGCGCTCAATAAACTCACCCTTCCCAAGGGCGCATCGACCAACCTGGAATATCTCAGCGACTGGCAAGCCCTATTTAAAGGCGACGGCTTTGACTTTGATTACCACGCGATCTGGGCGTGCTACTACGACCCGAACATGGTGACGATCGCCAAGACGCTGCATAAGGATGTGGTGAACCTCGAAAAGATCGGCCTGCACGGGCTTAACAGTTGCCAGAACCAGCGCATGAGCTTTCCCCATAACCTGCTGATGGATGTGATGGCGGACACGCTGTGGGACAAGAAACAATCGTTTAAAGCGCTGGTGAAGAAGAGCTTTGGTCAGGCGTTTGGAAAAGACGCGGCCAAGGCGCAGGCGTTTTTTGAAAAGATGAGCGCGCTGTGGCTGCCGATGTTCGAGCCGCTTTATATTCCCGGGGCCGATGAGCCAAGGATCAAGAAAGCGACGGCGAACATTGCGAAAATGAGGAAGCTCATCGCGGCGTTTGAGCCGGTGGTGAAGGCGAACCGCAAACGATTCGCCAAGACGCCCCTGGACCCGGTTGCGGTGTCATGGGCATATGCCGAGGCGCATCTGGAAATGCTGGCGCTGCAACTGCCGATGTTTGACGCATATGTGGCCCGGGATGCGGCCATCCGGCAACGCTTTGAATCGCTGGCGAAGTGGCTGGTGGCCAATGAGGCAGAGCTTCACCGGGTGCTGGATGTGTATTGCTTCAGAAAGGTGCTGAACTGGCGGGTGAATGAGCTGGAAGCCTTTTTGAAGGAGAGTGCGGGGAAGGCGGCGGAGCTGGCGGGAGGGTGAGGGGGAAAGTGGAAAGGTAAAAGGGAAAAGGTGAAGAGGGGAAGAGGGGAAGAGGGGAAGAAAGAATCGGATTCCGGTTGTGATGCGTTGCGTGGTTGGTGAGCATTGATCAGGGGTCTTGTGGGAGGCGTGGTGGGCCTCGCAGACTCGGCCGCACCCTGCCGGAGACTGGTGGAAAATGAAAAACGGACGGCTTTGGGGCCGTCCGTTTTTCTTTGGATGTTGAGATGGTTATTTGGGCAGTTCGGTGATGCCTTCGAACACAAGGCCCTGGGTGGAGGTGAAGCCCTGGCCGACGCCGACGCCGTAGACGCCCTTCATTTCCTCAGGTTTGGGGAGGATTTCGCGGACCAGGTCGGTGAGGGCCTGGGCCTCTTCGGGGCTCATGGAGTCGCTTTGTTCGATCATCTGCTGCACGCCCTTGAGCATGCCTTCGACGGCCTGTTCACCGGTTTTTTCATTATTGGTGATGGTGAAGGCGACGCCGGGCTTGAGCTTGGCGACGGCCTTGGCCTGGGCATAGAGCTTGCTGGTCTTGAGGGCCGCTTCACCCGTGGGCGGGGTGTTGAGGGCGCTCAAGGTCTGTTCGGCAACCTTGGGCCCGAGGGCGAACATGAGGAAGTTCTTACCGGTCATGATTGCGCCGTCGGCGGGTGCGCCCGGGGCGGTGCGGAAACCAGTGAAGCCTTGTTCGTCGGCGGGGATGACCTGGCCGCCTGCCATGCCGGCGAAGGGCTTGAGCTGGTTCATGATCTTGCTCCAGATGGCCTGGTCGGACAAGCGCCAGACGAGGGTCATCGGGGTGGGATCGGGCATTTCAGGCATCTGGTCGTCGGCTTCTGCGCCTTTGGCGGGCTTTGCCTTGGGTTCGACTGGGTAGATGCCCAGCGAGTGCTGAACGCCCAGGGAGCCAAGAACGGTGGCGACGTCGGCCTGCAGCATGCCCTGGCAGTTGACTTCCAGTTCCTGGAAGTTTTTATCCGCATCGGGGCCTTCGAGGTCGACGGCGATTTCCTTGACGACCTTGTAGGCCTTGGCAAGGTCGAAGCTCCAGTGGGCGTAGGAGGCCAGGGTGGAGGGCGCCCAGTCTGCGGGCTCAGGCTTGAGCTCGGGCTGGTCGATCAGGGAGAGCACGCCCTTGCGCGGGGCGGGCGCCGAGATGAAGAAGGTGGTGTTGTTCAGGTTGCCATCGAGGGTGCTGCGGAAGGCCAGGGGGCCAAGGTTGTTCAAGCCCAGCGAGTTGGTGAGCTTGGCGGCGTCTTTGCCGGATTCCTGCGCGCTCTGGGTGATGCCGGCGGTGGTGAGCTGGCCCAGGTCAAGGAAGCCTTCGGCGAAGACAATACCCGCGGGGAGCGCTTCCTGGAGGCCGGGGGTCTTGCTCATCTTGTCGATGAAGGTGGTGGGCTTGCCGGAGGCCAGGTGGGCCTTGAGGAACTGCGCGAAGACCGCTTCGGTGGCGTCGGCGTCATTGGAAGCGGGCTTGATGGTCTTGCCGCCCATGCCGCGGGAGCCCTTTTCGGGAACCGCGTTGACCATGATGATCCGGTTACCCAGCAGGGCCACGAAGACGACGTCATCGCCGACCTTGGTCTTCTTGGGTTCGGGCATCTTGATATTGGCCCGTTCTTCGGGGGTCATCTTGTCATAGTTTTCGGGAATTTCGGGCTGGACGTATTCGTATTCAAAGCGCGGGCTGACGACCTTCATGGCCTTGACGCCTTCGATGGTCAGATCGGTGCGCTGGGGCTTGGTGGGGGAGGTTTCAATGCCCTTCTGGATGGCGGCGTAGAACTTGGCACCGGCATCGCCCTTGGGTTCGACCCAGACGAAGACGTTGCTCTTGGGGGGATTGCCGGCAGCCATGGTCATGGAGATGGCCAGGCCAGCGTCGCCGGTGAAGATTTCGCGGAGGTCTTCGGGCTTGAGGCCGTAGGTGCCGAGCTTTTCTTCAAACTGGGCGTATTCCTTGGGCTTCTTGGCTTTGACCTTGGCGAAGATGCCATCGATGCGTTCCTTGCTGAACATCACCTTACCGAGCTTGGTGGTGGCCCGGAGAGCGTCGATGGCTTTCTGTCCGTCGGGGATCCGGACAACGCCGATTGTGTTGTCAGGAAGGCACTCGGTGGAGGGCCGGACGGCATCGACTGCGAAGGCCGCAGAGCCGGCGAAGATCACCGAAGTGGCGGTGACGGTGAGGAACTGAGTGAATCGACGGCGCATGGGTTTATCTCCGAGGGGTGTTTTTAAGCGGTAGTAAGGATACCTAGGAATGCGTTTAGTTGCTTATGGAAAGTGCGTTTATCGGGGGAATTGGGAGGGAGAGCGGTTCAGGGTCCGGGGTTTGGGGTTCGGAGAAGAAAAGAGGGGAAAAGCGGGTCGTTTTCAGGTTTCAGGGCTTGGGTTTAAACGGCGGATCGATGTATTTGATGCCGTTTTGGGGCTGGGAGGGGTCGTAGAGGTAGGAATCGCGGTGTTTGAGGAAGTCGACCACGTCGGAGGAGGGAATACCGAAGGCCAGGCCCTGGAAGGTGGAGGCGCCGGCGCAGACGACGCCGATGACCTCGCCGCGGGCATTAAAGAGGGGCCCGCCTGAGTTACCGGGGTTGATGGCGGCGTCGGTCTGGATGAGCCGGACGCTGTCGATGGTTCGGGTGGTGGAGCTGACGATGCCCTGGGTGACGGTGCGTTCCAGGCCCAGGGGGCTGCCGATGGCGAAGACGAGGTCGCCGACGCCCAGATCATCTTTGTCGTTGATGGTGATGGGCTCGGGGAGAGCGCCTTTGATTTCCTCGGGGTCGATCTGGATGAGGGAAAGATCGCGCACGGGGTTGAAGGCGACGATTTTGACCTTTTTGAGCTCGAGTTTTTCGTAACCGGTTTCGGTTTTGCGAAAGAGGGTGACCTGGAGCTTGGTCTGGCCCTGGATGACGTGGTAGTTGCTGACGATGTGGCCGGCCTTGGAGATGAGGAAGCCGGAACCGAGGCCGCCTGGGGTGCGGATCATGACGACGGCGTCGCCGTGCCGCTTGACGAGATCAGGCACGGGGGCGGACTCAAGCCGACCGGTGGTGAAGAGGCCATCCTGGGTTTGGGTGCTGCCGGTTTTGGCGGTCTGGGCCTGGGTATCAACTTCGAGGATGCGGTTGGCGGGG
Organism: uncultured Phycisphaeraceae bacterium; assembly: GCA_964542875.1. Taxonomy (GTDB): domain Bacteria; phylum Planctomycetota; class Phycisphaerae; order Phycisphaerales; family Phycisphaeraceae; genus CAZGOM01. Next base: position 25,299 of record CAZIWA010000068.1, read on the forward strand.
ATGTTGACGACATCGTGGCCAAGGTCGATGGCGATGCCGGTGTCTGAGGACTTGAGGATGAGGCCGGTGACTTTTGCGCCGCCTTGGAGGGTGACGGTGGCGATTTTGTCTTTGATGTTGGCCTTTGCCGCAGGCGCGGGGGCTGCGGGAACGGCAGCGGGAGCCGGAGCGGGAGGCAGTTCCGCTGCGAGTGCGGGGGCGGCCAGCAGGGCGGCGAGGAGGAAGGGGAGGTGTTTCATGGGAGTTTTAATTTATGGGGGAGGAGGTTGGGGTCTGGCGCGGGGAGCGGAGTTGTGTTGTTGGCGCTGTTGTTTGGGCTTTGGCCCGGACACAGCACGGCTTCGGGCCGTGCTGTGCCACCCGGAACGGGGGGTTACTTTTTGTCTCTGGCGAGGTAGATGAGGAGTCGGTCGTGAGAGAGGAGGGCGAGGTCCTGGAAGCCGTCGCCGTCGGCGTCGAACGCGGTGATGGAGCGAGGCTCGGGGGCGGGGCCGCGGCCACGTTCGGAGTAGCCACCACCACCGCCGTAGGGGTAGGAGGAGTCGTCGTAGACTTGCCAGGTCATGATGGTTTTGAAACCTTTGTCGGAGGCGTCGAGGAGGGTGACTTCATGCTTCTCGTCGTTGAAGAGGAGGATGTTGTCTTTGTCCGGCCGGGTGATGCGTGCGGTGGCGATGCGTGTGAAGCCGGGCTCGTTTTTGCCGCCCGGGCGGGTGTCGCGGGCGTCGAAGGAATCCACGAGAGCGAGCTCCGCGGGTTGACCGGGGGCCAGGCGGGTGAGCTTGTCGGCGTCCATGAGAATGAGGCCCAGAACAGGGTCTTCCACAAGGGCTGCGCCCTGGCCGACGCGGTAGGACTCGGCGATGCGCGGGAGGCCGGACTTATCGGGTTTCAAAAGGTAAAGGAACGTGCCTTCGGATTGAAGGGCCCAGGCGGAACCGTCCTTGTTGGGGACGTAGCTGGAGAGCTTCTGGCCATCGCCGAGCATGATCTGGTCAGTGGGCTGGAGGTCGTCGCCGATCCACTGAAGCACGCCATCGGTAAGCCGGACGAGCTTTGGCTGGCCCGGGGCCGCAGGGGTGAGGATGAACTGGTAGGAGGAGAGGTCTGCTTTGGAAAGGTGAGAGGGCTCCTGGGTGAGGATCTTGCCGTCGGCTTGCCTGGCGAGGGATTTGAGGCCCTGGGCGTATTGCTCCTTGATGAGCGCTTTGCCTGGGGCGTAGGGGAGGACGGCGTCGACCTTGGCGCCGACGTTTTCGAAGGTTTCGACGTCGGGCTTGTCTTTGCCCTTGGTCCAGCGGTAGACGAGGAGGTTATCGGCGATTTTTTGCGCCCACCAGACGGTGTCGCCGGTGGAGCCCAGGGCGATGATCTTGCGGGCCTGGGTTTCCTTGCCTTCAGGCACGGGGGTGAAGACGACGGGTTTGGGGTAGGAGAGCCGGCCGTTTTCGAACTTGGACTCCATGAGTTCCGAGGCGTCGCGGGCGAGGATGAGCACGCCGGGCTGGCCGGGGATGGGCTCTATGGACTGCATGTTGGTGACGCCGGGGAAGGATTCATCCGACTCCCACCCGCCTGGGGAGAGCCGGGCAAGGCGGAGCATGGGCTGGTCGGGATCGATCCAGATGATGGAGGGCTTTTTATCGATGGCGACGCCGGTCCAGTTTCCCGAGACGGCGTTGGCCAGAGGGAGGGTGAGCTTGTCCCCGATGGGGTTAGCTTCGCCCTGACTGAGCCGGTAGCGCTTGAGCACGCCGGGGGTTTTGGGGTCGACGGCGATGATTTCATCCGGACCGGAAGAGGACTTTAAGACATCCACGACGGTGGAGGGGTCTTCGCCCAGCGGGATGGCGGGCAGAAGCTGCCCGGCCTGACCGGGGTACCAGCGGATGAGCGCGCGGCCGGGTTGGGAAGGCACCTCGACGACATCCAGGCCGGCGGCGCCTTTGCCGCGAAGGTTTGCGGTGTCCCACCAGAAACGGCCTTTGCGCTCGCGGGGGGTGAGCCATTTTGCCCGCTCACCCTTCTTGAGTGTGAGTGTCTGAATGCCGTCATTGAAGGAGATGAGGACTTCGTATGGCCCTTTGGGGTCCGGGCGGCGAAGCAGGAGTGCTTTTTTAGAGTTGGCCAGCGCGCCGGGGAGAAGATCAAACGTTTCGGATTTGGCCCAGCCGGTGGGCTTGTCAGCCGCCTGGCGGTAAATGGCGATCTTGGGCGCGGGCCCGGTGAGGACGACGAGTTCGGTTTTGCCGTCGCCTTCTAGATCGCAGGGGATGGCGTCTGCGGGGAGCTGGTCCAGCGAAAGCTCAGTGCGTTTGAATTCCGGCGCCATGGGGAGCTCGTTGGGCCGGTCGGCGTCCAGAGGCTTGGGCTTTTCGCGCTTGTCGGCGGGGAGCCATTGGTAGAGGTCCAGCCGGGATTGCCGGGTGTTGACGACAATCAGGGTTTGCCGGGGAGAGCCGTCAAGGGATGCGGTGGCGGTGCGGAGGGGGTAGCCTTCCTGCTGGATGACACGCATGCCTTCCCAGCCTTGAAAGCTGGATTCAGCGCCGGTCGCCGCCGCTGGAGCGGGGGCACTTTGGGCAAATGCGGGAACAGAAAGAAAGAGGCTGGCGAGAAGGGCAGTGGTGATGTTGCGTTGGCGCACGTGGGCTCCCGGGGAGGTGGTATGTACACTTTACCGCGCAAGGGGGAGTTCAGGTTCCCGAGTCCTGGGGCCTGGGCGGCAGCGAGGAGATTTATCAGCCAGAGAGTTTAGGAGGGTGGAGGCAAAGAGTCATGCGGGACAGGCGGGTGGGAATGAATTTTCTGATTTTTTGAGGATGGTGCCTTGTGGGTGAGGATGACGGTTCGACAGTTCATACGCAGGCCGGCGGCGCGGGTTCAGCCAACGTGCGGGTGGCGGTTTATGCACAAAGACAGGATGCCCTGGAGGTTGCACGGGCCAAGGAATTGGCCCATCGATTGGGGGTGGCGTTTGGAGAAGCTGCCGAGCCTTCGGGAGAGACGTGTGATTTGGCGTTGATGGTCGGCCCCGCGGGGCTTGGCCTGGTGCCGGTGACGGGGCCCAAGGATTTGACGCACGGGCACCCGGTGAGGATCGACTGGTCCGGCATTGATGTGACCTCCGGACCCGGGCGGGCGTGGGATCAGCCGATTTTGAAGGCCGTGGGGCTTAAGAGCCGGTCGCAGGGTTTGTGCATCGTGGATGGGACGGCAGGGCTGGGGGAAGATGCGTTTGTAATGGCGAGCTTCGGCGCCAAGGTGGTGATGCTGGAGCGCGGGGCGGTGATGGCGGCGATGCTGGAAGACCACCTGGCCCGATTGAACGGCACGGGCATCGGGGGACGCATGAGCGTGGTTCATGCCGATGCGGGCACGTGGCTGAACGAAGAGAATATTCGCCAGGCCGGTGCGGATGTGGTTTATCTGGACTTCATGTTTCCCAGCGGTCGCAAGACCGCCGAGCGCAAGCCGATGAAGGTGTTGCGCATGCTGGCGGGGGGGGATGACGATGCGGGTTTGGTTTTGGAGAAAGCGATTGCGTCCGGGGTGAAGCGGGTGGTGGTGAAGCGGCCTGCGAAAGCGGCATGGGTGGGGGGGAAAGAGCCGAGCCATGCGATTGTGGGGAAGAGCTTGCGGTTTGATGTGTATATGAAGAAGGGTCTGGGGGCTGGGGTCTAGAGTTTGATCAGAGGGAAGATGTTTGATGGAGGATGAAAGCAGTTAATACCATTGTTTGAGGGTTTGGAGTGTGATTTCCTGCGGGGTGGCGATGACGCGGTTGGCGATTTTCAGGAGGTCTGCGGGGCCGGTGGTGGCGACGCCGAGCGTCATGAGGCCGGCGCGTTTGGCGGAGGTGAGGC
>CAZIWA010000069.1:0-28973 GCA_964542875.1 uncultured Phycisphaeraceae bacterium
ACATTCACCAACTCCGCCTTGGCCTGGTTGCGCGCCTTGATCTCCACCTGCCCGTTGGCAAGCGCCTTGTCGCCAATGGTCACGCGCACGGGAATGCCGATCAGGTCCGCGTCCTTGAACTTCACGCCCGGCCGCTCATCACGGTCGTCGATCAGCACATCCACCGGGATCTGCGTCGTGCTCAGGCCCGCCACGCCGCCCGTGTGCGTCTTGGTCACGCTGCCCAGGGCTTCCAGTTCCGCGGCGATCTTCAGCGCCGTTTCCTTCAGCGCTCCCTCATACTTGATGGGGGTGATGGCGACGGCAAAGGGAGCAATGGACACCGGCCAGATGATGCCGTTTTCGTCATGTCCGCCGTCGCGCTCGATGGCGCCCGCCAGGATACGGTTCACGCCGATGCCGTAGCAGCCCATGATGATGGCCTGGCGTTCGTTTTTCTCGTTGAGCACGGTCACCTTCATCGCGTCGGTGTACTTGGTGCCGAGCTTGAACACGTGCCCGATCTCGATGCCCTTCCGGGTGCGCAGCACGCCGCCGTCGTTCTTGGGTGAAGGGTCGCCGGCCACCGCGTTGCGGATGTCCGTCACCTTCACCCGGTCTGCGGAAGTCTTATCCAGCACGTCGCGCTTGAAGTTGAAGTGCTTCACATGGTGGTCGGCCTTGTTGGCGCCCGTCACCCAGAACCCGCCCTTGGCGGCGTCATGGTCGACGAACACCACCACATCCTTCTGCTCCGGCGCGAGAATGGAATGCGGGCCGACGTAGCCGATGGTGAAGCCCGCGGCGCGCGCCAGCTTTTCATCCGCCAGTTGAACGTCCGAATCGGTGGGATGCAATGCCTTGATGGCCGCCTTGATCTTCCCTTCGTTCACGTCGTGGTCGCCACGCACCACGGCGATAAAGAGCCGGTAGCAAGGGTGCTTTTCGCCCGCGCCAAGCGTCGTGGGGTCCACCACGGACTGGAACACCAGCGTCTTGAGCATGTTGGCCGGCTTGGTCTTCATGAACTTGGCCACGTCATCGATGCCCGGGACATTGGGCGTGTGGACTTCAGCCATCTCGCCGGTGGGCGCGCCGTTGATGTCGTGCGTGCGCGTGCCGATCTCACACTTCTCAACGTTCGCCGCATAATTGGATTTATCGGATTCCAGGATGGTGTCTTCACCGGTGGGCGAAGGAACCATGAACTCATGCGAGGCCGAGCCGCCGATGGGGCCCGATTCGGCTTCCACGGTCACAAACGGAATCCCGGCGCGCGTAAACACCCGGCAGTACGCGTCGTACTGGGTCTGGTAAACCTCGTTAAGCCCGCCGGGGCCTTCCAGCGATGTGTGGAAGGAGTAGGCGTCCTTCATCTGGAACTCGCGCGAGCGCAGCACGCCAAAGCGCGGGCGGAACTCATCCCGGAACTTGGTCTGGATCTGGTACAGCGTGATGGGGAGTTGCTTGTAGGACTCCACATACGCGCCGACGATCTCGGTGATGATTTCCTCGTGCGTGGGCGCCAGCGCATTCACCCGGCCGTGCCGGTCGGTGACGCGAAACAGGTTGTCCCCGTACGCGGTATCGCGCCCGGTGGTCTGGTAAAGCTCGATGGGGATCAGCGCCGGCAGCATCACTTCCAGCGCGCCCGCGTTGGCCATTTCTTCCCGGATGATCTGCATTGCTTTCTGCAGCGCCCGCACGCCCAGCGGCAGGTAGTCGTACACACCCGCGCCGAGCTTGCGGATAAGCCCCGCGCGCAGCATGAGTTGATGCGATGGCACTTCAGCCTCCGCGGGAACCTGGCGTGCGGTGGGAATAAGCGATTTTGACCAGAGCGTAGGCATGGGATTCTCGAGTGGTTGGATTCAGGCAAATAACCGGAAATTCAGGGTGAGCATGTTACTTCAATGCAGACCATCGGTCGAGAGACAAGCGGGATTCACCCCACCGTTTGCACATCACATCCGACACCTCCTCATGCGGGCCTCATCTTTGCCATATCAAATCCCCATCAATACATTTTGCAAAAGATCACTTCAAAGGCATGCACAAACCGGTAAACAAGCATCTCCAAACGCTTCATCCCACTCATAAACCGGTCAATTGCGAAAATAGGTAAACTGTTAACCCGGACCGTCAAACGTTTCAAACGGTTTTCAAATCGACACTTTCAAAGCCGGAACACCATGGTTTCCCAAAAGCTTTTTCACCGCCCCGGTCTCATCTACTTCTGGGCCATCAACGACGACTGCGGCCCCGCCGCCACCAGGGAAATGCTCGACGGCTTCGAGAAAGCCAAGGTCGCCGCGGTGGTGCTCCACCCGCGCGCAGGGCTGGAGCTCCCCTACGCCGGCGACGACTGGTTTGCCTACATCAAATCCATCGTGGAAGAATGCAAAAAGCGCAATCTCCAGGTGTGGCTATACGACGAAGACCCCTATCCCTCCGGCAACGTCGGCGGACGGCTCATTCTGGATTACCCCCAGTACACCGGGCATCACATCGTCATGCACGAAGCGCCGGCCGACCTCAAACCGGGTGAAAATTTCACGTTCCCCTTCGAGCGCGTGGTATGGGCCGGTCTGGTGAAGGAGAACGCCACCGACCATGTGGACCTCACGGGCAAGGTGGGCGTGATCCGCCGCGAGTGGTCCGTGTATCGGCACCTGGCCCCGGGCAAAACCGAATTCGGCCCCATCGATGTCAACGCGCCTGTGGACAAAGTGATGGACCCCGCGGAAGTGTGGGACAGTCGCTTCTACTACCCCGATACGCCGCTCTACAAGTGTCCGCGTGCCAAGTCTCACTCCCCCATTAACGCCGTGCGCGTCCCGGTCATCCCGGCAGGCATGAAGCTCGTCGCCTTCACCGCCAGGGCCCTTCCTAAAGACACCTGGCAAGGCCTGGTCGATTCGCTCAACCCCGAAGCAACCAAGGTCTTCATCGACCTCACCCACGAACGCTACAAGCAGGACATGAGCGCCGACCTGGGCAAAACCATCGAAGCCATTTTCACCGACGAACCCAAGTTCTACTCCCAGCGTCCATGGACTCCCGGTCTGCGGGAACTCTTCAAAGCCAAATGGGGCTACGACCTTGGCCCCCGGCTCTTCCACCTCTTCTCCAAGCAGGAAAATGCACTCACCCGCAAAACCTGGCTGCACTACCGGCAGTTTTGCGGCGAGCGCTTCGTGGAAGCATGGCTCAAGCCTGTCTTCAAATGGTGCAACGACAACAACATCGCCTTCACCGGCCACATCAGCCCCGAAGATGACCCCATCCAGCAAGCCAATGTGCTGGGCAACCTGATGCCGATGTTCAAGCAATTCACCATTCCCGGAATCGACGTGATCATCCCCGCGGTAGGCGACGACCGGCATTCCATCCTCAACATCGGCGTCATGTGCGCCACAGGCGTAGCCCAGCAGACCGACCGCCCGGGCGTGATGAGCGAAACCATGGGCGCCAACGGCATTGAAATGCCTTACGAAACCTGCCTGCGCGTCCTTAACTGGCAAGCCATGATGGGCGTCACCAGCACCGTCATCCATGCGGCATACACCTCCGACGAGGGGTACCGCAAGATCGACGCTCCGCCGGACCTCGGCCCGCGTGGGCCCTTCTGGGACATGATGCAGAAGGTCAACGCCAAGGTGACGCCCGTGCAAAGCATCGTGCGCGATTCCCGCCAGGAAGCACCCGTGGGCATTCTCTGGACCATCCGCTCATTCCAGGCGGTCGACCTCAATTGGCTCGACGACAAATCCCTCATGCGCAAATCGCTCTGCGACACCAGTGTGGAGGTATTGGCCAACCACACCGGCACACACTTTGTGGATGAAGAACCGCTGAGCCAGATGAAGATCGAAAATGGCGCCCTGGTGCTGGGAAGCGCACGCTACACGCACTTCATCATCCCCAAGGCCACTGTCGTATCCGAAGCCACCATCGCCAAGCTTAAGGCCGCTCTGGCCGCAGGCGTGAAAGTCGTCACCATTGACGCCGCCCCCGGTGAAGTTCAGGCAGCCAACGGCGACATGGCCGCGACAGACTTCTCCTGGTGCCCCAAGGCAGACCTCAAATCCTTCATCAAAACCCTGCCCAGGATCGCCAACGTGCAAGGCGACGAAGCCCGGCACGTGCGCGTCACCGGTTGGCACAAGGACGGCAAGTACACCCGCCTGGTGATGAACCTCAAGGAAACCCCGGTGAACGTAACCGTCGACGGCAAGCCGATGAAGCTTGAAGTCGGTGAGGTCTACTCGCTGTGAGTTAAAAATCATTCCCCATGCGGTCTTGAGTCTTTCAACAGGCTCAAGACCGCTTTTTTTAAATCCCCAACTCTTTCTTCACCGCGGCGAACTGCTCCACCGCAAACGCAAGATCCTCTCGCGTGTGCGCTGCGGAAATCTGCGTCCGGATTCGCGCCTTGCCGTTAGGCACCACGGGGAACGAGAATCCCACCACATAAACGCCCTTCTCCAGCATGGCCGCGGCCACCTTGGAGGCCAGTGCCGCATCACCCAGCATGATGGGCACAATCGGGTGCTCGCCTTTCAGCAGCGTGAACCCCACTTTTTCCATCCCTTCCCGGAAAATTCGTGCATTGGCATGCACGCGATCACGAAGCTCCGTGCTCCCTTCCAGCAGTTCAATCGCCTTGATGGAGCCCGCGGCAATTGCCGGCGCCACGGTGTTGGAAAACAAATAAGGCCGCGACCGCTGGCGCAGATAGTCGATCACTTCCCGCCGGCCGGAGGTGTACCCGCCTGAAGCGCCGCCCAGTGCCTTGCCCAGCGTGCCGGTGATGATGTCCACCCGCGACATCACGTTGTGATGCTCATGCGTGCCTCGGCCGTGCTTGCCCATGAAGCCCACGGCGTGGGAATCATCCACCATCACCAAGGCCTGATATTTGTCTGCCAAGTCGCAGATGCCCGGCAGATTGGCGATGTATCCGTCCATGGAAAACACACCGTCGGTGGCGATCAATTTGAATCGCGCGTTAGCGGTCTGTGCTTCCTTGAGCTTCGCTTCCAAATCCGCCATGTCGTTGTTCTTGTACCGGTACCGCTGCGCCTTGCAGAGCCGGATGCCGTCGATGATGGAGGCGTGGTTAAGCTCATCGGAAATCACCGCGTCCTGCTCACCCAGAAGGGTTTCAAAGAGTCCGCCGTTGGCGTCAAAGCAGGATGTGTAAAGGATGGTGTCGTCCATGCCCAGGAAGCTTGAGAGCTTGTCTTCAAGCTGTTTGTGCAGGGTCTGGGTGCCGCAGATAAAACGCACCGAGGCCAGCCCGTAACCCCACTCGTCCAAACCCTTGTGGGCCGCGGCAATGATCTCCGGATTCTGGGCCAGGCCCAGATAATTATTGGCGCAAAGAATCAGTACACGCTTGCCGTTCACCAGCACATGCGTCCCTTGCGGCGTCTGAATCACCCGCTCGTTTTTAAAAGTGCCTTGCGCGCGCACACCGGCAATCTGTCCGGCGATGTGTTCAATGAATTTCGAATCCATGTTTATTCCTTGCTCCAAGTGAGAACGACTTTGCCGGATTGCCCAGACAGCATGGCGTCGAAGCCTTTTTGAAAGTCTTCGTAGCCGTAACGGTGCGTGATGACGGGAGTGAGGTCAAGCCCGGATTGGACCATCACCGACATCTTGTACCAGGTCTCGTACATCTCCCGGCCGTAAATGCCCTTGATGGTGATCATGTTGAAAATGACTTTGTTCCAGTCGATGGGCAGGGATTTTTCCGGGATACCCAGCATGGCCACTTTCCCGCCGTGGCAGAGATTGTCGAGCATGTCGTTAAACGCATGCGGGTTGCCGGACATCTCCAGTCCGACATCAAACCCCTCCACCATGCCGAGTTCTTTCTGCACATCCTTGAGTTTTTCACGCGAGACATCCACCACCCGGGTCGCGCCCATCTTCTTAGCCAGTGAGAGCCGGTAAGCATTCACATCCGTCACCACGATGTGCCTTGCCCCCGCGTGCCTGGCCACCGCTGCGGCCATGATGCCGATAGGCCCGGCGCCGGTGATGAGCACATCCTCGCCCAGAAGATCAAACGTGAGCGCCGTATGGACGGCGTTGCCGAAGGGATCAAAAATACTCGCCACATCCCGATCAATGGTTTCGGGATGAACCCACACATTGGCCATCGGCAGACTGATGTACTCCGCAAACGCACCGGGCCGATTCACACCCACACCCGAGGTGTGCGCGCACAAATGCCTCCGGCCCGCCATGCAATTTCGGCAGCGGCCGCAAACCACGTGTCCCTCACCGGAAACAAGCTGGCCCGGCTGAAAGTCGTTGACGTTGGAGCCGACTTCCACGATGCGTCCCACAAACTCATGCCCGACCACCATCGGCACCGGGATGGTTTTCTGCGCCCAGGAATCCCATTTGTAAATGTGTACGTCCGTCCCGCAAATGCCGGTCTTAAGCACTTTCACCAGCACATCGTTAATGCCGGGGACGGGCACGGGCACTTCATCGAGCCAGAGCCCGACTTCTGACTTTTTCTTGACGAGCGCTTTCATGGTGGCCATGGACGTTTCCTTTCAGTGGAACATAATCCATTATAATGGAAATTTCCAGCGGGTCCATAGCCTCAGGGTTTGGCCGCAGTTAATGGCTTATTTTCAGTTCGCTGCCCGGCTTACTTCTCGTAGATATCGACAAGAAACACCGCGGCTTCGCCTTCGCCGATATTCTCGATCGCATGCGGCACGTCCGCGGGGTAGTGGACGGAATCTCCCTTACTCAGCTCACATTTGTCCGCATCGCTGGTCACGCGCACCCGGCCCTGCTGCACTGTGAGAAATTCGCGCGTGCCCTTAAAGTGCGCCGCGCTTTTAAGCGTGCCGCCCGGCGTAAGCGACAACTCATAAAACTCGACGTCCTTCTCCAGGTGAAGCGGAGAAAGCGTCCGAATCCTGCAGAACTTGTCCGACCGGTAATGGTGCGTCCGGTCCTCCGCGCGAATCACATCCATGCGCGTCGCCACCGACGGCGTATCCACCAATTCCGAAATGGTGAGCCCGAAAGCCTGTGCAATCCGGTAGATCACCCCCAATGTCGGGTTCACCCGCGCCCGCTCAATCTGGCTGAGCATCGACCTGCTCACCCCCGAGGCCGCGGCCAGCTCTTCCAGCGTCCACCCTTTTTTCTTGCGCAGGTTCTTCACCTGTTCGCACAGGCGCTCAGTCAAAAGGTCGGCCTGCCCGGCCATGGCCGGAGATTGTTTCTGCTTGGAAGTGGGTCTGGCGCTCATGCACGGATTATCCCGGATTTTGCCTGTTGCGGCACGACCGCGTCACTTCGTATTTTTCTTTAAAAGGTAAGTCCCATGGAGAATCCCCAGAATGACTCCGAGGACAAATCCCCCCGGCCCAAGGATAAACAAGCCCAATAGCGGGCCCTGCGGCGCATCGGGTGCAAAGTACATCGGCCCGAAAAAACCCGCACAAAAACCGCCCACACCTAAAACCAGGGAATAAACAATCGCAAGGACGATGGTCAGAATCACGTATTTAACCATGGCGCCTCCTGACCACGAGCATAGCGGGGCAGACATGAAAAAACAGCCCCCTGCTTTTCACCGGGGGCTGCACAAAACATTCAATGTTCAGACGCATGGCTTACATCAAAGCGCCGATCCGGTCGATGGCTTTCTTCACGTCCACCACGCGCTGCTGGCCGGCTTCACGCTCGATCACCAGGTCACCCTGGAACTTCGCATCGGAAAGCACTTGGATGAAGGCTTTCCAGTCCACCTGGCCTTCGCCGATGGCCACTTCAGAGCCCCAGGTGCCGGGAACCTTGGTCGCCACGGCGTCCTTGATGTGCACCTGCTGCACGCGGGGCAGAAGCTTCTTCAGGGAGGCGATCGGATCGCCCTTGGAGTAGAGAATCATGTTCGCCGGGTCGAAGTTCACGCCGGTGTTGGTCGCGCCCGCCTTGTCGAGATGCTCCAGGAACGTCCACAGGGTGTCAGCGGTTTCCTGGCCGGTTTCAAACAGCAGGGTGATGTTGTGCTTCTTAAAGAGCAGCGCCACCTTGCCGATTTTTTCGACAAGCTTCTTGAAGGTGGGGTCGTTTGCGTCGGGGGGAATGAAGCCCGCGTGGCAGGAAACCTTGGTCAGCTTCATCTGCGCGGCCACTTTGGCCACTTTTTCCGCGGTGGCGTAGTTGGCGTCAAAGTGCTTGTCTGGCACGAAGCCGCCCGTCGCCTTGATGGTTTCCAGGGAGGTGTAATCTTCCCCAACGGTGCCGAACATGCCCGACACGATGGTCACGCCCAGCGCGTCCAGGTCCGCCTGCACATTGCCCCACACTACGGGGTTGTCATAGACGGGGCTCAGGTGAAGCTGGATCTTCTTCAAGCCCAGTTCCTTGAGGCGGCCAGCCAGGTCCGCAGGATCCTTGGGGTGAGTAGACCAACTGCAGATACCGAATTGCGAAGGGCTCAGATTGCCCATGGACGAAACTCCTGGTGAAAGGTTGTGTGTCTTAAGTCGCACAAACAAAAACGTTTATTCCGAGTCGAGATGCCATTGTACGAATCCTTCAATGCCTTCGTATTCGGCCAGGCCAAGCTGGTCGTAAAGCTTGGCGGTGGTCCGGTTGCGCTCCTCTGCCCGCTGCCAGAATTCACGGCTGTCGTTCCCGGGGAACAACGCACGATCCTTCTGGGATTCATGCTTGAAGATGGCGTTGCGCTTGCGTGCCAGCTCCTGCGGCGCCAGCGGCACAGCCATCTCGATTTCCTCAGGCGGCCATTCCTGCCACGCGCCACGGTAGAGCCAAATCGCCGTGTCCTTGAACCACGCCTTCTTCTTCACGCGACGCGCCGCTTCAAAGATCGCAGCCAGGCACACCCGATGCGTGCCGTGCGGATCGGAAAGATCGCCCGCGGCGTAAATCTGGTGCGGCTTGATCTTCTCCAGCAGGTCCACGGTGATCTTGTAATCCGCTTCGGAGAGCGGGCTCTTGCGCACGCGCCCGGTTTCGTAAAACGGCATGTCCATGAAGTGGACCCGGTCTTCCGGCACGTTGCAGTACCGGGCCGCGGTCTTGGCTTCGCCCCGGCGAATTAAGCCCTTGATCCGCTGCACCGGTTCGGAATCCACCTGGCCCGGCTGCTTGTTCTTCAGGAAGGTTTCGATGTGGTCTTCGATCTCAACAGCCTGCTTGGAGGTGATGTTGAACATCTTATTGAAGTCCGTCACGAACTCCGCAAACCGGATCGCCAGCGTGTCGAACACGGCGATGTTGCCCGACGTCTGATAGGCGATGTGCACTTCGTGCCCCTGGTCCACCAGCCTCAGCAGCGTGCCGCCCATGGAGATCACGTCGTCATCGGGATGGGGAGAGAAGATCAGCACGCGCTTGGGGAAAATGCCGTCACCGGGAAGGGCCTTGTCGCCCGGCCGCCGGCTCGATGCAGGCTTGCCGCCGGGCCAACCGGTGATGGTGTCCTGCATGGCGCGGAACACTTGAATGTTGATCTTGTACGCCGGACCGTGCTCAGCCAGCAGGTCCTGCAGGCCGTGTTCGTTGTATTCTTCGTCGGTCAGCTTCAGGATGGGGCGCTTAAGCTCCAGCGCCAGCCAGGCGACGGCTTTCTTGATCAGCTTGGTGTTCCAGTCGATGGGGCCAAGAATCCACGGCGTGCGAACGCGCGTGAGCCGGGCCGCGGCGGCGGTATCAAGCACGAAGCTCACATTCGCGTGCATTTGCAGGAACGAAGCCGGCAGCGTCGGAGTGATGTCCCCTTCGATGGCGCTGGAAACGACCTTCGCCTTGCCTTCGCCCCACGCCATGATGATGACGCGCTTGGCCTTCAAAATCGTGCCCACGCCCATGGTGATGGCGCGACGGGGAACGTTTTCCTCGCCAAAGAAGTCAGACGCCGCATCGTTACGGGTGAGCCGGTCGAGGGTAATCAGGCGCGTCACGCTGTTGGGGCCTGAGCCCGGTTCGTTAAAGCCGATGTGGCCGGTGCGCCCGATGCCCAGAATCTGGATCTGAATCCCGCCCAGCGCGTCGATCTTCTTTTCGTACGCCTGGCAGTAGCCAAAGACCTCTTCGATCGGCTGCGTACCGTCGGGAATGTTGATGTTTTCCTTCTTGATGTCGACGTGATCAAAAAGGTGCTCATGCATGAACCGATGGTAGCTCTGCAGCTCCTCACGCTTCATGGGGAAGTATTCGTCAAGGTTGAACGTCACCACGTTCTTGAAGGAAAGTTTTTCTTCCTTGTGAAGGCGCACCAGCTCGGCGTAAACGCCAGTCGGGGTCGACCCCGTGGCCAGGCCCAGCACGCACTTGGTTTTCTTCTTTTGCGTCGCCCGGATGTGGTCGGCAATTTCCTTTGCCACAGCCTTGCTTGCGTCTTTGGAAGTTTCAAAAATCGTGGTGGGTACTTTTTCTTTTGCGCTAAACAACGGGTTTGACTGCAGCATGGGAAACAAGCTCCGGTGTTGTTAAAAGGACAAGGGAAGATAGTCTACCCAAAGTTTCAATGAATGAAAATATTGAGGAGAAGCCTACGGCTTTTTCGGGTTTCGGGTCTCGGGTTTCGGGTCCAAAAGAAGAAAAAATTAAGACGCCAAAATCTGAAAGGGCCGTCAGGCCCCCCGCATCTTCGATCCGACCCCGAAAGGCCCGCAGGCCGCTCTTCACTCCCTCACCCCAGACCTAAGCGCCCACGTCAAATCCGCCGCCTGACGATTTTCCTGCACATCGTGCACCCGGAACATCTGCACCCCCGCCTGCACGCCAAGCGCCGTCGTGGCGCATGTGGCACCGATCAATTCCTCCGCCGCCGCTGGCCTGCCCCCCGGCAGCGCGCAAACCGCGCCCATGAATCGCTTCCGGCTTGTCCCCAGCAGCACCGGCCTGCCCGTGGCGACAAACCTGCCGAGCCCGGCCATCAGCGCCATGTTGTGCTCACGTGTTTTGCCAAAACCGATGCCGGGGTCGATGGCGATGTTCTCCCGCTTCACCCCTGCGGCCAGCGCCGCCTGGGCTCGGACTTCCAAAAACTCCAGCACTTCCGGCACCACATCGTTGTACACGGGACTCTGCTGCATGGTCTTGGGCCGTCCCTGCATGTGCATCAGGATGATCGGTGCGCCCGTCTCCGCGGCCACATGAATCGTGGTGTGCCCCTTCTCGTCCACTTCCCGCCCCGCGTAGACGTCATTGATGATGTGCGCCCCCGCCTGAATGGCCGCCCGGGCCACCTGCGCCTGTCCGGTATCGATGCTGATGCGCACCTGCCTGCGCGTCACGCTTGGCAGCGCCGGGTCATGAGGCGGCACCACCGGGTTTTCCTTAAGCCACCGGCTGATCGCCCCAATCACCCCCGCGGTCCGCCGAATCTGTTCCTCAACCGATACAGGGTCAGACCCCGGCCGGGTGGATTCTCCCCCCACATCGATCAGGTCCGCTCCCAGGTCGATCATCTCCACAGCGCGCGCCAGCCCGGCCTCAGTGCCCAGCCACTTTCCGCCATCGGAAAAGCTGTCAGGCGTCAAATTCAAAATGCCCATGATCCGGGGAACAAACAGGGATAAACCCGCAAATGATTCAGGCCGGTTATTCATTTCCAAAGTGTACCCTGATATCCTTTCCCCTCTATGCAAATCCGCCTGATCAACATCGAACCCGCTCCCAGTGAAAAAGAACTCGCCCTGAACCTCACGGGCATACCGTTGGAGGTCTGCAAAACCACTCGCGAGCTCTACGCCAAGTCTGGTTTTGTCCCCCCGTGGATCGGCTATCTCGTCCTGGACAACAAAAAAATCATCGGCACCTGCGCCTTCAAGTCCCCGGCAAAAGAAACCCGCGGCAAAGTCAGGCGGCTGGTCACCGTCGAAATTGCCTACTTCACCTTCCCTGAATTTGAGAACAAAGGCTACGCCAAAGCCATGGCCGCGGAGCTCGTCAAAGTCGCCCTCATCTTCGAGCCCGACATTCTCGTCACCGCCCGCACACTTCCGCAGGACAACGCTTCCACGTCCGTACTCAAGCACACCGGTTTCCGCTTCGCCCGTGCCGTTGATGACCCGGAAGACGGCCTGGTCTGGGAATGGGAACTAAAGCAAAGCTGATGCTTGTCGGCATTGCTCAGTCATTACGTAGGCGGATTGGCGGTCCCCCGCGTAGTCCGATATCCCTTTGAATATTCAAACGCGCAGCAAAGCAGCCAACCACCATCGGCGCACTTACTTCTGCTTGGCTTCCAGCTCTTCCCAGCGTTTATAGAGCCTGGCCACCAGCGCATTGGCGAAGTCCAGCTTCTTGCAGGTTTCATCCAGCTTTTTCCGGTCCGCCAGCACCGCGGGATCGTTCATCACCGCTTGCCACTTGGCCGCTTCTTCCTCAGCAGCCAGCAGCTTGCCTTCCATCTGGTCCCACTCGCGCTGCTCGTTGTATGAAAGCCGTTTGGCCTTGCTGGCCTCGGCTGCCGGCGCGGGGGCTGGGGCAGCCGGCGCTGTTTTGCCCATGGCCACAGGCTTCTCGGCTTCGGGCGCCCAGTTCCGGTTGGCTTCCCACTGTGGGTAATCAGTGAAGATCCGGGCATTGCCTTTGCCGTCGAGCGCAAGGATGGACGTGGAAAGCCGATCCAGCAGAAACCGGTCGTGCGTCACCAGCATGACGGAGCCCGGGAAGTCTGAAAGGCTTTCTTCCAGCACTTCCAGCGAGGGGATATCCAGGTCGTTGGTCGGTTCGTCGAGAATGAGCAAATCCGCGGGGAAAAGCATCAGCCTGGCGATAAGCACGCGTGCCTGTTCACCGCCGGAGAGATCGCCCACGGAAATCTTGAGCTGTTCGCTGTTGAAGAGGAATTTCTTGGCCCACGTGTTGATGTGGATGAACCCGCCGCGATACAGAACCTGGTCGCCCACGGGGCAGAGCGCTTCGCGCAGCGTCATCCGCGGGTCGAGCGTTTCCCGGTGCTGGCTGAAGATGATGGGTTTAAGGTTGTCGGCGCGTTTGATGGTGCCGGTGTCGGGCGTCAGTTCCCCGATGAGGGTTTTGATGAGCGTCGTCTTGCCGGAGCCATTGGGCCCAAGCAGGCCAAGGCAACTGCCCGGGGAGAGTGTGAGATCCAGCTTTTCAAACAGCCTGCGTCCGCCAAGGCTTTTGGAGATGCCTTGTGCCACCATCAGGTTGCGTGTGGCCCGGCCTGTGCCGGCAAATTCAATTGCGGTCGCCTTGTTGGGCGCGTTTCGCTTTTTGAGCTCGGCCAGTTGGCCCATGCGGTCCATGGAGTCTTGGATCCGGCCTTTGGCCTTGGTCCGCCGGGCTTTGGCGCCGCGGCTGAGCCATGCGATGTCCAGCCGGACTTGGGAGGCAAGCGCCTGCTCCTGCTTGGCCTGGGCCGCCAGGAAGTCTTGCCGGCGCGTCAGAAATTCGCTGTAGGAGCCTTGCACGGTGAACGTGCCTTCGGGGTACGCCTGGCTCAGTTCAATGACCCGGGTCGCGGTGGATTCCAGGAAGTACCGGTCGTGCGAGATGAAGATCACCCCGAATTCCGCGTCAGCAAGAAGGTCTTCCAGCCAGAGAATGCCTTCCACGTCCAGATGGTTGGTCGGTTCATCCATCAGCAGGAGTTCAGGTTCCTTGGCCAGCTCACGCGCGATGGAGAGCCGCTTTTTCCATCCACCCGAAAGCTCCCCGGGCTTCTGGTCCATGCGCTCAAAACCGATGCGTTCCAGCAGCACCTCGGCTGCGGTGTGGGCCTCATGGTCATCATGCAAACGGGGCATGTAGATATCGGCGATCAGATCCAATACGGTCTTATCATTGGGGAATGTGTCGGCCTGAGCGACATACCCCATGCGCAGGTCGCGCTTCCTGGTGATGTCGCCGGTATCGGGCGTTTCCAGGCCCGCGATGATCTTGAGCAGCGTGGACTTGCCCGAGCCGTTGGGCCCGATCATGCCCAGGCGTTCACCGTCTTCCACGCCCATGGAAACGTTGTCAAAAAGCGGCTTGGCGCCAAAGGTCTTACTGAGGGATTTACAGCTGAGGAGAATCGACATAGGGCGAGAACTTTAGCAGAATTTCGGCTTTTTCGCCTAATGTTGCTCCCTTTGGCCAAGCCGCCGATCCCTACCGGGTACAACCCATTGACACCCCTTCCACACGCCTCTATAAATGACATGACAAATACTTGTGCCATCAATCCATGAGCTTGCATGCACTTTGGGCAAGCTGCAATTTCCCATTCTGCGCTTGTTGGAGATGCCCGCCATGCACCATCCCGGTCGTTCTGATTCTTCACGCGGGTTTTCACTCGTTGAACTTCTCGTGGTCATTGCCGTTGTCGCCCTCCTCATGGCCCTTTCGCTGCCCGTGGTCACCAAGGCGCGCGAAGCCGTCCAACTGCGCGTCTGCGGCAGCAATCAACGCCAGATCGGCATGATGCAGGCGTACTACGCCTCCGACCTCAAAGGCTGGCTGCCCGCGCCCCACTCCAAACACCGGATCGCCAACATCGGCCGATCAGCATACGCCTCGGGCTCCCCTTCTGATCCTCTGACCAACGACGCACGCATCTGGTACGGCCTCCCCTCCGCGGCGCTGGTCTCCGCCACGCGTCCAAACATGGTCGCCGTCTGCCCGGATGCCGACCAGCCCAGCAGCCCCGCCTTTGGGCGTGTGCAGCCGAAAAACGCCGGCTGGTTTTACTGGATGGGCTACCTCGCCCCCCCTTCATCCAAAAAGGCCGGCATCCTGGCCTGCCCCGCTGCCGGAAACACCATCGCCGAAACCAACAGCGTCAAGCATTACAACTCCGCCCTGGTCTTAAACCGGCAAAGCACAGCTCCCTATTTTGACGCCGTGACCCAGGCCACGCTTTACGGCGCCGCCGACTGTGACGACACCATCAGCGCCGCAGCCGGCGTCCCCTCCACCAGCTACACCTTCCGCGGCTGGTGGAAGTCCCCTTCCAACAGGCTCGAAGGCAAGGCGCAAAACTGGTCTTCCGACGACGCCGTCGCTGTTGATTACGAACGCCTGATCTTTGGCACCTGGGCCATGGAAGAAGCACACCCGGATTCCTTGAGCGTTCTCTTTCATGATGGCCACGTCAAACCCGTGAAGAAGAAAATCACGCCCGTCATCGCCCGCACCGATGCCACGCCTCATGCCGACCACGCGTTTGTCGTCTTCTCCATGCGTGCCAATTCCGGCGCAACGCCGGGCAACGGCATGAGCTACTCCACCATGCTTAACAACACCCCCAACACCGGCTTTGCAGGCAGTGCCAACAATGCCGCCCCCAACAACGGCACGCTCTCCCTCTGGAATTATTACGCCACGGGCGTGGAACGCTGAGATGAAGGTTTCACCGGGGTATAATCCCCCGCTTCTAAAAACCCTCAGAGATCAACCATGAAGTTCAACTCCCGCGTCGGTCTGCTTGCCCTTGGCCTCCTGAGCCTTTGCTTTGCCAACACCCAGGCCTTTGCCCAAACCGGCCCCGAGCTGGCCAAAAAACCCTGGCGTGGGGATGAAGCCTTTGAAGTGCAGACCAGCCTCATGGCCATCTTTGATGGCGGCACCACCAGCAGTTCCTACAACATGGCCCGCAACGCCACCTCCGGCCGCGTGAAAGTCCCTCTCCAGGACGGCTTTCGCATGAACGTGGGCTACGACCACACCTTCTACAACATCGGCACCGATGAACCGGGCATCCCCAACCAGCTCATGGACCAGACCATGGCCATCAGCTTCGGCCTGCCCAAGGAAGAAAAGTGGAGCATGGACTTCACCGTCGGCGGCGGCATCGCCTCCAACATGCAATACACCGATGACCACGCCTACTACGCCAAGCTCAACGCCATGGCAACCTACGAAATCGACGACACCTCCGAAATCGCATTCGGCATCAACTACGACGGCAACCGGTCCTTTCTCCCCGATGTCCCCCTCCCCGGCATGGCGTACACCAAGCGCTTTGACAAAACCCTCATGCTCGTCGTCGGCTTCCCCTTCGCCACCGTCCGCTGGCAGCCCCAGGAAGACCTCAGCGTCTACGCAACCGCCACCCCCGGCTCCTTCGTCGGCGGCATCGGTTACAAAATCCTCCCCCAACTCGAAGCCTACGCAGACTACAACGAACACTTCGACGGCTACTGGGTCAATGGCGCGCAGGACAACGACCGGCTCTTCATCCAGATCCGCCGCGCCGAAGCCGGGTTCAAAGTCCCCGTCTGTAAGAATTTTGAATTCGTCCTCGGCGGCGGTTTCGCCTTCAACACCCAGGCCCGCCACGGCTGGGACTCACGCAACGATGAGCTCGTCGCACGCTTCAGCGATGAACCCTTCCTCCGCGCCGGCCTCACCTTCAAGTTCTAAGCCGCAGGCCATCGCTCTTCCCTGCTAAACTCTGCCCATGATCGGACCCAAGGCCTGGTTTCTGCTCGGCCTCGCCATGCTGGTGCTTACGGCATACGCCTTCGGCGGCGCGTCCTACCAGGAGTTCGTCTATTTCGACGACCCCGCTTATCTATTTCAAAACAGTTGGACTTCCCAGGGCCTCACCTGGGACAGCCTCTGGCATAACCTCACCAGCACCACAGGCGGGCAGTACATGCCCGTCACCATGATCAGCTACCTGCCCCTGGTCTCCATCTTCGGCATGAAAGCCCCGCCTCAGATCTGGCTGAATGTCGCCCTCCACATCGCCAACTGCATGCTCGTCGTCTGGGTGCTGCACAAATACACACGCAAATTCTGGCCCGGCGCCGCCGTCGCCGTGCTGCTCGCCCTGCACCCCATCCATGTTGAATCCGTCGCCTGGGCCACCGAGCGCAAAGACGTGCTCTTCATGTTCTTCGGCCTGCTCACCCTGGGCGCGTATGCCGATTACGTCCGCAAGCCCGCCGTGTGGCGATACGCCCTCACACTGGTGTTCTTCGCGCTCTCGCTGCTGTCCAAGTCCATGCTCGTCACCATGCCGGCGTTGCTGCTGCTTCTGGATGTGTGGCCGCTGGGGCGCGTTCCCAGGCTCTGGTCCTCCCCGGCCGAACCTGACGCCCCCGCGCTCTCCCCGCCCATGTTGCCCACGCTCCTGGCTGAAAAAATCCCCTTCCTGTTCCTGAGCGCCGTCATGGCGGTTATCACCGTCAAGTCCACCGGCTCCACAGGCGGCGTCGCCACCGCAGAAGCCCTCCCCTACGACCTGCGCGTGGGCCTTGCCCTCACCGGCTATGTCAAATACCTTCAGACCATGGTCTGGCCCCAGGACCTCTGTGGGCTCTACCCCATCCCCAAATACTTCGATAAATCCACCGTCCTGGCCTGCTTCGCCGGCATCCTCGCCATCACCGGACTTGCCGCCTGGCAATTCAAAAAACGCCCCTACCTCCTCATCGGCTGGCTGTGGTATCTGGGCACGCTGCTGCCCGTCTCGGGCATCATGCAGGCCGGCAACCAATCCCGGGCAGACCGTTTCGTCTACTGGCCTTTTCTGGGCCTTTACATCGCCTTGGCCTGGCTGGCGTGGGAGCTTTTAGGCCGCAAATCACCATCAGATCAGCCCGCTCAAACCACCGACGTCGAAGGCATTCCCGCCGGTAAGGCCAGGGGCGCGTTGGTATGTCTCGCCATCCTGGCCGCCATGCTCTGGATCCTCACTTCCCGGCAAGTGGGCTACTGGCAGGACAGCGAAGTCTTCTTCAGCCGGATCATTGCCGTCACTGAGAAAAACCCTCAGGCGCATTCAGCGCTGGCGATTTATTACGTTGATAAGCAGCAGCTCCCCGAAGCCGAGGAACAATTCCTCCAGGCCGTCCAGGCCGACCCCGGCGACGTCGGCAGCATCGTCGCCCTCGCCCAGATCGCGCTGCAAACCAACCGCGCCCCGCTGGCCGTCGCGCTCATCCAGAAGGCCCTCGCCCTCCCCGGCAAGCCCGGCGAAGCCATGTCCAATGCGGCCTTTCTGCTCCTTCAACTGGGCGAGCCTGAAAAGGCCGTCAGCCTGATCCGGGAGTGCCTCGACAACAAGCCCAACAACATGGTGGTCAAAACCAACGCCGGCATCATCTATGTCGCCACCGGTAAAACCCTCGGTGATAAAGAACGCGGGATCGCCCTGCTTCAGGAAGCCCTCGCATTCTCCCCGGCAGACCCCGGCATCCTCACCAACCTCGGCAGCGCCTACGCCAACATCCAGCGCTATCAGGACGCCCAGGAAATGTTCACCCGGGCCATCCAGGCCAAACCGCAGGACATGCGCGCCTACCCCCTGCTGGGCAAGCTCTACGTCATCACCGGCAAGCTTCCCCAGGCCAAAGCTGTTTACGAAGCAGGCCTCGCCATTGATCCCAGCGACCCTCAATGCCGCGCCGGCTTGCAGCAACTCCAGACTCAGCCCCGATAGCCATTCGGTTGAGCCGCCGGCATCTTCCTCTATGCGCTGAAAGCGCTACATGAGGTAGCCCAGGGTTGGCGGGTACTCGCACTTACCCTGGGTTAATGACCCAACTTTTTACTCTGAGCCCTACGAGGGCTCTGAATTTTCTTTCGCCTCAACGCCTTAAATTAAGCCTCTTTCCCACCGCAAATCCCCCCCCAATATGGCCTCCACCTCGAATGCTCAAAGCGCTCTCCAGGCCGCCCGACAACCCGCCGCCCGATAACCCGGACGAAAAAACCGCATTTTAGACGCAAGCGCATCCGCCCTCCCAAAACTTCCAGTCATCTCACGCATCAAACTTGAGTATGCTTAATGACACGCCCCGGGCGGGGGTCCTGGTTTCAATGGCCCGGCGGCGACAATTCAAAAGGAGTTTCAGCATGACCGTCATACGTGCAATGTGCCTCCGGGCTCTGGCTCTGGGCGTCGCGTTTTCTTTCTTCGCCTCCCCCTCCACCATCTACGCACAAGCCCAGCGCGCCCGGGACAACGCCAAACAACAGCTCACCCAGCCTCAACCTGCCGCAGCCCAACCCGCCCCCGAACAACCCAAGCCCGCGCCCAAACCGGCCCCCGCCCCTGCCGCCAAACCTGCCCTCAAGCCTGAAGAAAAAGCCCCCAAGCCCTCCAGCGCCCCCTTCCCCTACGTCTGGGGCACGGCCTACCACGTGGACCCAACCACCACCACCGATGAATCCGGCTATTTCGCCCTCAACGAAGGCATCGATGGCACCATCTACGTCGGCACCGCGGCCTACGGGCGCAACGCCTACCTCGTCGCTTTTGATCCCAAAAACAACTTCAAGCAAACCATCGTGGTCGACGCCCACAAGGTGGCCGGACTCCCCCTTACCCCCACCGGCTACGCCGCCCAGGCCAAGTTCCACACCCGCAACTTCACCGGCCCCTCCGGCAAGGTCTACATCGGCACCAAACAGGGCTACGCCACCGAAGAAGACAAGAAAAACAACGTCCAGTACCCAGGCGGGTACGCGATGATCTACGACCCTAAAACAAACACCACCCAAAACCTCGGCATGCCCATGGCCGGCCAGGGCGTCATCGACACCGTCGCCGACGAAGACCGCGGACTGGTCTACATCGTCACCTGTGAAGACCAGCATTGGATGACCTACGACCTCAAGGCCAAAAAGTACACCGAGATCGACCCCGCCCTCCGCTTGATCTTCTACGCCACCACTCTGATGGACAAAAAGGGCAACGCCCACGTCATCAATGGCGATTCCACCCTCATCACCTGGAACCCGGACACCAAAAAGTTCGATTCCAACGTGCTCGTCGTCGACAGCAAAATCAAAGCCGGCGACACCGACCCCCGGCTCTATGGCGCTGACGGCAAGAAATTCGGCCCGCCCACCTGGCAGATCATGCCCGACGGTAAAACCGCCTACCTGCTTGAAATGAGCAAGCCCAACCTCTACAAGATCGACCTCTCCCAACCCAACCCCACCGCCGACAAGGCCAAGCCCGGCGAAGGCCGGCTCGTCGTCCAGGACCTGGGCCCCATGATCAAAGGTGAAGGGTTTGACTCCCGCTCCTCCATGACCGTCGGCCCCGATGGCAACGTCTACATCCTCGCCAAAATGAAAAACGACTCGGGCTTCGGCGGCCAAACCCTCCATCACCTCGTGCGCTACCTGCCCAAGATCAACACCTTTGAAGACCTCGGCGTCCTGGCCGTGAAAAACCCGGACTTCTACGGCAAGCCCCTGCCCTCCCCCATCAATCCCGAAACCAATAAGCCCTATGCCTGGACGCACGGTTACCACAAGCTTCCCGACGGCACGCTCACCCCGCTGCACGCACACATGGGGCTCATCGCCGCACACGACGGCACGCTCTACGCCACCATTTTGTACCCCTACACGCTCTTGAAAATCGACTCCATAAAAGCCAAGTAAAACCACTGCCCCCGTCCACGAAGCCACGACGCTTCTGACCCCCTCTCCCCCTGGGAGAGGGCCGGGGTGAGGGCCGCCCACGAATGCCCTGACGACAACGACTCACAACTCATAATCCTCTCCCACCAGACCCCAGGCCCTAGCCCCCAGACCCTTCTTCAAGGAGCCCAGCATGAACCTCTTCACCACGCGCACCCGACTCCTGCTTCTGGGGCTTGCCTTCATCACGCTTTCCCACACCACCACCACCCATGCCCAGCCCGCCGCCAAGCCCGCGGAAACACCCAAGCCCGCCGCGCCCTCCAGCGCCCCCTTCCCCTACGTCTGGGCCACCGCCTACCACGTGGACCCAACCACCACCACCGATGAATCCGGCTATTTCGCCCTCAACGAAGGCATCGACGGCACCATCTATGTCGGTACCGCGGCCTACGGGCGCAACAGCTACCTCGTCGCCTTCGACCCCAAGAACAATTACAAGCAAACCGTCGTGGTCGACGCCCACAAAACCCTTGGCCTGCCTCTCACGCCCACCGGCTACGCCGCGCAGGCCAAGTTCCACACCCGCAACTTCACCGGCCCCTCCGGCAAAATCTACCTGGGCACCAAGCAAGGCTACGCCACCAAGGAAGACAAGGAAAAAAACATCCAGTACCCAGGCGGGTACGCCATGATCTACGACCCCAAAACCAACACCACGCAAAACCTCGGCATGCCCATGGCCGGGCAAGGCGTCATCGACACCGTCGCCGACGAAGCCCGCGGCCTTATCTATGTAGTCACCTGCGAAGACCAGCACTGGATGGTCTACGACCTCAAAGACAAAAAATACACCGAGCTGGACCCTTCCCTCCGCTTGATCTTCTACGCCACCACCCTGATGGACAAACGCGGCAACGCCCACGCCATCAACGCAGATTCCACCCTCATCACCTGGAACCCGGACACCAAAAAGTTTGATTCCAAGGTCATGGTCATCGACAGCAAACTAAAAGCCAACGACCCGGACCCAAGGCTCTACCCCGCGGACTCGGAAAAGAAAATCGGCCCGCCGACCTGGCAGATCATGCCCGACGGCAAGACCGCCTATCTGCTTTTGATGACCAGGCCCAACCTTTATCGCGTCGACCTCTCGCAGATGAACCCCGGCAAGGACAAACCCGAGCCCGGCGCCGGCCGGCTGGTTGTCGAAGACCTGGGCCCCATGATCAAGGGCGAAGGATTTGATTCCCGCTCTTCCATGACCATCGGCCCCGACGGCAACATTTACATCCTGGCCAAGCAGAACAACAAAACCGGCTTCGGCAAAGGCCAGTTCCTTCATCACCTGGTTCGCTACAACGTCAAGGCCAACGCCTTTGACGACCTGGGCGTTCTGGCGGTGAAGAACCCGGACTTCTACGGCCTCCCGCTTCCTTCCCCCAAAGACCCTGTCACAGGCAAAACCGTTCCCTTCACCCATGGCTACCACCTGCTGCCCGACAACGTGCTCACCCCGCTGCACGCCCACATGGGGCTCATCGCCGCGCACGACGGCACGCTCTACGCCACCATCCTCTGCCCCTATTCGCTCTTGAAAATCGAAGACATCAAGGCAAAGTAAGCGGGCGCTGAAAAAATATCTTTCCTGTCTTTGAGCCACTGTGTCCATAAAAAAACAACGGGCCGGAATCATCCGAGCCCGTTGTTTTTTGTTTCGCGGTCAGACCGGGAAGCAAAGACCAGGAATTAGTTGGTCTTGGTTTCGCCCGTGGTCTTCTTGTCGCCGTCCTTGGTTGCGGTCTTGTCTTTTTCGCCCTTCTTTTCTTTGTCCTTGCAGCATGCGCCGCAGTCGTCACCGGCGAATGCAGCGCCAGCGCCGAAGGTGAGGGTGACGGCAGCCAGGAGAGCCAGCAGAGTGAACTTGGACATGTGTAGACTCCTACGAAAGTGATGTGGGGTATATAGAGCAGACGCACTGAAGATAAAGCCAACATTGACTAAACCTTACGGCGATCACATACGTTATGGGTAAACGAGCGATGATTCAAGTTATTGCGCCTGATTTTTATGCCGCAGCATGCGCCGACCTCATTTCGTCCCATCCCGCCGCGTCTCCCTCGAATCAGCCCCCGGATCAGGCCTCACCGCAAGCGCAGCCAAGCCAAGAGGCTCTCTGAGCACGCCCCAAAGCGCCCCAACCCCCTCCCAGTCACACGGTTCAAACGCCACGTCCTTGAAAAACTTCCGGAAAATCAACCCCGCCCGATACCCGTGATAACCCGAGCTCACCAGCACCACACGCTGCGCCGGGGTCAGCGCCCGCGACTCCCTGGCGTTGCCCATCGTGTTGCGCGAGGCTTCCTCGGTCATGATCGCGCCGTCTGGCACGCCCAGCATCAGCGCAAGCTTTTTGGCGCATCGGGATTCCGGCATTGCTCCCGGGCCGGCCCCGCCGGTAAGAATCAGCACCGGCGCAGTCCTGGCCTGATAAAGCGCCACACCCTTCCTCACCCGTGCGTCCAGCCCGCGGTCGGGCATGCCCTCTTCATTACACCCCGCCCCCAGCACGATAATGGCGTCAAACACTTGCCCCTGCGCCACAGGCTCCGGCGAAAGGCCCCAGATAACCAGCGCAACGGCAACCCACACGCCAGCTAAAAATCCAACGCCGACAGCCAGCCTTTTGCCCCATCTGCGCCTCATCAGGCTCCCGGGCGTCGCCTCAACAACATGGCTCTCTTGATCCATCAATCACAACTTATAAACGACCATGGATCCGGTCGGCCAGTTTTTGTGCCGCGCCGGAGTAAAGCATGCCCAGCGTCGCGGCATCCAGCCCGGCGCCATGCATGTCCGCGGTGGAGGTGCGCGCCTGGGTCGGGTCCACCAACACAAGATCCGGATCGACAATCGGGCTCTTGCCCGTGTACTGGGTTTCCATCATCGCCCGCATGGCCCAATACCGGCTGGCATACAGCTCAAAACTGTTGTCCGCATCGGCCACCACATTGTCCGTTCCCCACATCAGCCGCCCCGGGTTGTCCCGGCAGAACCTGGCAAAGCGCTCCGGCTGCCGGCTCAATTCCCGAACCATCCATTTGGTCGCGCTGATGTCCATGTAAAGGTTGGGGTGCAAATCCAACAACTGCTGGAGATGGTCCAGGTGTTCCGGGTCTCCGGCCAGATGCGCCGCCAGGCAAGGCGTATCCGGGTATTCGTACAAAATCCGTTCAAAAATCTCGTAGTGCGACGCCTTGGTGCCATATGTCCGGTGGTCTTTGTAATGCGTCTGGAACCAGGTGTCCGGGTCCGCCACATGGAACATCAGCGACATACCCAGGCTTTTGGCGTGTTTCATGGCCGCAATTCGGGTGGGATGGTCCAGCCGGACCGAAGGATGGAAGTCCCGCCCCCGCGGAGCGCCCCAGAACTTGGCCAGCCGAACGCCTTTGTCCCGGAAAGCATCCAGCCGCTTGAGCCAATCGGTCGTAAAAGTGTCATCCAGCTTCCATGCCGCATAGTTTGGCACGGCGATGAATTCAAACCGGTCGCCAAACTCGGCTCGAAGCGTATCTACTTCTTCCAACCGGGTTTGCGACCAAAACCGCTGAATACCAAACGCATCCGCGACGTCCATCAGCGTCCGGGTGGCCTTCACCCCTGAAATATGGATATGCCCGTCGATGATCGGGCCCGGCCAAGGCAATTTCTGGGCCTCCAGACGGTAATCCAGGCCCAAACGGTTGGCGTCGCTCACTGCAACAAGCTGGGGGGTAACTAGCATGGTGGTTTTTAATATGTGCGGTAAATGGTTGTCAGTCGGCAAACTGACGCCATAATCATAGGGCCTGTGCCCCAGTCGGGGTCGGTACGCTTTGCGTGAATCTTTTTTAAGTTTGTTTCATTAAGTTCAATAGAGGCCAATTCAACACGTCATGTCGTTGGGTTGTACAGGAGCCAGAGATGCGGTCACATAAGAACAGGGTTTGGAATCAATTGGCCGTGGCTGGCCTCATCACCGGGTTTGTCGGCATCACGCTCGGAGCAGCATTTGCCTCTCGCCTCAATTCCCCCGGCACGCAGGCCAACGCCGGGGAAAACCCCGTGCAACCCATGGCGGTCGCCTCACAAAGCCCCATCGCCACGACTAAAACCCTCGGCCTGGGCGCCCAGCCCGGCACGCAGGACATCCCCGCCCAGGTCGACCTGACCGGCGCGCAATCCCTCGGCCTCCAAGCCCCCAACGAACAATCCACAGAAGAAGCACGCCAAATGATGCTTGATGCCACCGCCCAAGGCACCGGCGCAAGCGGCGGTGGTGGTGGAGCCGGTGGCGGCGCAGGTGGTGGGGCTGGCGGCGGAGCCGGTGGTGGCGCGGGCGGCGGCGCAGGGGCCGGCGGTGGTGCTGGCGCAGGTGGCGGCGCAGGTGGTGGCGCCGGCGGCAGCGCCGGGGCTGGCGGCGGCGCGGCAGGTGGCGCAGGCGCCAGCGGCGGCGCTGTCGGCGCTGGTGCGGGCGCTGGCATCGCAGGCGGCACCGCAGCCTCCTCCACAAGCACCGGCAGCGATCCAAACCCCATCTCACCCGCAATCCCCGCTTTCCCCTAAAATCGGTCGCGATGACACGCGCACCAGACCCACAACCCTCCCCCAGCGCTGATCTGCCAACCAGCCCGCTAGATTCCGGTCCCCCACCGGTGCTTATCCCTGCACCCACACCGAGGCTGCGCCACAAACTCGTCATCGCTTACGACGGCACCCTCTTCCACGGATGGCAGATACAGAAACAACCCGACGGCGCTCCCCCTATTCGCACCGTCGCCGCCGTCGTCCAGGAAACCCTCGCACGCTTCTACAAAGAGCCCATCGCCCTCGTCGGCTCCAGCCGGACCGACACCGGCGTACATGCCCTGGGCCAGGTGGCCCACTACGATGCCACCCCGCGCATCCCCATCGAACGCGTCGCCAAGGCTATCAACTCCCGCCTGCCCGACGACATCGACATCCGCGAGGCCGCCATCGCCCCGCCCGGCTTTGACGCCATCACCAGCACCACCAAAAAGCAATACCGCTACCGGGTGCACAACACCTCTCATCGCCCGCTGCAGACCCGCCACCAGGTCTACCACTGCTGGTACCCGCTTGATGTTTCACTCATGCGCCAGGCCGGCCGGCTCATCGAAGGCACCTTCGACTTCGCCGGCTTCACCTGCGCGGATCACGGCCGCGTCACCACCATCCGAACCGTTCTGGAATGCCGCGTGGAAACCCTCGGCACCGAAATCCACATCGTCGTCATCGGCACCGGCTTCCTCTACAACATGGTCCGGATCATCGCCGGCACCCTGGTCGATGTCGGCCGCGGCCACAAAACCCTCGACGATGTAAAACGCGCCCTGGACACCCAGGACCGCCGCAGCGCCGGCGAAACCCTCCCCCCCCAGGGCCTCTGCCTGGAGTGGATCCAGCACGAGTAAAGCCGAAAATCGGTTAAGAACAGAGAAAGAAAGGCCTTTGGCCTTTTCCCGGTCTCGGGTCAAGATAAAAGATTCGGATGAAGAAGAAACCAGAATCCCTCTGGGTCTTTGACCCGAAACCCGTACCCCGAAACCCGAACAGGCCGCAGGCCTCTTCTTCCTCTCTCCGACCCAGCCCCAGACCCTTCCTCACCTCCTGCTATCATTCCCCACCATGATCCACCGTGCATCCCGATTTGTTGGCGTTGCCCTCGCCATGCTTGCGCTCATCGCGCTCCCCGTGCTGGCGCAGATTCCCACCCCCGCCCCGGCGCCCACCCCTTCACCCGTCCCGGCAAACCCGTCAAACGTGCCGCTCCCCGTGGAGCCTGTCGAGGTTCCCGCATCCCCAGGCTCCCCCATGGCAGGCCCTGCCGGCCAGGGGCCCGCTCCTAAAAAGCACACCATGAGCCTGGTGGAAGCCGCGATCATCGGCGTCGTCGAAGGCATCACCGAATACCTCCCCGTCAGTTCCACCGGGCACATCATCCTCACCCAGCGCGCCCTGGGCATCGGCATGGACGGCGAGCAATCCAAAGAGGCCGCAGACGCCTTCGCCGTCTGCGTGCAGGCCGGCGCCATCGTCGCCGTCCTGGGCCTCTACTTTGGCCGGGTGAAGCAAGGCGTACGCGGGCTCATCGGCAAAGACCCCGTCGGCCTCCGGCTCTCTATCAATCTGATCACCGCATTCATCCCCGCCCTGGTGCTGGGCGTGCTGTTGAGCAAAACCATCAAGACACACTTGTTTGGCCTCTGGCCCATCACCTTCGCCTGGTTTGTAGGCGGGCTGGCCATCCTCTACATCAGCTATTGTAAAACCAAAAAGCCCGCCGCCGAGCCCGCTCCCACCGGCCAGATCCCCACCGAGGAAGCAGGCTTCCCCCTGGACTTGCTCACCTGGAAGTCCGCCCTGGTGGTGGGCTTTGCGCAATGCCTGGCGATGTGGCCCGGCACCAGCCGGTCGCTGGTCACCATCGTCGCCGGCGTGCTGGTGGGCATGAGCCTCACCGCCGCGGTGGAGTTCAGTTTCCTGCTCGGCGTAATCACCCTCACCGCCGCCACCGTCAAAGACATGAAAGAGCACGGCGGGCTGATGCTCGACCTCTACGGCCCCCTCACTCTTTTCGTAGGCTTCCTGGCCGCCTTCATCTCCGCCGTCGCTGCCGTTGAATGGCTCGTTGATTTCCTCAAAAAACACAGCATGGCGGTCTTTGGCTATTACCGCGTCGCCCTGGCCATTGTGGTCGCAACCCTCTTGCTGGCCAAAATCCTTCACCCCTGATATAATGATTCGCCTCCAATATGGGGACGTAGCTCAATTGGGAGAGCACTAGCTTTGCAAGCTAGGGGTTACGAGTTCGACCCTCGTCGTCTCCACTAAGAAAAAAGGCCTTCGGGTGATCTCCACCCGAAGGCCTTTTTCAATTGAAAGCATGCTTGGCTTTACTGGGATGCGTCCTTACGTTGTTGAGATATCACCGCCGCTCCATGAACATCTCGGGCTGGAGCCCGAAATAATCAGCCAAAGTTTGCGCATAATCCCAGGTAAGGGTGCGCTCGCCGGCAAGGATGCGCGTTGCTTGCGGCCGGCTTGCTCCGAGAATCCGGGCGAGGTCGGCTGGCTTTAGATCGTGATTGTCCATCATCCCCTTGAGCAGTTTCAGCCCTGTTGCCTTGGGGCGAGGGTGCTTTGCAGCCTTGTATGTCGCCACCAGATGGCCCAACAATTCCCCATACCTGGCTTGGTCTGGGTTGAGCTTGCCATCGCCCTCCGACAAGCGAGCCAGCATCTCCATGGCATTGCTGCACGCCACATCGTCATGGATCACGCCAGGTATCAGCTCGGCCACAAGATCCCCGAAAGTCTCGGGAAGTACAGAGGATTTGATTTTGCGGGTTCGAATTGCCATGTTCGCCTCCATTTTTAGACTTTTTTCCAAGCACCCCTGTCGTACTAGCATGCGTCAAAAACGCCTTGAGCCAGATGTTTTGTGCCTGATAGTCAATCTTCGTGATGAGCCGATACTTATTCCCGCGGATATTGAACACTGTAAACGTCACCTCAACGGTTCCCTTGGCAACCGTAACCCCATCTGCATGAGGAAAGTTCTTGCGGACATCCAGTAAATGTTTCCACGCAGCCGCTTGGGCCACCGTCAGCCAGGCATCCAATGCATCTTCACAGTCAGCAGCTTGGCAACATACTCAGCGATTGCTTCAGGACTGAGAATATTCACACACGCTTTGTCTTTTTGTGACTGATTCACAACCCCGGTACCTTGCAGGCCTTATCTGCATTCTTCCGCTTTCCGGATCTTCCCTTCACGGTTAAAAATCCACTCTTAATTTTTCGCCTCTTCTCTCCAGGCTGTAAAAACTGTCATGCATCCCCCCTCCCCCTTCCAAACCCCCACTTTTTACTGGCGTACCCCACCGTTTTAGGTACACTATTCCTCTTGCCCGTTGCCGGATCAACTGTTCGTGCGAACAGACGGCACCAGGCAATTCCACCCTGCGGCCGGATTTTCCCGGCTCGGCCCGTGTCAGTTGACCGTGTGGTCAACCGGGCAAACGAACTTAGAAAGGTTCCCGTTTTTATGGTTGACAAGTCACTCATCAATTCGCTCTCCATCTCCGACGATGAAATCGAACAACTCCTCACCGACAGCCTCGGCCCCAACGCCGCGCAAGTCGGCATGGACGGCTTCATCAACGACAAGGTCAGCGAATTCAAGCCCAACACCATCCTCAAAGGCAAGATCATCGGCATGGCCGGTGACGACTTCCTCGTTGAGGTGGGTCTCAAGTCTGAAGGTATCCTCGAACGCGGTGAATTCGACAACGCTGACGACGTCGAAGTCGGCGACGTCGTCGAAGTCCTCCTCGAAGAACTCGAATCCGCCAACGGTACCGTCGTCATCTCCAAGCGCAAGGCTGACCGGATCCGCGGCTGGGAAAAAATCATCAACGAGAAGAAGGAAGGGGACACCGTCGAAGGTCGCGTCATGCGCAAGATCAAGGGCGGCCTGCTCGTCGATATCGGCGTGCACGTGTTCCTCCCCGCTTCCCAGGTCGACATCCGTCGCCCCGGCGATATCGGCGAATACATCGGCCAGA
>CAZIWA010000070.1:0-27865 GCA_964542875.1 uncultured Phycisphaeraceae bacterium
TGGTTTGAGGCGAAGTAAAGGGAAAAGGGACAAGGCATAAGGGAAAAAGGGAGAGAGAGCGGAAAGTTTATTGTTTAATAGACGAGGATTTTCAGTGGTCTCTTGAGCCGTGGTGCGGGGGGTGATCATATGAGCCACAAAAATTATGAGGGGGGGACAAAGCTGAGAAGCATGAATTCCAGAGGGCGAGGTTTTTGAAATGAGATGGCGTGTTTCGCCTATGGCTTCAATTAGCCTTGAAGGAAATTAGCTTTGGAGCTAAGATAACTATGTTCACGGTTAGAACTTCCGAGGTGTTCGCGCAGTGGTTTGGTGAGCAAAGCGAAGAAGTCAAAGTAGAAGTTTTGGCGCTTGTGACTCTGCTAAAAGAGAAGGGACCTATGCTGTCACGCCCGTATGCGGACACCCTGAACGGTTCAAAGCATCGAAATATGAAAGAGCTTCGTGGGAGTACAGCAACGCAGGTTTTAAGGATCGCGTTTGCATTTGATCCTGAGCGAAATGGAATTCTGCTTGTGGCGGGAGACAAGCAAGGCATCAATCAAAGGCTTTTTTATACAAGGCTGATCTCACAGGCGGATGATTTGTACGACCGGCATTTGATGGCTTTGCAGGCTGAACAAAAGAAACGCTCCAAGAAATAGGCAAAGGGAAGTTTTATGAAAACGATTGATTTTGACGGGCTTGTTTCCAAGACCATGACCCCCAAAATGATTGAGAAGGCGCATGCGCGTGCCGAAGAAATGCGCATTGAGATGTTTTTGCATCAGCTTCGGGAAGAAACGGGTATTACCCAAAAGAAGTTAGCGAAACGATTGGGTATTGAGCCCCCCAGCCTGTGCAAAATGGAAAAAGCACGCGATATGCGTGTGAGTACGCTTGAGCGGATTGTGAGCGCTCTAGACGGGGAGTTAGAACTTTCTGCGAAGTTCAAATCAGGAAAAAAAGTGGTGTTGATGGGTTTGACCACGCACTCCGAGAGAAAAGTTCGCTCAAAGAAAGAAGCGGTAGGCAGGGGGAATCTTCAGAAGGCATGATTTTGAAGGATGGGGACGGTTTTCGCAGGTTGCCACTCCTTGCGGGATAAAGAGCGGGGGATTTGCTGGTTTTGCAGCTTTTAAGTTGTGGTTTTTACGTTGAAGCCCATCCCGGCGTATCATATCTGCCTGTTTCCACAGACAACCGGCTTGGTTTTTGCTTATGCCCCAACACTCGCCACGGGTCAGGATTGAAGGATTGGACTTTGCCCGGGTTTTTCCGGTGCTGCACCTTTTCCGTGCCTTCAAGATGGCGATTCATCCGCGGAAGCTGCTTTTAGCGCTGCTGCTGGTGGTGCTTTTGTACACAGTGGGCGTGGTGCTGGATGACCACATGTACGGCCCGACGGTCTATGCGTCGGAAGTGCAGCGGTACACGGAGCTTTCCCGGTCTGACTTTGCGGCCTGGCGGCAGGCGCAGCCTTTGCGGGTGCGGGAGAACATTCTCTCCATCGTGCCGGAGCTGGATGAAAAAGAAGCCAGCATGGATATCGCCGTGCTGATCGACCAGGCCAAGCAGGCGGTCACTGCGAGACACAAGAAGACGCTGGAAAAGGTCGGACAAATCCAAAACGGCGAGGGCAAGGCCGACGTCAAGGAAACCAAGGACAGTTACAAGAAAGAGTTCGATTCGCTGTACCGCGGGCGGATGGCGTCCATCGTGGCGCTGGAGCCCGAGGGCGTGTTCCGGTCGGCGTTGCACCATGAAGTGGTGACGTTCCGTAAAACCCTGCGCGCGGCGACCCAGCTTGAGTTTGGCTTTACCCAGTTCCTGGTGGGGCATACTGAAGACTCGCAGACCGTCATCGGCGGGCTGTATGAAATGTTCGTGACGGTGCCGGTGTGGCTGCTGGCGCACCACCGGTTGTTCTTGATCACGTATTGCTTCTTTGGGCTGCTTTTGTGGGGCCTGTTTGGCGGGGCGCTGTCACGCATGTCGGCGCTGCATGCCACCAAGGATGTGCAGATCGGGCCCAGCCAGGCGGTGCGGTTCGCCTTCAAGCGCTGGCACTGGTTTGTGATGGCGCCGGTGATTCCGGTGGGTGTTTCGCTGGTGCTGGCGGCGTTGCTGGTGGTGTTCGGGTTTGTGTTTTTCGGGATTCCCAAGGCGCATGTGATCCTGGACCTGGTGGGCGGGATTCTGTTTATCCTGGCCATCTTGGTGGGGCTGGCGCTGACGCTGCTTTGCATCGGTCTGGTGGCTTCGTACAACATGATTTATCCCGCCATCAGCACGGACGATTGCGATGGGTTTGAGGCCAACACACGGGCGTTCAGCTACTTCATCAGCCGGCCGTGGCATGTGCTGGGGTATTACTGCGTGAGCCTGGTTTACGGCGCGGTGACGTACCTGTTTTTCGCGCTGGTGATTTTTGGCTCGCTGTCGGCGGTGCAGGCGCTGGTGAGCAAGGGCGCCGGGGTGTGGGGCACGGAGACGGTGAATTCCAGCCGGTTTGATGCGATGTTTCCCCCGCCTGAGCTGGGGAGCCTGACGTATAAGCCGGAGTGGTCGATGTTGGATTCGTCGGGCGAGGCGGGCGGGTATACGTCGCGCGTATCGGCGATCATGATCATGGTGTGGGTTTATATGTTCGTGGGGCTGCTGGCGGCGTTTGCGATCAGCTTCTACTTCAACTCCCAGACGCTGGTTTATCTGCTGCTGCGGTCCAGCGTGGACAAGACGGACATGGATGAAGCGGTGCTGATGCCCGATGATGAAGCCGACGCGGGGATTGAAGTGAAGCTGAGGGACCCGCTTGGCGCGCCGGTGGCGGATAAGACGGAGCGGCTGGAGACGCCAGCGAAGTAGGGTTTGGGGAGGGGGCCCACGCGCACGGGGTGTCGGGGGCCGGGTTTATCGGGGGGCTTCGAGATCATCTTCGCCCGTTATCGGGGCTAAGGTTGCCAAGGCATCTGAAGTTCGGTTATTTGACGGCTTTGTGGTCGCCGGAGACGTGGAGGCCGCATTCCTGGCTGGTGCCGAGTTTTCGGCCGGCACGTTCGTCCATGCCTTCGGTGATGGGGAAGGTGGAGTGGGTGTCGCCGATGGACTTGTAGCCTTTGTCGTAGAGCGGGTGGTAGGCCAGGCCGTGCTGTTTGAGATAGTTGTGGACGTCTTTGCCGGACCAGTTGAGGATGGGGTGGATTTTATAGGTGCCGTCCTGGAGTTCGACGGTGCGCAGGCCGGCGCGGTGATCGGTTTGCTGTTTGCGCAGGCCGGCGACCCAGGCGTTTACGCCGAGGTCTTTGATGGCCCGGTTCATGGGCTCGACCTTGTTGATCTGGAGGTATTTTTTGAGTGCGTCGTCGCCTTGCTCCCAGAGTTTGCCGTAGAGGGCTTCCTGGCGGGCGGCGGTCATCTGGGGGTTGAAGACCTTGAGGTTCAGCTTGAGCTTTTCCTGGAGCTCCTGCATGAAGGTGTAGGTTTCAGAGAAGAGGTAGCCGGTATCGATGACGATGACGGGGATGTTGGGGATGGTCTGGGTGGCCAGGTGGAGGAGGACCGCGGATTGAGCGCCGAAGCTGGATGTCATGGCGAGGGAGCCGCCGAAGGTCTGATGGGCCCAGGCGAGGATGTCTTGCGCGGAGGCGTTGGCGAGCTTGGCGTTGACGGCGTCTAGATCAATGGTGGGCGGCATGGTGACTGAGGTCATTGGGGGTCCTGCAGCGTGGATGCTGCCAGATCATTCGATGGCTGCGCTTACCCCAACCCTCTCCCAGAGGGAGAGGGGGTAAGAGCGCGTCCATCAATATAGGGCTGCGGATAAACTGATTCAACAGTTTGGCATTTTGAGGAATGTGTCGTGAAAAAGATAAACAGCGTGTGGGTGGCGGTTGGGTCCAATGTCGGGGACCGGGCGGGGTATCTTGCGCTGGGGGTCCGGGAAACGTGCAAACTGCCTGGGACGCGGCTGCTGGTGACCAGCCCGGTGTATGAAACGGTTCCGGTGGGGCCGGTGGCGGATCAGCAGTCGTTTTTGAATGCGGTGTTTGAGATCGAGACGACGCTGGGGCCGGCGGCGCTGCTGGACGGGCTGCAGGCGATCGAAGCGGCGGCAGGGCGTTTGCCGGAGGGGCAGCGGGTGCATTGGGGGCCCAGGCAACTGGACCTGGATATTTTGATTTTCGGGCATGAAAAGGTGGAGGTGGATCGGCTGGTGCTGCCTCACCCGAGGATGCACGAGCGGTGGTTTGTGATGCGGCCATTGGCGGATGTGGCGCCCAGGATGCTGCACCCGGTGTCGGGCATCTCAATGAAGGAGCTGGTGGCGAAGCTGGAGGCTCAGCCCGGGCCGGTGCCGGGGAGACGTGTGGCGGAGCGGATATTGGATGTGAAGCAGGCGAACGAGGCGAAGTAGAAGGGATTTGGGATCAGAAAAATGCAGGTAACGATTCCTATCGACCTTGCAATGCTGCTGTAGTTTTCATGCTCGAAGCCTCGCCGGAGACTTAAAAACCTGTTTTTAATTTGAAGGCAGGTTATACTATTGGGTCGATATTTTTCCCTTCGAGTAACCCATGACCACGACGTCGCCTCATGCGTTGACCTTGACCGAGCAGGATGCACAGCTTCTGGAACAAGTGCGCGAGATTCTTGCCCGCCCGGTGCCCAAGTTTGCCCGGGAGCTGGTTGATCTCGCCAAGGAAGAGCGCCAGACGCGCCTTCGCGCGGTGCTTGCGGGTAAAGAGGCGGCGCGTAAGCCGCATGAGCTGATGTACGCACGGCGGATTAATCAGCGGCTGGTGCACCTGGTCAAGAATCTGGACAAAT
The DNA here is from genome assembly GCA_964542875.1 of uncultured Phycisphaeraceae bacterium. Lineage (GTDB taxonomy): Bacteria > Planctomycetota > Phycisphaerae > Phycisphaerales > Phycisphaeraceae > CAZGOM01. The sequence goes on from CAZIWA010000070.1 coordinate 4,810, forward strand.
GGCCCAGCCCGGTGCCGGTGCGCGCGGTGCGCGCCTCGCGCCCGGTGGACATCGTGGGCGACCTTCTGGACCCGGTCTGGGCCGAAGCGGTGGTGTACCCCTTGAGCTACCGTTGCAACTGGGCCGAGCAAGTGGGCATTACGCCCGGGAATGCCCGGGTGCTGTGGGACGACAAGTATCTGTATGTGGGGTATGAATTCATCAAGCATGGGGTGTATGCCCCGATTTTCCCGCGTAATGGGCCGGTGTATGACCATGACTGCGCAGAGCTTTTCCTGCGCCCGGACATCAACAGCCAGCGGTATTACGAGATCAACCCCAGCCCGTCAGGCTCGGTTTACGATTCGGCGCTGGATAAGAACCCCAACGGGTGGTACGGCGAGTGCGATGTGAATTTCGACGTGCAGAACCTGCAACTGGGCTGGCGCGTGTGGGACGGCAGTCACCGGCCCGACGGCCTGAGCCGGTATACGCTGGAGATGGGCGTGCCGTGGAGCGAAGTGCTGCCGGCGAACATCAAAGCCGTGGCAGGCACGGTGATGCAGGTGCTGCTGGCCGGGTCGGTGGAGTTTGACATGAACCGTGACTTTGAACACGGGTACTACTGTCACTCGCCGATTCTGGCGCACTTTCATAACCCGGATGGGTTTGCGCCGATGACGCTGGTGTGAAGACAGAGTCGCGCGTCCCGCGTCTCGGGTCAAGAATCGAGAGTTTAGGGTTTTGGCTCGATGCGTTTGCACGCGAGGGTGGCGGGGTTGTCGCCTTCCTGCTGGGTCCAGAAGACCAGGAAGCCGGATTTGAGGCCCAGGGCGATGGGGTGCGTGGCTTTGGCAGCGGCTGGTGAGGCTTGGGTGGGAGCTTGATTGCCCGGGGCGATGAAGAGGGCGTATTGGCCGGTTTCCGGATTGGTGGGCGCGTCGTATGCGACGCAGACTTCGCCTGCGGCATCGGTGGCAATGGTGGTGTGGTGGGCAACGGCCTTGTCTTTGTTCAGGAGGGTGGGGTCGCTCCAGCTTTTGGCATCGTTGGTGGAGGAGAGGAAGTAGCCGCCTGTGACGTTGTCTTTGCCGGTCCAGACGGTGGAGTAGAGGGTGCTGGGGCCTTTGGCGGGAGGGCCGAAGGCGAGTGAGCCGCCTGTGTGCGGGCAGCCATCGATGGTCCAGTTAAAGCCGCCTGGGGGAGCGGTCTTGGTCCAGGTGAGGCCGTTGTCACGGGAGACGAGAAGGCCCATGTCGGAGGGGCAGACGTCCCGGTAAAGGGCGTAGAGGTGGCCCTGGGGGCTGGTTTTGAAGGTGTTCCAGCAGCAGGCGCACATCTCAGGCTCGAGAATCCGGGCGGGGGCCCAGGTTTGGCCGGAGAAGGGGAGGCTGCTGTAGCCCAAGGCGCGTTCCTTGCCTTTGGCGTCGATCCAGATGATGTGAAAGCCGGTGTCGGTGGCGGTGATGGCGGGGAAACGCGCGCCGTGTTCATCAGCCTTCACGGTGGAGGTTTGATAGATGACCGAAGCGGTCGTCCAGGTTTTGCCGGAGTCTGAGGAGGTGCAGCCGGCGAGGGGGCCTGATGCCATGGCGCCGTAGCCGGGTTGCGTCCAGGCGATGAGGATGCGGCCGTTTCGGGCGGCGATGCGGGCGTCGTTGCCGCGACTGGTGCGGGGGGTGAGGGGGAGCTTTGAGGTGTCGATGGTCTGTGGGGCGGACCAGGTTTTGCCGTCGTCATCGGATGTGGTGAGCTGGAGCACGACCGGGGCGGCCTTGTCGGCCTTTTTTGTGCCAATGAGGAGGTAGGCCCGGCCAGCATCGTAGGCGGCGTCGATGGAGACGACGGGGTCGACGAAGGTTGGAGTATCGGCGGCCCTGGTCACGGAGGTGATGAGGAGAAGGCTGAGGGTGATGAGGATGAGTTTCAGGAGTGTGTTCATGGCGTTTTTATTGAGAGAGAAGCGTTAGTTCTTGTCCCAGAGTTCGTCGAGGTAATTGGGGTTGGCGGGGTCCTGGGCGGCGGCCTGTTCCGTGGCGTCGGCGGGACGCCAGCTTGCCTTGACGGTGCTGGTGGCCGATGCGGAGGGATCGTAGATGGCTGCGGGGATGGGGGGATAAAAGAAGGGGAGGCCGGCGGCAAGCGCGTCGGCCTTGCTGAGCATCTTCATGTTGCGGCCGGAGCCATCAAGGAAGCCGGTGCTGGCGGAGTCTCCCGGGTGGCGGGGGTTGGGCCGGCAGAGCGAGCTGTAATTGATCTGAGAGGGGGACATGAGGTGGGTGGCTGTGCGGGCCTGGCCGGGGTCGCCGATGCCGCCATCGGCCATGAGGACGGTGAAGGCGGGGTTTTTAAAGCGGTCGACGCGCTCCCAGTTGGTGAGGGTGTTGAAGCCGTAACCGGCCTGGGCGGTGTTGGAGGGGTCTACCGGGTCGCGCAGGTCGTTTGAGGGACAGGCCCAGATGTCCTGGCTTTTGCGCTGGGCGTTGGAGGACTCGGTGCTGGTGTAGGGGGCCAGGATGGCTTTGCGGTCCAGGCCGGTGACGTTGATGCCGATTTTGTCCTTGTTGGCGGGTGGAGCGCCGTAACCGACGAGGACTTTGTTGTCGATGGCGAAGTTGTAGTTGGCCTGGGAGAGGCCTTTGACGTTGGCGAGGCATTTGGCCGACAGCGCGCTTTTGCGTGCGCCCGAGAGGGACGGAAGCATGATGCCCACGAGCAGGGCGATGACGGAGATCACCACGAGCAGCTCGATGAGCGTGAAGCCGCTGCGGACATACCGCGGGCGGGAGGGGGGGTGGGTGTTCATGAATTTGGTTATGAATCGAATTATGGAGAGGCGGTCGTGTAGACGACGCGCAGGGCAGGGCCAGTGGCGGTGGCCAAAGTCCGGGGACCTGTGATGCCCTGAAATGGAGGAATGGAGGGTGATTTGTGAATAGCCTGAATGACCGAATGACGCAGAGGTGCTGCGTACAAAGGTGAGTCAAGCTGTTTCAGGGTCCAGCGGGACACTGGCTGGCAAGCCGACCAGCGGCACTGCGGACTGAGGGCGAGGTCAGGCTTGTGGAGGGCCGCGGGAGTTGGGATCGATGAGGAACTGGACGCCCGAGAGGGTGAAGACGGCGGGCGGGTCCAGCAGGGCGATGAGGCCCACGAGCGGGAGATCAATGTGGAAGGGTTCCGCGGTGACGCTTTTGGCCGCTATGTCGCAGAGGGCGCATTTGCCCATGAAGGGGCGAGGCTTTTCCTTGGAGTCTGAAGCCGGGCTGGGCTTGCCCATGCAGCAGGAATCGACCGCTGCTGTGGGGGCGGGTTTTTCGTTATGGCAGGAGGACTGGGTGAAGGGGTCTGGCGCAAGTTGAACCACGCCCCGGGTGTGACCGGGAACGATTACGCCGAACCAGGCCATTGCCCAGACCAGCATCAACCATGTGCCGAACGTCTTGAACATGCGGAATCAACTATAGCGCAACGGAGCGGTTACCGGAATGGATTTCCGATGTGGTGGTATGTCGCGTTGGTTGGCGAGATGGGTAAACTTTGAATATGCCCAAGATTGGACTTATTTCGGATTCGCACGGGATGGCGAAGCTGACGGCGAAAGGGGCGACCCTTTTGGTGAGGCATGGCGCGACGATGCTGGTTCACCTGGGGGACATCTGCACGGAAGCCGTGATCGACGCGCTGGTGGTGGCCGGACCGGCAGAAGAAGGTGAAACGATCGGGGCCATGGTGCCCGTTCACATCACCTGGGGGAACAATGACGACTTTAATGGGCAAGGGTGGACGCAGTATGCCCAATCACTGGGCATTGTGGTTCATTATCCCTCGGGTGTGTTGTTTGAAGGGAGCGCGGCACCGGTGGGGTTTACGCATGGACACCTTGGAAGTGAGCTAAAAGCACTGGTGGCGCGTAAGTGCCTGTATGTGTTGCACGGGCACACGCATGTGGCCAAGGATGTGATGGCGGGGCCTGTGCGGGTGATCAATCCCGGGGCTTTGTATCGGGTGGCCGCGCCGAGTGTCGCACTTTTAGACACTGATAACGGACAATGCCGTTTTTTTGAGTTATCCCGAGAGTGACAAGCCTATGCTTCTACGAGTAGAATGATGCAGGTGTCATAAAGACCATCGCGCGACGCTAAGCCCAACGCTCAGCCCAACGCCTAAGGAGTCGGGCATGTCACAACAAGAGCAAAGCTCTGGCAAGGAACCTAAGTTCATCATTCGGACCTACCGGTCTGAAGATAAACCGGTCGTTCGCCAGCTTTACAGCGAGGGTTTGCTGCATGGTCAGATCGCACCCAATGACACGGGCGCGGATCTTGGGTCGATTCATCAGGAATACCTGTCTGATGCGGCGAATCACTTCTGGGTGATTGAAGCGGACCATAAAGTGATCGGGATGATCGGGGTGGTGAAGGACGGGCATACCGCGGAGATCCGCAGGTTGCGCGTGAATCCCGAATTTCAGAACACCAATGCGGGTCTGAAGCTGGTTGAAACCGCGCTTTCACATTGCAAGAACAACGGGCTGCTGAAGATCGTCCTGGATACGCACTTTGAGAAGGGCGTGTTCGCCGATCTGTTCACCAAGTTCGGTTTCCAGCACACCCGGACCAAGACTTTCCATGGGAAAGACATCCTGGAGTTTTATCTGGACTTGTATCGGTCCAATAAGCCGTCTGAGCAGGCAGTGTGAGGTTTTTTGGGGTTCGGGACGGGGGATCAGATTCGTAAGTGGTTGCGCTATAGGGCATGCGAAGGCGACCTTCGCCTTAATGCTGTTCAATTAAGGACGGCAAGGCCAAGAAGAAGCAGACGGAGTGGGGGCAAGAAAGACCTGCTCACGCGGACGAGAGCATGGCACCCGAATTGATTGAGGATGGGGGTTTTAGCCTTCGAATGGGAAGAGGGGGCGGCGGCGGTATTTGTAGTTGAAGGTGAGCATGTCTGCGTTGGTGGTGCCGGGGGTGTTGACCCGGATCATTTTTTTGCAGGCTGCGGCGTAAGCGCCGACGGGGGCGTGGACGCCTTTGGCGACGATGATCTGGAAGGATGCGGGGTCCAGGTCGAACGCGGTGAGCTGCACGAGGCTGGAGGGGAAGGCGCGCAGCGAGGTGAGCATGATGGTGAGGCCGTTGTCGGTTTCAACGATGGCAGTGAGGCCCATGTTGAAGTCGGTGAATCCGCCGTGGGTGGGCTTGGTTTCCTTGAACTTGCCTTCGACGACCTGTTTGACGGTGACGTTGGCGGTGAAGGGTTTGCCGTGCTTGTTGTCGGATTTGCCGCCCATGGTGAGGGAGAGCTTTGCGCCGACGCCGGCGTTGCGGGCGAGGGTTTGGGCTTCGGGGTCGAAGATGCACATGAAGGACTTGATGTTTTTGCCTTCGGAGGCTTTTTCGATGGCGAAGGCGAGGGTGGTGCCGTCGGCGGCGGAGCCGCCGCCGACGTTATCGCCCATGTCCAGGAGGCCGACGGGGCCGGGGGAAGCGATGGCGTCTTTGACGGCGTCGTCGACGGTGATCATCTGGCCGACGAAGCTTTGTTTGTTCTTGATGAGCCAGGCGGCCATTTCGTTGGCGAGCTCCTGGGCCTGGCGGGGGTTGTCGTTGGTGACGACGACGAAGGCGGAGCCCATTTCCTGAACGTCGGCATAGGGGAAGCCGAGGATGACGCTGTTGGAGAGGACGCCGCGGTTGCGCAGGCCGGCATCAGCCATGCGGTACATGGAGAGGCAGGGCTCCGCGGTGGTGAGCTGGCGTTCGATGTTGATGGCGACGGGGGGGAAGGCGGCGGCGACGGTGGGCTTGATTTCGCCTTTGAGGGTGCGGGCCATGAGCTTGCCGGCTTCAAGCCCGCGTTGCTTTTGATCCAGGTGGGGGTTTGACCTGTAAGCGACGAGGGCATCTACGGAACTGACCATCTGCTGCGTGAGGTTCGCGTGGGGATCGCAAGTGGCGATGATGGGGAAGGGACGGGGGAAGCGCTTGCGCAAGAGGGACATCCAGTGGCCGTCCATGTCTGGGAAGTCTTCGGAGACGCCGGCTCCGTGCGGGGCGATGAGCAGGCCGTCGAGGTGGCCTGCGGCGTCAAGCTCCTTGGTCAACATGCCGATGAGACGGGTGAGGGTGTCGCGCGTGACGGCGCCTGCCGGGGTAGCCCAGGCCATGAGGAGGGGAACGGCTTCGATGCCGTTGGCCTCCATGGATTGGAAGAAGCCGGAGGTTTCATGGAGCCCGTTGCCGAAGCGGTTTTTGAAGTCCTGGCCGGTGGCGAGGACGATCTGTTCAAAGTCCTGGAAGGTGGTGGGCTTTGCGCTGAAGGTGTTGGACTCGTGGAGAAGACCGATGATGCCGACGCGGAGGGTTGCCATGGGGGCCTCGAAGCTGGGGAGGGGTCTAGGGACTAAGGTTTGGTGAAGAGGCGGAGAATTGCAGTTGGTGCGTGGGTTAGCGTTTCTTTTTGGGTTTGGCGGCTTTGGTTGTCTTGGCGGATTTTACGGATTTGGCGGCGGTTTTCTTTTTAGCGGGCTTTTTGGGCTTGGAGTTGTCGACGGCGACAACGTCGATTTCAAACTTCAGGATGGTGCCCAGGCAGCCGATGAGGGTGGTGCGTGCGGGGTAGGGGGCGGTGAAGTATTCGCGGTAGAGCTTGTTGTACTCCGCGAGGTCGGACTGGGCGTTGACGTAGGAGCGGACCTGCACGACGTCGGCCAGCGTGAGGCCTGCGCCGGCGAGAACCTTGCTGACGTTTTCCATGGACCTGCGGAACTCGCCTTCGAAGGTGTCGTTGACGATCTTGCCCGAGCCGTCGACAGAGGCCTGGCCGGAGACGAAGACGAAGCCATTGACGCGCAGGCCGGGAGAGAAGGGCAGGTGGCTGACGGGAACGCCGGGTTCGGAGATGACGTCGCGTTGCATGGTGAGGGTCCTTTTGCAGATTGAAGAGGAAGATTTTTTGACTGGGATTAAGGGGATCGAAGATGATTAAGAGAATAGTGAGGAAAGCGTGTTTTGTGGGCTTTGCATTTCCTCAACCCTTTCTCCCGGAAATGGAGAAGGAGTTTAGACAGAAACGGGGTTAAATGGGCGGTTTTGTCCTGATCCTTTTGATCATCTGCAATCCTCTTGATCCTGATGAAAATTCTGCTGTGTGAAATTCAAGTCATAAGGGCTTGCGTTTCGCATTGTGGAACATTATCTTTAGAATAATGGAATCCTCAGTCCTCGTCAAAGCATTTCGGTTGATCGAATTGCTCGGCCAAGAGCAGTCCCGCTGTACGCTGGCTAGCCTTGCCGAGCGGTCGGGTTTGCCGAAGCCGACGGCGCACCGGATTTTGAACCAACTGGCTGCGCTGGGCTATGTGGAGCGGGTGGATACGGGGTACAAGCTTTCAGGCAAGCTGGCGCGCGTGGCTTCCGGTGCGGATAACGCGGCGCTGCTGCAGGCGTCTGAATCCTTCCTGCGCAGGCTGCATGAGCGCACGGGCGAAACGGTGAACCTGGGGACGCTCAAGGGCGACCGGGTGATCTACCTGAGGGTTCTGGAAAGCATTCACCAGTTGCGCAGGATCGGGGAGGCCAATTCGTTTGATCCCTTCCACTGCACGGCGCTGGGGCGGTCGATCACGGCGTATCTGGGGCAAGATGAGCTAAAACGGCTGGTGGCGCGCGCGGTGTTTGAAAAGCGTACGCCGTACACGCTGGATTCGGAAAAGAAGCTTTACGCCGCACTTGAGAAGGTGCGTACGCAGGGTTACGCGATTGAAGAGAACGAGACGGACCTGGGCGTGGTCTGTATCGGTGCGCCGGTGTTTTACGACGGCCGGCCGATCGCTGCGGTGAGCATCAGCCTGCCGACTGCGCGCGCGCAGCACGCCGGGCTGGATCAACTCATCGCGATGGTGAAGATGACGGCCAGCGAGATCTGCGCGAAGCTGGCCTTGATGCCCAACATGCATACTTAAACGAGAGTCCTTTTTTCAACTGTCCTACTAACCAAGGCCTGGCCTTATCACACGGAGTCTTTCAACGATGGCGAAGAACACCAGCAAGCAGTCTGTCCCCAAGAACATCACCCTCGACATGATCCGGGAGGAGCTTTACTCCGCAGTGGTCTGCGATGCGCTGGACGCCCTTGGCTACACCAACCAGTCTCCCCGGGTGCAACTGCGCCCGATGACCGGGATCAACAAGATCGTGGGCCGGGCCAAGACGACGCTGTGGGCGGATATGTTCCACGTGGACCCCAGCCCTTACGAGCTGGAACTGATCGCTGTGGACGGCTGCAAGCAGGATGACATTCTTATCGCCGCTGCCGGCGGGTCTCTGCGTTCGGGCATCTGGGGCGAACTGCTCTCGACGGCTTCCCGGAACTCGGGCTGCGTGGGCACCATCGTCGACGGCGCCGTGCGCGATATCGGCAAGATGACCTCGATGGGCTTCCCCTGCTTCGCCAAGGCCGCGGTGATCTACGATTCACAGAACCGGCAGCGCGTGGTGGACATCGACGTGCCGGTGCAGATCGACGGCGTGACGTTCAACCCCGGCGATCTTGTGATCGCGGACATCGACGGCATCGTCGTTGTTCCCCAGAAGGTGGAGAAGCAGGCGATCACCAACGCATGGGCGAAGGTTCACGCGGAAAACATCACCCGTGACGCGATCAAGGCCGGGATGAAGTCCGTTGCGGCGTACAAGAAGTACGGCGTTCTTTGATGTGAGATGTAAGATGTTTGGATGTAAGAGCTCAAAGGCCTTATGGGAAACATCTGCGTCTGTCTCTTAAATGTCGAACGTCTAACTTCATACATCTAACATCAGACATCCCATGCGCTACGACGTACACAACCACCTGGGCCTTGATCTTGGTTTTTACCTTCGCGGCTGGTGGCCTTACGCCCAGACGGCGATGCACCTGATTGACTATATGGACCGCCACGGGATTGATAAGTCCGTGGTGTTTCCGTTTGGGTTGCCTTGCGCGTTTGACGAGTACGCGTATGGCGATGGGCACAAGGTGGTGCTGCGGCCGGATCGGACTCCCTTTGACCGGGAGAACCCGATGCTGCTGCAGGAACTGGAGCGCGTGGACACCGAAGAGCGCCTGCTGATGCTGGCGATGTTCGACCCCGGGCGTGAGGTGAAAGACCAGGTGAAACGGCTGGAGAAGCTGTTTGACAAGTCCAAGCGGGTGGTTGGGCTGAAGGTTCAGGCGACGATCCTGGAATCACCCATCAACCAGCTTCTGACGGTGGGGCGGCCGCTGATGGAGTTTGCCAATGCGCGCAAGCTGCCGGTGTTGATCCACACGTCGATTCTGCCGAGCGATTTGTTTTCGCCCGCGAAGGACTGCCTGGACATCGCCGATCAGTTTCCTGACGCGCGCTTCAATATGGCGCACTCGATCCGGTTTCACCTGCCGAGCCTTAAGCGCGCGGCGCAGATGCCCAATGTCTGGGTGGACAACTCGGCTCATCTGGCGCACTGCTGGCTGGCCGTGAGGGACATCCCCGCGGTGGCGATGGGCAAGGAACGCGTGGACGCGGACTACAACAAGCCCGGCGAGGTGCTGGAGATCATCAACGAGATCATTCCCGGCAAATACATGTGGGGCTCGGACTCGCCGTTCCATAGCTGGTGCGACGATTCACTGGCGATCATCCAGCGCTACAAGGCCGAAACGGATGTGATCTTCGGCGTGAAGCGGTCGACGCAGGAGCGGATGCTGACCAAGGGGCCCGAGGCGTGGCTGTTTGGGCAGGGATGAGAAGAAGGGCTGGAGTCTGGTCAGATAAGAGCAGATAAAACTATTAACCGAGGATTGTTTCATGTTCAGTCTTAAAGGTCACACGGCGCTGATTACCGGTTCCAGCAAGGGCGTGGGTCGGTCGATCGCGGAATCGCTGGCGAAGGCCGGTGCGGACATCGTGATTCACGGCCGCTCACTTACGCCTGACGCGCAGCAAGCCATTGACGCGTGCGCGCGGCACGGCGTGAAGGTGTCCTTTGTGGGCAGCGACCTTTCCGGGCCGATCGAGCCCGCGGTGACGACGCTGTTTGAAGCTGCGATCAAGGTGGCACCGAAGATTGACCTGGTGATCAACAACGCCGGGCAGTATTTCGACCGGCCGTATCTGGAAATGACCTACGAGGCGTTTGAAAAGACCATGCGCCTGAACGTGGGTTCGGGGTACTTCCTGACGCAGCTTTTCTCGCGGCGGTGGGTGGACAACAACGTCAACGGGCGGGTGCTGTTTATCGGCAGCATCAACGGCCAGCAGGCCGAGCCGGTTTCGACGGCGTATGACATTTCCAAGGGCGCCATCGAGATGATGGTGCGCACGCTGGCGGTGGCGCTGGCGCCGTTGAATATTCGGGTGAACGGCCTGGCGCCGGGTTTGGTGCGTACGCCGCAGACGGCTTGGCTGGATACGAATCCGGTGACTGCCAAGTGGGCTGCGCTGCACACGCCCAATGGGCAGGTTCCGCATTCGGACGTTTGCGGCCCCGGCGCGGTGTATCTGCTGTCGGATGAAGCCGAGCACGTTCACGGGCAGATGCTGCTGGTGGACGGCGGGATCAGCGCGCTACAGTTCCCGGCGAAGCCCGCTGATTACGCGCTGTGAAGCTTGAAGCTTCCTTCTGAGTTGATTCGTGGCGGCGCGTGCAAGGCATGGCGCTGCTTCGGGTTGTGCTGTGCCACCGGGAAATGAGTCATTTTTGTGGATGAAATTCCTTCGGGTATGCGGGGATCCCTGATTGCAAAGAACGCGGGATTTTTTCATAAAGGTGGGACAGGTCTTAAACCCATCACTCAGAAAGGATCGGTCATGAAGCGTTCTTCCTCTCTTTGCCTGGCGGCTTTTTGCGCGGTTGCTTTGACTCTGGCGGGCTGCTCGACGACTGAGAACGTCTCCCTTGGCGCGGATGGCGCACCGGCCGCGGTGAGCGCGTCGTTCCAAAGGAGCCATCCTGACGGAAAGATTTCCAATGTCCGCAAGAAGGTCTATAAAGACGGGCATGTGAAATACAACATCGAATACCGGGATTCGATCGGTAAGCTGCACGATGTGAACTACGACGAAAATGGCAATCTGGTCAAGTAAGCATCACCGGTGTCGGCGGCCGTCCGCATGAGGGGGCTTGATGGGGATCGTCGTGCCCCGGCGGTCTATTTGACTGACATGCGGGAATCCCCGAGAGATGCGGTTGAGATGCCCGGGGTAGGATGCCAGCAATCAAATCAAAAACCTTTTTTAAGGAGTGCCTGATGAAACCTACCACTATTGCCGGAACCGTGTTGGCCGTCATTGCAGCGGTGCTTTTGTTTGGCTGTGCGAGCAAGCACGAAAGCCTTGGGCCCAACGGAGCACCGGCGAACGTGATGGCGTCGTTCCATGAGAAGTATCCCGGCTCGACCGTGCGCAACGTGGAGAAGGAAGTCTATAAGGACGGCACAGTGCACTGGGAGATCGAGTACACCGATCAGAACGGCAAGAACCGGGATGTGGAACTGGATAGCGCGGGAAACTTCGCGCATTGAGATTCACAGGCAGATGATCAAGAAGACAGGCCGCATCTGCGGTCTGTTTTTTTGGTTTGGGTGCGCGCGCAGGAGAGAAGTGGCGGATTTTTAACCGCAAAGCCGCGAAGTTAAGAGGCAGAAAAACAGGGTCCGGAAAGGTTGAAGAGAGAGGCAAGATTAAAAGCAGATGGAGTTGGGTTGTGACAAGTTGATTGGCACGGACGTTCAAAGCAATAGGAGCAAAGAGTAAAGATGCGGGGCTTGCTGGTTTGATATGACCGGTTTGACCGCTGACGAATCCAACGCAACACTGTTAGATCTGTATCTCGATCTGGGTTCTATTTCACCGAACAACCTCTGGAGGAGGAGATTCAATGTCCAAGCCTGACTTTAACGGTACCCCTGCTGACAAATTCACTTTTGGGCTCTGGACCGTGGGCAACCCCGGCCGTGACCCGTTTGGCGAACCCACCCGGGGCAACCTTTCCCCCGCGGAACGCGTGGACCTGCTGGGCAAGATCGGCGGCGTTTACGGCGTGAACTTCCACGACAACGACCTGATCCCCATCGATGCGACACCGGCGGAAGCCGATCAGATCAAGAGCGACTTCACCAAGGCGCTCAAGCGCAACAAGATCAAAGTGCCGATGGCGACGACGAACCTTTTCAGCGACCCGGCCTTCAAGGACGGCGCTTTCACCTCCAACGACGCCTCGGTGCGTGCGTACGCGATTCAGAAGACCATGCGCGCCATGGACCTGGGCGCGGAATTCGGCGCCAAGACGTACGTGTTCTGGGGCGGGCGCGAAGGGACCGACACCAACGCCGCCAAGGACCCGGTGAAGGCCGGCACATGGTTCCGCGAAGCGCTCAACTTCCTGTGCGAATACAACATCGAAAAGAAATACGGCTACAAGTTCGCCCTGGAAGCCAAGCCCAACGAACCCCGCGGGCACATCTTCCTGCCCGTGACGGGCTCCATGCTGGGCTTCATCTCCACGCTCAAGCACTCGGACATGGTGGGCGTGAACCCTGAATTCGCCCATGAACAGATGGCGGGGTTGAACTTCGTGCAGTGCGTTGCAGAAGCCATCGACGCCGGCAAGCTCTTCCACATCGACCTCAACGACCAGGAAGTCGGCCGGTTCGACCAGGACCTGCGTTTTGCCAGCCAGAGCTACAAGCACGCATTCTTCCTGGTGAAGCTGCTGGTGGACAACAAGTATTCGGGCCCCAAGCACTTCGACAGCCATGCGTACCGTACGTCGGACTTTGACGACGTGGTGGAATTCGCCCGGGGCTCCATGCGGTCTTACAAGATCCTGGAGCACAAGGTGGCGCAGTTCAACGCGGACAAGGAAATCCAGGCGCTGGTGAAGGAGATCGAGCGCTCCGACAAGAAGCTTGGCCCCATCGTGGCCAAGTATTCTTCCGCTGGCGCCAAGGCCCTCCTGGCCGCGGACCTGGACCGCAAGAAGCTGGCCCAGCGCTCACTGCCTTATGAAAAGCTCGATCAGCTCGTATTTGAACTGCTGATGGGCGTGCGGTAAGCCGATTGAATGTGATTTAAGCAGGCCGGCCCGGGTAAACCCGGGCCGGCTTGTTTTTTGGATATTTCAAAGAGCCGGGACCGGCGTATGCGGGCGCGATTGAATTGGCCTAAAATGCCCTGTAGAACCCCACCCGACCGGGCTCGATGAAACTAAGCACCAAAATCCTGCTTTCTATGCTGACGATCACCACCGGACTGACGCTTCTTGTCAGTTGGATGGTGAGCATGAACGTGTCGGCACACGAAACCGACCGGGTGAATACGGCGATCGGGAATGAGATTTTCCGGTCCATCCGGCGCACGGGGCGCATCCATCGGGAAGTGCAGCAAGTGGTGCGTTCGGCGCTGGAAACGCCGGAGAACCAACGCCTGGTGCGTGCGGCGCTGGACCCCAGGGCGGCAGAAACCCCGGAGGCGCGGGCGTTTAAGGAAGAACTGGTCCAGCAGCGGATCGCAAAAGAGCTGGAATCCCTGGGGGTACCGATCGCGTTTATTGCCCTGGCGACGCCGGGCGATGTGGACAAGCGGACGGTGCACGTGCTGGACACCCAGACCGCGGGGCTCAAGGATTACCTTTCCTGGGCCCGGCTGCCGTGGGTGGTGGACAAGGTGCTGGCGAGCGAATCGCCGGTGTCTCAGTATGTGTGGACACCCGCGGGGTTGTTCATCGCGCTGGGCGTGCCGGTGGAGATCGACAAACAGCGCAACCTGCGCGTGGCGTGCTTTGTGGGCATTGATGTGGAGCGGGTGTGGAGCAAGCAGCTTTTTGATGTGGGCGCCAACAACGAGGTGGAACTGACCGCCTGGTATGAGGTGCAGAATCAGATCGTGGCGCGGGCGACATCGCGGTCGATTGCGTCCACCGGGGCGACCAGTAAAGTTCAGCCTGACCCGAACTTTTTAGGTTCCAGCGTGCAGAAGGTGAAGTTCGCGGGGTATGAGATTGACCAGATCGTGTTTCAGGCCGACGGCGAAAAGTACCTGGGGCAGGTGATCGGGCTGGACCTGGAAAATCGGCTTTCGGGGCGTTTCGTGATTGCGGCATCGCTGGACCAGGCGCTTTTGCCGCTTAAGCGGCTGCAGCAGGAAATCATCATTGCGGCCCTGCTTGCGGTGGTGCTCTCGCTGGTGGCATGCAGGTACCTGACGGCGCTGATCATCAAGCCGGTGGAAGAACTGCTGGCAGGGACGCAGCGCATCAGCGAGGGAAATTACGACCATCCGGTGAAGATCGCCCGGGCCGACGAACTGGGGAAGCTGGCGCGCAGCTTCAACCAGATGGCCCAGGGCCTGGGCGAGCGTGCCAGGCTGCTGGAAGAGCGTTTTAAGATGGTGAAGCTGGAGGAAGACCTGGAGGTGGCCAGGCGCATTCAGCAGGATTTGCTGCCCAAGGAACTGCCTGCTGTGCCGGGGTACGACCTGGCGGTGTTCAGCCACGCCGCGGAGCAGACCGGCGGGGATATCTACGACATTGTGGAATTGCCCTGCTATGGGCCGGGCACGCCGCCGATTCTGATCCTGGTTGCGGATGCGACCGGGCATGGCATCGGGCCGGCGCTGAGCGTGACGCAGATGCGCTCGATGCTGCGCGTGGGCATCCGGTTCACCACGGACCTGTCGCGCGTGCTGGACGCGATCAACCTGCAGGTGTGTCAGGACCTGGATGCGAATCGATTCATCACGGCGTTTGTGGGGATCCTGAATCCCGCGGCCAATACGCTGCAATACCTTTCCGCGGGGCACGGGCCGATGGTGGTGCGCCGGGCCCGGGACAACAGCGCGCAACTGCTGATGCCCACGGGAATGCCGCTGGGCATTTCCCCAAAAATGCGCAATGAATCCGTGTGCACGATGCGTTTTGAGCCGGGCGATCAGATGGTGATTTTGACTGATGGGTTTCACGAGACGCTCAACAAGAGCGGGCGGACGTATGGCGTGGAACGGCTATTGGCCTTCATGCAGTCGACGAAGGCGCAGGAATCCGAGGCGTGGATCAAGGCGCTTCTGGAAGAAACCCAAAAGCATTCTGAAGGCCTGAAGCAGGCCGATGACCGGACAGCGGTGGTGCTTAAACGGCTTTGATGGGTCAGGCCTCCCTGGGCACTTCGGCTAATACGACGGCTTCCACGAGCATGCCCGCCTGGAGTTGCGCGCCGACGGCGATGCGCATGGGGGAGCAGCCAGCGAAGTAGGTTTTGTAGACCTCATTGACCTGGGCGATGTCGCGGTTGACGTCCTGCAGGTAGAGCCTGACGGAGACGACGTTGTTCTTTGGGGTTTTGCAGAGGGCGAGCACATCGTCGAGCTGCTTGAGGATTTCGACCATGTGTTCGCGTGCGCCGCCTGCGACGGGCTTGGTTTGTCCGTCGGGGATGGGGGTGATGACCGTCTCCATGATTTTGCCGGAGTAGATGACGGCATCGCAGATGGGGAAAGAAGTGTAGGGGTTTTTGAATTCTGGCATGGGTGACCTGAGCAAGGGGAGTGGGGCGGCTTATCTAAGATGTTTGGCGAGGAAGTCGGCGCATTCGCCGGCGAACTTTACGAGCAACTGGTCATAGTCGGTTATCTGGGGCACATCTTCGCTTTTGCGGATGACGCATTCCACGCCGGCTTTGTCCATGTATTGCTTGAAAGCCGAGGCGAAGCGGGGGTGGTGGATGCCGGCGCCTGGGGTGAGGTCTGGGGTGAGGGGCGCGTCTGGAGTGACGTTGAAGATGTAGGTCGGCGGGGAATTTTGATCGACCATGTCGGGGAAATTGACACGCTTGAAGCGCTCGCGGGCCCAGGGTTGTTCGTAGTCCTCAAAGGGGACCTGGACGATTTTGGGGATGGTGTGGAAGGCCCAGGTTTGCCCGGGGATGATGGATTTGATGAAGACGGGGTCCAGAGAGGTCTGGGTTTCCCAGGAGGCGATGGCGGTGAGTTTGCTGGATTGACGGGCGATGGGGTCTGGGGAGGCGGGGTCGGCGTAGTCAGGATGGAGGCCGAGCCAGAAGGCGCTGACGGAGCCGGCCGAGCCGCCGCCGGCTGAGGCGAGGTTGGGATTGAGGTTCCATTTGGCGGCGTTGTGGCGGAGGAATTGGATGGCGCGGACGGCGTCGTTCATGGGGGCGAAGAGCTCGGGGTCGTCGGTGAACCGGTAGTTCATCGCGGCATAGGTGATGCCGTGCTTGAGGAGTGCGGTTTCGAGGCCGGGGAGTGCGAATTTGACTTTGTCGCCGCCGACATAGCCGCCGCCGTGGATGAAGAGGTAGAAGGGGCGGGGGCCGGGTTGGCTGGCGAGGTGGAGGTCCAGCAGGTGGCGCGGGTGTGGGCCGTAGGGGATGTTTGAGAGGATCATGCGTGGAGTTTAACACTGCCGAGGCGGGGTGAAAGGGGGCTGTAATTCAAGGCCAGACTGATTTTGGGTATCAGGTTAAAATCTTCGGATGCAAACGCCATCCGCAGACAAAGACACGCAGGCCCGGCTAGCCCCGCACCGCAAGCGCATCGACGAGATCGATAAGGAGATCGTGGAACTGCTCAACGAGCGGGCCGGCTGCGTGATCGAGATCGGCAAGATCAAGCACCGGGGTGCGTCGCCGGTGTACGCGCCGGACCGGGAGAGCCAGGTGCTGGCGCAGGTGCGCGCGCACAACAAGGGGCCGCTGCCGGACAAGTGCGTGACGGCGATCTGGCGTGAGCTGATGTCCGGCAGCTTCGCGCTCGAGCGCGGGCTGCGCGTGGGGTACCTGGGGCCCGAAGGCAGCTACAGCCACGTGGCGGCCAAGCGTAAGTTCGGGGAAAGCATCGATTACGAACCCATTGATGCCATCAACCAGGTGTTCGATAAGATCACCCGGGGGCAACTGGACCTGGGGCTGGTGCCGATCGAAAATTCCTACATCGGGGGGATCAACGAAACCCTCGACTGCCTCTCGCAAACCACCGTACAGGTGTGCGGGGAAGTGCTCATCAGCGTGCATCACAACCTTATTTCCAAGTCTCCCCTGGACAAGATCACCAAGGTGTACTCCAAGGCGGAAGCCATTGCGCAATGCCGGAACTGGCTTAGCCTGAACCTCAAGGGCGCGACCCGGGTGGATGCGCAGTCGACCTCCAAGGCCGTGGAGATTGCGGCGTCTGAGCCTGGGGCTGCGGCGATCGGATCGAGCCTTGCCGCGGAGATCTATAACGTTCCCATCGTGGCCAGCGCCATTGAAGATGATGCGACCAACACCACGCGCTTTTTGATCATCTCCATGGCTCCGGCCCGCCGGACCGGGGACGACAAGACATCAATTACCTTCACCACGGCGCACCAGGCCGGCGCTTTGGCCAATGTGCTGGATGTGTTTCGGGATCACAAGCTGAACCTGACGCACATCGACCAGCGCCCCAGCAAGCGGGTGAACTGGGAATACAACTTCTTCATCGACTTCCTGGGCCACCAGAGCGATGGGAATGTGGCTTCGGCGCTGGAAGCCGCGCGCAAGCACTGCCTGCACCTGTCGGTGCTGGGGTCCTTCCCCAAGGCGTCTGAGGTGTTTTGAAGCCGGTTACTGAAAGTTAAACTGAATATCACACGCGTTCAGAAGGTTTGGATAGAATCTTTGCGCATTACCCCGGGCGTAAAGTCCCCTGGTTCCATCCGTCATGCGCGTGCTGCCTAAATCCGTGTCGAAGCTGCTGCTGGGTGAGAGCGTTCCCAGCACGCGTTCCACGCTTGTGGCATTCAACATCAATGCCGGCTCACGTGTGGTCTTCGACACGCTTTGCGCGGGCAACTCGATCATTGTGACGGCGTACGCGCTGTCGCTGGGCATCAACAAGAACGACATGGGGTACCTGTCGGCGTGCATGTACCTTGCGGTGGCGATGCAGGTGATCTGCATCTACATGTTGCCTTCCATCAAAAATCCCAAGCGTTTCGCCATCGGGATCGGCGCCATTGAGCCGATCGTTCTTATTGGGCTGGTGGCGCTGATGCCGATTGTGCCCGGCCATTGGCGGCTGCCGCTCTTTGTGTCGTTTGTGCTGGTGGCGGCGGGGACGATGCAGCTTGCGCGGCCGATCATCGATGACTGGATTGCCCAGAGTATTCCCGCGCGCATTCGGCCGGCGTACCTGAGCCATCGTGCGCAGGTGATCGCTGGCATGCAGATTCTGATCGTGATGTCCTTCGCCTGGGTTGCCGATCTTTTGGGCAAGGACGACCCCATTGCGATGGGGGGGCTGATCGTATTTGGATGCGGGATCGGGCTGCTGTCGGTGATCACCATGCAGGGGGCAAGGGAGCCCAAACCGGAGACCAAGCGGCCTTCAATCCAGGAGTGTATCGGGGTTTTCTGGCATAAGCCGTTTGCGCGGGTGATGGTGGTGGTGCTGGGGTTTAACCTGCCGTTTTATTTCGCCGCGCCTTATTACCAGACGTTCAACCTGGATGTGCTGAAGATGAAGGCGACGGAGGCGGCGGCGTTCACGGTGGTGTATGGGGTGAGCAAGTTTGCCGCGTTGTTCATGGCGGCGAAGCTGATCAAGCGGTTGGGGTCTCGGGCGCTGCTTTTGATTTCGACGCCGTTCTATACGCTGTTTTTCGTCGCGTTCTTGTTTTGCACGCCGGATCGGTATTGGCCGCTGTATATCGCGTGGTTTTTCATCGGCACGTGCGACGGCTGCTACAACGTGGTGGTGGGGACGGAGCTTTATAAAGCGATTCCACAGAACGGGCCGCGGACGACATTTTTTGCGACGTACAACATTTTGAGCCTGCTGTGCTACGGCGTGATCGCGGCGATGGTGCCGTCGTTTTTGTATCTGCTGCAAATGCTGGCCCCGTCGGGCGACTCCTCTTTTTACATGTTGTATGGCCTTGCCGCGGTGCTGATGCTGCCGTGCGGGCTTTCGGGTTTGGCGATGCCGAAGAAGTAGAGAAGAAGGGTCTGGGGTTTTAGGGAGGGTAAAAGCATTTGATGATGGCCCACGCGCCCGGGTTATCGGGGGGCGGGTTGTCGGGTGTCCATCGGAAGCCCAAAGGGGAATCATGCCGCAAAATGGCATTCATCTTGAATGGCGTGAACTTGCTCGAAGCCCCCTGGTGGCGCGATCACGCGATAACCCGGGTGCATGGGCTGACAAATATCACAAATGCTTTCATCCTGAGGGGCTGAGGTCTGGTCAGAGGGAATTAAGAGGATTAAAGGCCGGCGAGCTTTGAGGTGAATGCGTAATCCCGGCCGCCTGAGGCGCCGCCCAGCGAGGTGACGCAGCATGCGCCGGCGGCGGTGCCGAGCTTGCCGGCCTGTTCCACGGGGAGGCCTTTGATGAGCCCGGTGAGGAGGCCGGCGTAGAAGGAATCGCCTGCACCGGTGGCATCGACGACGGGGCCGGGGGGCGTTGAGATTGGGATGTGCACGCTGTGGCCGGGTTTGGAACTCAGGAGGACGCCCTGGCGGCCGAGCTTCACGCCCAGGAGGCCCTGGCCGCCTGCGTTGCGGAAGGTCTGGACGATTTTTTCAGGGTCGTCATGGCCGGTCTGGTGCCTGGCTTCGGCGTGGGAGGGGACGTAAACATCCAGGTGAGGGAGGCAGTCTTTGAGGGGGTCCATGGTTCCGCCTTGGCCTGCGGCGTCCATTGCGGTTTTACAGCCGGTGGCGCGGATTTCCTTAAGCACCATGGCCAGGTCGGGGGTGAGCAGGGGCATCATGCTGTAGTAACCCAGCAGCATGTATCTGCTCCGGGCGAACAGGTCGAGGTTGGCCAGATAGTCCTTGGCGGACATGCGCTTGGTGGCGCCGACGCAGTGGAAGAAGCTGCGTTCGCCGGTGGAATCGATCATGACGACCGTGGTGCTGGTGGCGCCTTCGGGGTCATCGGCGAGGCCGGTGACGTCGATGCCTTCGGATTTGTAGAGGTTTCGGATGACGGGGGACCAGTCGTCTTTGCCGACCCGGGTGAAGACGCCGACGTTGAGGCCCATGCGGGCCATGGTGACGCCGGAGTTGGATGTGATGCCGCCTGCGCGCAGGAGGACAGGCTCCACGTGGTGCAAAACGCCCTGGCCGATGGGCTGGGTGAGGGAAACGGGTCTGCAGAGGATATCCACAACGCAGGATCCGCAGACGAGGCAGTCAAGGGATTGGGTCATGATTTTCACTCGGAGAGGAACCTTTGGCGTTAGAGGATAACACGCGATAAAAAGATCACGGATGCGACGCCGGAGAGGGGCAAGCTGGCGTAGAATCTGACCGCCGTGATTGACCCACAACAATTCATCGAAGAAGTCGGCCACCACCCATACCTGGGTTTGGCTGTTTTGATCATCCCGTCGGGCCTTGGTCTTCCGATTCCTGAAGACATATCGCTCTTGGTGGCGGGCTACCTGTGCTATAAAAACCCGGAATACGCATCGCTCTGGCTGATGATTCCGTGGGCGATGTTCCTGGTGCTGGGAAGCGACCTGCTGCTTTTCTACATCGGGCGCGCGGTGGGGGAACGGATTGTCAACGTTCCGTTCCTCAAGCGGGTTTTTACGCCTCAGCGGCTGGAGATGTGCCAGGAGCTTTTTGAAGCACACGGCGGGAAGATTCTTTTCGCCGGCCGCTTCATGCCCGGCCTGCGCGCTCCGCTGTTTTTTACAGCGGGACATCTGAAGGTGCCGGCGATCAAAGTGATTCTTTATGACGGCGGCGCAGCGCTCTTAAGCGTTCCCACCATCATCATCCTGGCCTGGTGGTTCGGCGAGCACTTCGACAAGGTCAAAGCCCTGGTGCGAAAGACCGAATACGCCATCCTTGCGGTGATCGTGCTGGTGGTGATCTTCTATATTATTTCGGTCCTCAACAAGCGCTTTGTCAATCGGCTGAGCCAGAAGGCCCATGAAAAGATCCAGAATCGGGATGATTCTTCGCCCAAGGACCCCCAATGACCGGTGTTGTTCCCGTCAAAGATGCTTATAAGGATGTGTTGGAGCGGATCGCGGCCAGCGCCTCCAAGGCACGCCGCAAAGCTTCAGATGTCACACTGGTGGCGGTGACCAAGTCCGCTTCGATTGCGCAGATTCAAGACCTGGTTGCCCTGGGGCACCAGGACCTGGCCGAAAATCGGGTTCAGCAGCTTGTGGCCCGGATGGAAGCCATCACGGCGTTTGTGGAGCAGCACAACCGGGCCAACCCCGGCCCGGCCAATCGGCTGAACCCGCGTTGGCACATGATCGGCACGCTTCAGCGTAATAAAGTCAAGACGGTGATCCCCGCGGTGCACCTGACGCACAGCATCGATACCGTCAGGCTTGCCGAGGACGTCAACGAGTTTGGCATTCAGACGGACAGGACGATCGACGTACTGCTTCAGGTGAATGTATCGGGCGAGGCTTCCAAGCATGGGATCGCGGCGCCTGCGGTGATTCATGTGGTTGAGCAGCTCTATGCGATGATGCACCTGAACGTTCGCGGCTTGATGACCATGGCTCCCTATTCGGAGAACCCGGAGGACGCCAGGTCGACCTTTGCCCGGACGTATGAGATTTTTCATGAGATCAAGTCTCAGCCGTTTGCCGGTGAGAAGTTCAACATCCTGTCCATGGGGATGTCGGGGGATTATGAAGTCGCCATTGAAGAAGGGGCCACGCTCGTGAGAGTGGGCCGAGCGCTTTTTGGCGATGGCATTCCGGGTTGAGATTGCACGTATACTTCAACCACTCCCCCCCATTACAGCTTATAAATCACTCATGACCCCTCAAGAAATCAGCCAGCGGTTAAAAGTCAGATTCGGGCCGGCCATTGTTTTGAGCCTGCCGGACGACAAGCACCCCCGGGTGCATATTCAGGCGGCCGACTTGCCCGGGGTGGCGGAGTTCCTGCATTTGTCGCCGGACCTGGCCTTTGACTGGCTGTCATGTGTAACCGGTGTGGATTACGTGTCAGAAAATAAGATGGCATGTGTTTATGACTTGTATTCCACACGGCATGGGCACTGGTTTGCGGTCAAGGCCTACACCGACCGGGCCAACCCGATCGTCCCAAGCGTGATGAAGATCTGGCCGGCGGCGGACTGGCACGAGCGCGAGATTTTCGATCTTCTGGGCGTAAAGTTCCCCGGCCACACCGATCTGCGGCGGATTTTGCTGCCGGAGGACTGGAAGGGGCATCCCTTGCGGAAAGACTACGTCTTCCCGCGGGAGTACCACGGCATTCCCGGAAGCTACGAGCTGGACTGGCAGCAAAAGTCCGACTACCCCAAATAACGTTTCACCCGATACTTGATTCTCCCTGACGTGTTCATGTAGATTGGGCCAGTCCCACCACGCAAACGCAATGCAAGCACACACACGCTATGAGAGGGATCGCGGTTTTTGACAAGGTTTTATAACTTTATTTCAACCGGGCTTTGACTTTGGAACCGGTTGGTATACTGCCCAAGCCGGACCCATCGGTGTCGGCGGAGGATTTATGGCCAAAAAGAACGACTGCTGGGGTATTGAAGTCGGCGCAAACGCATTAAAGGCCATCCGTCTAGTTAGACGCGGCAATGACGTGAATGTTGCCGAGTACGACATCCTGCCTTTCAAGAAAGTCCTGACAACGCCGGACTTAAACGTCGACGAGGCCATCGAAGTCCAACTCGATACGTTCCTTGCGCGGCACCAGGTCAATAAGTCCACCGTCATGGTTTCGGTTCCCGCTTCGGCGGCGTTCCAGAAGTTTGCCAAACTGCCTCCCGTGGACCCCAAAAAGATCCCTGAGATGGTCCGGTTTGAGGCGCTTCAGCAGATTCCTTTCCCCATGGATGAAGTGGAGTGGGACTATCAGGTCTTCTCCGCGCCGGATTCGCCGGATACCTCGGTGGGCATCGTCGCCATCACCAAGGAAAAGGTGAACCAGTTCCTCAAGAATTACCGGGAAGTGGGCCTGACTGTCGACGGGCTGACGCTTTCGCCCCTGGCTGTCTACAACTCCATCGTGTACGACATGAACCTTACGCCCGAGTCTCCGGGCACGATCATGATGGACATCG